>DASZMD010000072.1:0-4945 GCA_035551955.1 Solirubrobacteraceae bacterium | reverse complement strand
TCTCGTCGACGAGGATCGACATCAGCCCGTCCCCACCTTTTCGACGGCTCGCGCCGCCGCCCCGTCCAAGGACACCGCGCGGTCGGCGTAGTCGACGCCGTACTTCGCGAGGATCTTGAAGCCCTCCTCTTCCCAGGCGCCAGGGATGCGGAAGATGGCGATCTTCTCCGCCGGGTCGTAGCCGAGCTCGATGCACGCCTTGATCACGCCGCGGGCGACGATGTCCACGCGGGTGTTGGAGACGATCGACATCATCACCGCGATCCGGTCGACGCCGGGCTTCTGGAGCACGAGCTTGGCCAGGCCACACGCCTTGCGGACCGAGGGATTGCCGCCGATCTCGCAGTAGTTGGCGGGGCGGCCGCCGTGGGCGCGGACGGCGTCGAACAGGGTCAGCGAGCCGCCGCCCGCCCCGATCACGAGCCCGAGGTTGCCGTCGAACTCGGTCACGTTGCCCGCCACGCCGCGGTGGTCCTGGGCGTCGACCTCCTCGCCCGCGAGCTCGAAGGGTGTCGCCTCGCGGGCCTGGCGCGTCTCCTCGTCGCCCACCCCGAGCTCGCGCAGGAGCTCCTGCTGGCGGGGACGGGCCTCGTTCTCCATGTCCATGTGGGCATCGAGGGCGACGAAGGCGCCGTCCTCGAGCTGGCTCAGGGGGTTGATCTCGGCCAGCGTCATGTCGTACTCGAGGAACAGGCGCGCGAGCCGGGCGAGAATCGGGGTCAGGCGATTGAGCTCGGTGCCGGAGATTCCCAGCGAGGCGATCACCTGCTTGGCCTGCCAGTCGGAGAACGGGCGCAGGGTCGAGAAGTGCCCCCGCGCCACGTGATCGGGGTGCTGCTCGGCGACCTCCTCGATGTCGATCCCGCCCATGTCGGAGAAGAGCATCACCGGCTGCTTGCGGATCCCGTCCCACACCACTCCGGCGTAGTACTCGTGCTTGACCGCGGCCCGCGAGTCGACGAGCACCCCGCGCGGCATGTGGCCGTTGATCTCGAGCGCGAGCACGTGCTCGGCCTGCTGGGCCGCCTCGTCGGGCGTCTCGGCGAACTGCACACCGCCCGCCTTCATGCGCCCGCCGGTGAGGACTTGAGACTTGATGACGACCGGGCCGGCGATCTCCTCGGCGATCGCCCGAGCCTCGAGCGCGGTCTTCGCGAAACCGTGCTTGGTCACCGGGATTCCGGCCTTGGCGACGATCGCTCGCGATTCGTACTCGTAGAAGCGCATCCGGCGGCGGAACCCTACAAGAGCTTGCCCGGAGAAGGCCGTCCCGAGCATCCTTTCCCACAATATGGATAAACTGGATAAAGAAACTAGTGTTTACCTGAGGAGCACGATCAGTGAGACCCGAATTGACGATGGTGGGACGGAAGACCAGGACCTTCGCGGCATTCGCCGCCCTGGCGGCTACGACGGCGCTCGCCGGCTGCGGCGGTTCCTCGGACACCACCAGCAGCTCGACCGCGACGCCCGCGGCGGCCAAGTCCGGGGGCACGCAGCTTTCGCTCGTCGCCTACTCGACGCCGTCCTCGGCCTACGCCAAGCTCATCGCCGCCTACGCGGCCACGCCGGCCGGCAAGGGGGTGAGCTTCAGCACGTCGTTCGGGCCTTCGGGGACGCAGAGCCGAGCCGTGGCCGCCGGGCAGCCGGCCGACGTCGTCAACTTCTCCCTCGCCCCCGACGTCACCCGGCTGGTCAAGGCGGGCCTGGTGGCCAAGAGCTGGGACTCGGGGCCGACCAAGGGGATGGTCACCGACTCGGTCGTCGCCTTCGGCGTCCGGCCCGGGAACCCCAAGCACATCACCAGCTGGGCCGACCTGATCAAGCCCGGCGTCAAGGTGATCACGCCCAACCCCTTCACCTCGGGCGCTTCGCGATGGAACATCGTCGCCGCCTACGGCGCCCAGCTCGAGCTCGGCAAGACACCCGCGCAGGCCCAGGTCTACCTCAAGGCCCTGCTCAAGAACGTGGTCACGCAGCCGAGTGCGGCCAGCGCCGCCCTGCAGACCTTCGCCTCGGGCGAAGGGGACGTCGTCCTCGACTACGAGGACGACCTCATCCACGCCAAGAAGAAGGGCATCGCCCTCGACTACGTGGTCCCCGCCCAGACCGTGCTGATCGAGAACCCGATCGCCGTCACCGTCAAGAGCGCGCACGCTGCACAGGCGCAGGCCTTCGTGAACTGGCTCGAGTCCGCGGCGGGGCAGGCGCTGTGGGCCAAGGAGGGCTACCGCCCGGTCCTGCCGGCGGTCGCCGCCCAGTACAAGTCGTCCTTCACCCAGCCGGCCAAGCTCTTCACGATCGCCTACCTCGGGGGCTGGACGTCGGTGACCGGCAAGTTCTTCGACCCCACCAGCGGCATCGTCACCAACCTCGAGCAGAGCCAGGGAGTCAGCACTGCCACCGGCTGACGCCATCTCGGCTGACCTGGCGCCGGCGCCCCGGAGGCGCCGCGCGCCCGCGCGCTCACGCGCCGCTCGCCGTCCGCGGGGGGGCGTCGGCCTCGGCGTGGCCACGGGCTACCTCAGCCTGATCGTCCTGCTCCCCATCGCCGCCGTGGTGGCAAGCGCCTTCAGCGGCGGCATGAGCGCGTCGTGGAGCGCGGCGACGAGCCCGGTGGCGCTCTCGGCACTCAAGCTGACGCTGATCTCGGCCGCTCTCGTGACGGTCATCAACGCGGTCATGGGCACCCTCATCGCCTGGGTCCTCGTGCGCGACAGCTTCCCGGGGCAGCGGATCATCGACGCCGTCGTCGACCTGCCCTTCGCCCTGCCCACGATCGTCGCCGGGCTGACCCTCGTCGCCCTCTACGGGCCCGACAGCCCGCTCCACATCAACCTCGCCTACACGGGCACCGCCGTCTTCATGGCACTCCTCTTCGTCACCCTGCCCTTCGTGGTGCGCTCGGTCCAGCCCGTGCTCCACGCCCTCGACACCGAGATGGAGGAGGCGGCGGTGTCGCTGGGGGCGAGCTCGGCGACGACCTTTCGCCGCATCATCCTCCCCAACCTGCTGCCCTCGATCCTCAGCGGCACGGCGCTCGCCTTCGCCCGCGCCGTGGGCGAGTACGGCTCAGTCGTGCTCCTGGCCAGCAACATCCCCTTCAAGAGCCAGGTGATGAGCGTGTTCATCTTCGGGGAGGTCGAGAACGGCTCGGCGCACGCCGCCGCGGCCGCCTCGGTGCTCCTGCTCGTCATCTCCCTCGCCGTGCTCCTCGCCATCCGCGGGTCGGCGCGCCTCGCCCGGGGTCGCCGATGACCCTGAAGCGACCCGCGCGCTTCGGCCTCAGGGCGATCGCCCTCGGCTACCTCGGCCTGCTTCTCCTGCTCCCGGTGGGGCTCGTATTCGAGAAGACCTTCGCCCAGGGGCTCTCCTCGGTGTGGGCCGCCCTCAGCACCCCGGCGGCGATCAGCGCGCTGTGGCTGACGCTCGAGATCGCCGTCATCGCCGTCGTCGCCAACACCGTGTTCGGGGTCGTGTGCGCGCTCGTCATCGTTCGCGGGCGGGGACGCGCGCGCTGGCTGCTCGACCTCGTCATCGAGGTGCCCTTCGTCATCTCCCCGGTGATCGTCGGCCTCTCGCTCATCCTCGTCTACGGCACCACCGGATGGTTCGGCAAGTGGCTCGTCGCGCACGGCATCGCGGTGATCTTCAACCCGCTGGGGATGATCCTCGCGACCGTATTCGTCTCCCTTCCCTTCGTCGTGCGCGAGGTCGTCCCCGTGCTCCGGGAGGTCGGCACCGAGCAGGAGGAGGCCGCCGCCACCCTCGGAGCGTCCCGGCTCCAAACCTTCCTGCGCATCACCCTGCCCTCGATCCGCTGGGGCCTCGTCTACGGCATCGTGCTCACCACGGCACGCGCCCTCGGGGAGTTCGGCGCCGTTATCGTCGTGTCCGGGAACATCTCCGGCCAGACCCAGACGCTGCCCCTGCTCGTCGATACCCGCTTCTACAACTTCGACAGCACCGGCGCCTACACGGCGGGCGCCCTGCTCGCGGCAATCTCGATCTTCGTCCTGGTGATCATGACCATGACGGCACCCGACAGGCGGAGGCTCTGATGGCGATCTCGCTTCACGACGTGTACAAGTCCTTCGACGACTTCAAGGCCGTCGATGGCGTCTCGCTCGACGTTCCCGAAGGCTCGCTGAGCGCGCTGCTGGGCCCGAGCGGGTCGGGGAAGTCGACGCTGCTGCGCCTGATCGCCGGCCTCGAGGAGCCCGACGCCGGCGAGATCGCCATCGGCGGCGACTCGGCGGTGGCGATTCCGCCGCAGCGGCGGGGGATCGGCTTCGTCTTCCAGCACTACGCCGCCTTCAAGCACATGAGCGTGCGCGACAATGTCGGCTTCGGACTCACCGTCCGGCGCCGTCCCAAGGCCGAGGTCCGCGAGCGGGTCGACGAGCTGCTCGGCATCGTCGGGCTCTCGGGCTACGCCGACCGCTATCCCTCCCAGCTCTCGGGCGGGCAGCGCCAGCGGATGGCGCTCGCGCGGGCGCTCGCCGTCCGGCCCAAGGTCCTCCTCCTCGACGAGCCCTTCGGCGCTCTCGACGCCAACGTGCGCGCCGAGCTGCGCTTGTGGCTGCGGGGCCTTCACGACGACCTCGGGGTGACCACCTTGATCGTCACCCATGACCAGGAGGAGGCGATGGAGGTGGCCGACCAGGTGGTGATCATGCGCGCCGGCCGGATCGAGCAGGCGGGCGCTCCGCGCGAGGTCTACCGGCGCCCCGCCAACGACTGGGTGATGGGCTTTCTCGGCCCGGTGAGTCGCATCGGCGAGACCCTCGTGCGCCCGCACGAGGTCGCCCTGGCCCTCGAGCCCGAGGGCGACGCCGTCGAGGCGATGGTCTCCCGCGTCGTCCACCTCGGTTCACAGGTACGCGTCGAGCTCGAGCTCGCGGGTGGGGGCCAGGCCCACGCCCAGCTCACCCCCGAGAAGGCC
>DASZMD010000071.1:0-2847 GCA_035551955.1 Solirubrobacteraceae bacterium | reverse complement strand
GACCATGCCCTCGACGAGGCCGATGGCGCGGCGCTGCATATGGTCGAGGAGGATCGTCGAGTCCGGGAGGATCACGCGCTCGACGGACGAGTGGGAAATGTCGCGCTCGTGCCACAGGGCGACGTTCTCGAGCGCCGCCTGGGCGTTGCCCCGGAGGACCCGGGCGAGGCCGGTGATCTGCTCTGACTTGATCGGGTTGCGCTTGTGGGGCATGGCGCTCGAGCCCTTCTGGCCCGCGGCGAAGGGCTCCTGCACCTCGCCGACCTCGGTGCGGGCGAGGTGGCGGATCTCGGTGGCGAGTCGCTCGAGCCCAGCCCCGGCGAGCGCGATCGCCTGCAGGAGCTCGGCGTGGCGGTCGCGCGCCACCACCTGCGTCGACACCGACTCGCGCTCGAGCCCGAGGCGGCGCAGGACGCGCGCTTCGAAATCGGGTGAGGTGGAGGCGTAGGTTCCGACTGCGCCGGAGAGCGCACCCACCGACGCCTGCTGGAAGGCTCGCTCGAGCCGGCGGGCGTTGCGGTCGGCCTCGAAGGCGAAGCCGGCGAGCTTTATCCCGAAGGTGGTCGGTTCGGCGTGGATCCCGTGCGTGCGCCCCGCGCACAGGGTGTGGCGGTGCTCGCGCGCCCGCGCGGCCAGTGCCGCCACCAGCCGCCGGCTGTCGGGGAGGACGAGCTCGGAGACGCGCCTCAGCTGCAGGGCGAGGCCGGTGTCGAGCACGTCGCTCGACGTCAGTCCGTAGTGAATCCACCGCCCGGCGGGCCCCGCGGAGGCGGCGAGCACGTCCACAAACGCCGCCGTGTCGTGGTCGGTGACGCGCTCGCGCTCGGCGACCGCCTCGACGGTGAAGGTCGCGATGCGGATCTCGTCGAGCTCCTCGGCGGTGGGGCCGGTCATCTCCTCCGAGGCGGCGACCTCGACGTGGCGCATAGCTTCGAAGCGCGCGTGATCGGACCAGACCTCGGCCAGCTCGGCCCTCGTGTAGCGCTCGATCACAGCCCGATTATCGCTGCCGGCAGCTCAGGCGCCGGTGCGCCGTAGCCGCCCGCGGGTCAACGCGTGGATGGCCTTGCCCTTGCTCGGGTGCAGGTTCGCGGAGATCGTCACCGCCACGTTGGGATGACGACGGAGCACGGCGGCGACGGAGGGGAGCGCCATCCGGGTCACGGTTTGGATCTGCCCGCCGGGAATGTGGACGTAGGCGAACATCACCGTCAGGCGACCGACCGGACCACCAGGCACGGGCTGGAAGTCGCCCCGGGTGAGGACGACGACGGTTCCCGCGCAGCTGTCGCCCATCGGCTCGTTGCAGGCGACCTTCACGGCCACGTGGCCCGCGCCGTTGATCGTCGCCACGCCGGCGACTACAGGCGGCAGGGGGAGCACCCGGAAGGTGGTGGGCAGACTCACGCCGACGTGACCGACCGCGTCGCTCTGGGAGGCCTGCGCGGTGTAGAACCCGGGTGCCAGCGTCCGCGGCCACGTCGCCGACCACGTCGAGCCCCTGACCTTGACGGCCGACGTCCCGAAGCGCAGACCCGTCGCCCGCCGACCCCGATAGAGCGCGACGCTGACCACATGCGTGTAGAAGGATTCGTCGCCCGCCGTCCCGGTGAACACGAGCTGGAGGGGATTGCTCCGCGATCCGCCGCGAGGGGTGAGAATCGTCACCGGCGGGGGATGGGTGTCGATCGAGAAGGTCTCCGGAGGGCTGTAGCCGGTCGCTCCCGCCGTGCTCACCTGCGCCGCCTGCGCGGTGTAGGTGCCGTCGGCCAGGGCAGGGGCGAGCTGGACGGAGAATTGGCCGGCGGGCGCCACCGCGGTCGTCAACCTCAGCGCCAGCGGGCCGGTGACGGTCGTCCCGCGGAAGACCTCGACGACGGCGAAGGGATCGCTGCCCGCGTCGCTGTCGGCGACGCCGGTGAGGGTCGGGGTCGAGGTGGTGAGCGGTCTGGCCCCCAGCGTGTCCAGGATGATCGAGGGCGCGGTGACCGCGAAGGTGACGGGGGCGCTGAGGCCGGCGTCGGCGGGACTGGCGATGTCGTTCTGCTGGGCTTGAGCCGTGTAGGTGCCGAGCGGAAGGGGCGAGGTGAGGGTCGTCGACCAGGTGGCGCCCGACCTGGGGACGGTCACGGTGCGCACCGCAGTGCCCGAGGCGCCGTGGCCCGAGTACAGACGCAGCGTCACCTGGCCGCTGTCGCCGAAATCGGCGCCTGCGCCGCCCGCGAAGGTGGGCTCGGTGATCGTGGTCGACGAGCCCCCGGCGGGCGTGGTGAGGGTGACCGGCGGGGCGGGCGGGCTGCTGTCCTGGATCGCCAGCTGAAGCCCGGTGGCGTCGCACCCGGCGTGGGCGGGCGGAGTCGCCGCCGTGAGGTAGATCGAGCCGCCGGGCGGGATGGTGGCCGTGGTCGAGAAGGGACCGGGGAGGGTGCCGGAGGCGCCGGGGAGCGGCACTCCGTTCTGGTCGACGCTCCAGGTGGTGGCGTAGATGCACGGCCCCGGCCCGGGGGCGTCGGAGGTGATGCTGCCGTCGATGGAGACGGTCTGGGGCTGGCTGAACGGCGAGGTCCACCCTACCGCCACCACCTGGCTCGCCGACCCCGGCTCGACAAAGATCTGACCTGGAGGAACCGTGGCACTCAGGTCGGTGACGCTCCTGGTGGTCGGATTGATGCCGACGAGCGGGGCCGTTCCCGAGCTGGACTCGCTCCACGTCGCCAGGCCCTTCCCGCTGACGCTGAACGTCGGGAGCCGCGCGAAGGTGCTCGGGTCGATGCTCCCGCTCATCGGGCCCGCGTTGTAGCTCCACGGTGCCCCGCCGTACGCGTCGTGGTCGGGATTCGCGGCGAG
>DASZMD010000070.1:0-2527 GCA_035551955.1 Solirubrobacteraceae bacterium | reverse complement strand
TCGACTGGCTCCACGTCGCGATCGCCGTCCTCGCCGCCCTCGCGCTCGCGCCGGTCGGGCTGTTCCTCGCCCTCTTCTGGGCCTCGCGCTACAACCGCGACGGCAACAGGGTGATGACCATGGCGATGGTCGCCGTGGCCGCGCTGGCGGCCGCGGCGCTCTTTGCACCCGTGTGGTTCTGGAGCCACGTCCTCCACCTGTAAGCAGGTTTCCCGCGGCTCGCCGTCAGCTGTGGCCGGCGACGAAGCCCGTCGGCACCGCCCGCTTGACGTTCCCCGGGCTCAAGAACTCGCGCAGGACGGTGGCGTGCTGTGCCTCGTTGGCCATGATCTCCGCCGCCGTCGTGAGCTGCTTGGCGGCGCCCAGGTGGGCGATGGCGTAGCGGTAATGGCGGCCGCTCAGCGTCTCCAGGTCGGTGAGGAAGCGCAGCTGCTCGCGCTGGGTGCGCAGCGAGGCGAGGCTGCGCCTGACCCGGAGATGGCGGAGCTCGGACTCGAAGGCCGCCGTCGTCGTGGGCGCCACCGCAATGGTGATGCCGAGATCGGTCAAGTGGACCGAGAGCGCGTGGACGTGCGCCCGCTCGTGAGCGAGGAAGGCCGACACGAGCTTGTGGGCCTGCGGGGCCAAGGTCCCGCTCGCCAGCGCGCGCTCGTAGGCGAGGACGAGAACCTTCTCGACGCGGAGCAGGGACACGAGCACGGCGCCGTCGTCACCCAGCACGGGGGCGGCGAGCGCTTCCGGGGGATCGCAGGTGGCCGCGAGCGCGATCCCGGTGCTCGCGGCCATTCCCACCACCCCGCCCCGCAGGAGCTCGCGTCTCGTCTTGTCGTGCTCGATCACCGGCGGCTCGATCATTCGCTGGCGGTCACGAAGGCGCTGGGGACCGGGGGCTGCGCCTGGAGCAGCCTGAGAACCGACACGTGCTGACCCTCGTTGGCGAGGATCCCCGCCGCGACGGCGCGCAGCCACCCGGGCACGAGCTTGGGGATGGCGGTGAGGTAGCCATCGATCAGCGAGGACTCGGTCGTGCCCAGGGTGTCGAGGACCTGGGCGGCGTCGCGCGGGTTGGTGAGGGCGTAGGTCGAGGGCTGGCGGTTGGGCTTTCCTCCCGCGCCCCTGATCGTGCTCGCGAGCTTCATCGCGTGCGAAAGCTCGTGGCCGAGGAACTGGGCGGCGGCAGCGCGGGCGTGCCCGGTGAGCAGGGGTATACCCGCCGTGTAGGCGGCGATCGCGGTGTACTCGAGGTCGAGAACGCTGTTCAGGATCTCGATATCGGCCTGGCGGACGGCGAGCGGGTCCGATCCCGCGACGAGCTTCGTCTTCGGCCTGGAGCTCCCGCATGCCGAGAGGACGAAGGCCGAGGCGCCCGCCATGCCGACCCCCGCGGTGCGCAGGAAGACGCGGCGCGAGGCGTCAGCGGAAAGGAGCTCGTCGGAGGGCATGGTCGCGGCAGGGCCATCACGCGCGCCACGGTGGGCACGCGGCCGATGCCACGCTAGCGCGTGACGGGCTGTCGGCCTACCACCAGACGGTGGAGTCGAGATTCGCGATCTCGTCGACCGGCAGGGTGTAGATCCCCGACGACAGGTACTTCCAGCCGTCGTCGGCGACGACGAAGACGACATTGCCCTCGTCGAGCTCGCCGGCGATACGGACCGCCACGCGGGCGATGGCCCCGGTCGAGACCCCCGCGAAGATGCCCTCCTCGTCCAGGAGCTTACGCGTCCACAGAATCGCGTCGCGATTGGTCACGAAGATCTTGCGGTCCAGCAGCGAGAGGTCGATGATCGGGGGGATGAAGCCGTCGGCGAGGGAGCGCAGCCCCTGTACGGGCTCGCCCTGCATGGGCTCGGCGGCGACGATCTTGACCTGATCGCCGAGCTCCTCCTTGAGCCGGCGACCGTTGCCCATCAGCGTCCCGCCCGTGCCCAGGCCGGCCACGAAGGCCGCCACCTCGTCGAGCTCGGCGAGGATCTCGGGCGCGGTGCCGTGGTAGTGGGCAAGGGGATTGGCTTCGTTGCCGTACTGGTAGGGCATGTAATACGAGGAGTCCTTGCCGGCCATCTCGAGCGCGAGCTCGACCGCACCGTTGGAGCCCTTGCAGCCCTCCGAGTAGACGATCTCCGCGCCGTACATCTTCAGGAGCTGAGTGCGCTCGGGGGTGACGTTGTCGGGCATGACGACCTTGAGCGAGTAGCCCTTGCGCGAGCAGATCATCGCCAGCGAGATCCCGGTGTTGCCCGAGGTGGGCTCGAGGATCGTCTGCCCGGGACTGATCGCCCCCTTGGCCTCGGCGTCCTCGATCATCGAGCGGGCGACGCGATCCTTGACCGAGCCGGTCGGATTGCGCGACTCGAGCTTGGCCCACAGCCGTACGCCGGGCTTCGGGCTCAGCCGCTTGAGCTCGATCAGCGGCGTATTGCCGATCGACTGGATGAGGTCGCCGTAGCGACCCCCGCACGGCCGGTTCTGAAGCAGCTCTGCTCCCATCACTTCAGGAAGTATAGCCCCGGCCGGTAGCGGCCCA
>DASZMD010000069.1:0-4901 GCA_035551955.1 Solirubrobacteraceae bacterium | reverse complement strand
TCGAGCGGTCGACGATCCCGTTGACGGCGCCGACGACGTTGAATACGCCCTGGGCGACGGCGTCGATCCGGTTGCCGGGGGCGCCGAGCTGGAGGATCGAGCTCTGGACGATCTTGCGGCCGTTGGGGACGGGCGCGGGCGTGGCGATGATCATCGCCGGCCCGTTCACCGCCCCAGCCGCGGCCGTGCCGCCGCCGCCCGTCGCGGTGGGAGCGTTCGGAGCCGCCAAGCTCGAGGCGCTCGTGAGCGTCGGCGCGGTCCTGGCCGTGCGATGCGGCAGCGCCGGAGCCGCGGTCTTCGCCGCCGGCGTCGTGCCGCGGGTCGCCTTGGGCCCCCCCGCCGCGTTCTGCGTCACCCCGGCTGACGACTTGGCATCCGTGACCCCGGCGACCGTCCCCGTCGAAGGCCCCGGCGACCCGCCGCCCCCGCTCACGAGCACGACCGCGACCAACACCGCCGCCACCGCGGCGGCGCCCCCCGAGCCCCACACGGGAGCCCAGCTCCAGCTCCAGCGCCGTGACCGCCCGCCGGGCGAAGCCTCGCGGCCGCGGCGCGAGGACTCGGCCGGGGCCCGCCCGAAGCGCGCCTCCACCCGCCGGTCGAGCTCGGCGGCGAACTCGGGGCGCATCCCCTCTGCCCGGGCCGCGGAGACGAGGAGCGCGAGTTCGGCGAGCTCGGCAAAGCGGGGGGCGACGGGGTCGCCGGCCAGGGTCGCGTCGATCGCGTCGAGCTGCTCGGCGACCTCGGGGTCGATGAGCTCGTCTTCACGGGGTCGCATCGCAGGCCTTTCTCAGCTTCTCGATCGTTCGGTGCAGCATCGTGCCCGCGTTGGACTCGCTCACTCCGAGGACGCGCGCCACCTCGGCGTTGGACAGCCCGGCGTGGAACTTCAAGGCGATGAGCTCGCGGTCGCGCGCCGGGAGCGCGGCGAGGGCGGCGCGGACGGTCGTCCGTCGCAGCGCGACATCGGCGCCGTCCTCCGGCCCGGCGGCTTCGACGTCCTCCGGGTCGGTGACCAGGGCGGCGAGCCGGCGGCGGCGGCGCAGCTCGTCCAGGGCCGCATTGCGGGCGATGCCGAATAGCCATGCCCGCTCCTCGCCGCGCCGGCGGTCGAACGTCCGCCGCCGCCGGTAGGCGCGCTCGAAGGCGAGCGCGGTCACGTCCTCGGCCGCCACGTGGTCGCGCAGCAGCGTCGATACGTAGGCGTAGACGTCGTCGCGGCTCGAGCGGTAGAGCGTCTCGAAGCGGACCCACGCGTCCTCGATACCGTCCCTCTCGGGCGCTATCAGGGTCTCGCTCACGGACTCACTACGACGCGGGCGCCGGTCCGTCACGCCGGTTCGAGGTAGCGGTCCTCGCATCCGAACCGATATCTTCCTCCACGTGCGCTCGCGCCTGGGTTTTCTCGTCCTCGCCCTCGCCGTCGCCCTCGCCGCCATCTCCGGCCCCGGGCTCGCGGCCGCCGCCACGCCCAAGAAGAACCATCACAAGAAGAAGGGGCCGACTCAGGAGCAGAAGATCCAGGCGGCGGTGGCCAGCGCCGAGCGGTCTCCCGATCTGTGGGCGACGATCAACCAGTGCTCGTCCACCCCCACCGGCGACGCGGTGGGGATCCGGGGCCAGATGCCGAGCCTCGGCATTCCCGCCACGCTCTCGATGAACATCTTGGTGTCCTACTGGAACGGCACCGCGTTCGCGCCCACCAACGCGACCGACACCGTGAAGCTCGGCAACGGGACGCACGGCATCCACCAGGGCGGGGTGAACTTCCCCTTCCCTCCCCCGGCGTCGGGGAGCACGTACGTGATGCGCGGGACCATCACCTTCGAGTGGACGATCGGCCACAAGGTCGTCGGCAAGGTGACGCGCAACACCGGCCACGGCTACGCCAACGTCGGCTTCTCGGACCCGGTCGGCTACAGCGCGGGCACCTGCACGCTGACCTAGGGGGCGAGCGGGAGGATGAAGCGCTCGACCGCTTCGGCGAATCCCTCGTCCTCGTTGGACGAGGTCACCCGGCGCGCGGCCTTCTGGACCTCGGGGCTGGCGTTCCCCATGGCGATGCTCAGGCCCGAGTGGGCGAACATGAGGACGTCGTTGGGCATGTCGCCGATGGTGGCGATCTCGTCGGTCGAGAGGCGGTAGCGGGCGGCCAGCCACTGGGCGACGAAGCCCTTGTTGGCGTCCGGATGCGTGACGTCGACGTAGTAGGGCTGGGAGGCCGAGACCGAGACATGATCGCCGAAGCGATCGTGCACGCTCGCCACGCCCGCTTTCACCGCGTCGTGGTTGTCGCTCACCCCGACGAGCTTGGCCACATCGGAATGCAGGGCGTCGTAGCTCTCGACCACCGTGGGCGCGAACTGCACGGTCCTGGTCTCGCGCTCGACATGGGGGCCGGCGGGGTCGAGCACGTACCAGTCGGCGCCCCGGTAGAGCCAGACGTCGAGGGCATGCCCCGAGAGCTCCTCGATGATCGGGCCCACCAGCTCCTCGGGGATCACCCGCTGCTCGATCACCTTCAGGTCCCGGTCGGCGATCACGCCGCCGTTGAAGGCGGCGATCGGCGTCGTCAGGTCGAGCGGCTCGATGAGCATGCTCATGCCCCGGGGCGGCCGGCCGCTGGTGATGGCGAAGCGGATCCCCGCCTCCTCCAGCCGCCGCACGGCGGCGATCGCCCGCTCGGTCAGCACCTTCTCCTGGGTGACCAGGGTGCCGTCGACGTCGGCGAGGACGAGCCGGACCGTCATCCCTTCTGCTCGGCGTGGCCGCCGAATTCCGAGCGCATGGCGGAGAGGATCTTGTCGGAGAATTCGCCGTTGCCTCGCGACTCGAAGCGCTCGAGCAGGGCGGCGGTGATGACGGCGGCGGGGACGCCCAGGTCGATTCCGGCGATCACCGTCCACCGGCCCTCGCCGGAATCGGACACGCGGCCCGAGAACTCCTCGAGCTGGGGCGAGCGGGCGAGGGCGTCGGCGGTGAGGTCGAGCAGCCACGATGCCACCACCGAGCCCCGGCGCCACACCTCGGCCACCTCGGCGATGTCGATCTCGTACTGATAGGCCTCGGGGTCGCGCAGCGGCGTGGTCTCGGCGTCGATCTCGGCGGTGTGCTTGCCGGCGTCGGCGTGCTTGATGATGGATAGGCCCTCGGCGAGCGCGGCCATCATCCCGTACTCGATCCCGTTGTGGACCATCTTCACGTAGTGCCCGGCCCCGCTCGGACCGCAGTGGAGATATCCGTCGGGCGCCGTCCCGTCGCTGCGGGTCCGCCCCGGCGTCGGTTCGGCGTCGCCGCGCCCCGGGGCGAGCGTCTTGAAAAGGGGATCGAGGCGCTCGACGACCGGCTTCTCTCCCCCGATCATCAGGCAGAAGCCCCGCTCGAGGCCGAATACGCCCCCGCTCGTTCCCACGTCGACATAGTGGATGCCCCTGACGACCAGGGCCTTGGCGCGTTCGATGTCGTCCCGGTAGTAGGAGTTGCCGCCGTCGATGACGACGTCGTCCTGATCGAGCAGGGGCACGAGCTGGTCAAGGGTCGGCTGCACCACGCCGGCCGGGACCATGATCCAGGCCGCGCGCGGCGGCTCGAGCTTGGCCACGAAGTCCTCGAGGCTGCTCGCGCCCTCCGCTCCCTCCTTGGCCAGCGCCTCCACGGCCGAGGAGCTCACGTCGTAGACCACGCAGCGGTGGCCGTCGGCCATCAGGCGCCGGACGAGGTTCGCCCCCATCCGCCCGAGGCCGATCATGCCGAGCTGCATGGGTTTGTCGGTTGCCATCTCAGCCTCCCTTGCTCTTCAGTTCGCGGTACCGGCGGATCAGGTGGTTGGTCGAGGAGTCGTGGTTGAGCGGCGGCTCCTCGGCGCTCTCGAGCTCGGGGATGATCGCCGCGGCGAGCACCTTGCCGAGCTCGACGCCCCACTGATCGAAGGAATCGATGTCCCAGATCACGCCCTGGGTGAACACGCTGTGCTCGTAGAGAGCGACGAGCGAGCCGAGCAGGCGCGGCGTGAGCACGTCGGCCAGGAGCACGTTCGAAGGCCGGTTGCCCTCCATCACCCGGTGGGGCACGACCGCCTCGGGGGTCCCCTCGGCGCGCACCTCCTCGGCCGTCTTGCCGAAGGCGAGCGCCTGGGCCTGGGCGAACACGTTGGAGGTGAGGATGTCGTGGTGGTCGCCGAGCGGGTTGAGCGAGCGGGCGAACCCGATCAGATCCACGGGGATGAGCTTCGTGCCCTGATGGATGAGCTGGTAGAAGCTGTGCTGTCCGTTCGTCCCCGGCTCCCCCCAGTAGACCGCCCCCGTCTCGAAGGCAACCGGTTCGCCGGACACCGTGACGTGCTTGCCGTTGGACTCCATGGTCAGCTGCTGGAGATAGGCCGGGAAGCGCTTGAGGTACTGGTCGTAGGGCATCACGCCGGCGGTCTGGGCGCCGAAGAAGTCGCCGTACCACACGGCGAGCAGGCCCATGAGCACGGGAAGGTTCTCGCCCAGGGGCGCGTTCAGGAAGTGCTCGTCCATGGCGCGGAAGCCGGCCAGCATCTCGCGGAAGCGCTCAGGCCCGATCGCCACCATGATCGACAGGCCGATGGCCGAGTCCATCGAGTAGCGCCCGCCGACCCAGTCCCAGAACTCGAACATGTTGGCGGTGTCGATGCCGAACTCACGGACGCGCTCGGCGTTGGTCGAGACGGCGACGAAGTGCTTGGCCACCGCCGCCTCGTCGCCGAGGGCGTCGATCACCCACTGGCGCGCGGAGGTGGCGTTGCTGATCGTCTCCAGGGTGGAGAAGGTCTTGGAGGAGATGATGAACAGGGTCTCGTCGGCCTCGAGGTCGCGGGTGGCCTCGACGAGATCGGTCGAGTCGACGTTGGAGACGAAGCGGAAGGTCATGCTCCGCTC
>DASZMD010000068.1:0-8724 GCA_035551955.1 Solirubrobacteraceae bacterium | reverse complement strand
GCACGACCACTTCGTCGCGGGCGGACACCATTTCCTGGTCATGGAGTTCGTCGAGGGCAAGCCGCTGTCCCGGCTCATCGTCGAGCGCTACCCGCTGATCACCCCCGATCCCACCGAGGCGGCGATCGAAGCGTTCACGAGATGGGCGCTCGGCGTGTGCGAGCGCCTGGACGAAGCCGTCGCCGCCGTGCACGGGCGCGGGATCGTGCTCGGCGATCTGCACCCCTCGAACGTGCTCGTGCGGCCCGACGGCCGGATCGTCCTCATCGATCTCGAGATCGCCTCACACGTGAGCGAGCAGCTCCGCCCGCCGCTCGCCGACCCGGGCTTCGGCTCCCCACCGGGCGTCCTCGGCTTCGATATCGACCATTACGCCCTCGCCTGCCTGCGGCTGTTCGCCTTCCTACCGCTCACGCGGCTGATCCCGCGCGACCCCGACAAGGCGAGCCACCTCGCCGAGGAGATCGCCGAGCTGTTCCCGACCGTCCCGGCCGAATACCTCGCGGACGCCGTGCGGACGATCGCCCGCGCACGCACGGCCTCCCCGTTCGTGCCCTCACGGCCGACGATCGAGCCCGACGAGCTCGGATGGGAGACGGCCCGGGCGTCGATGGCGCAGGCGATCTTGGCGGCGGCCACGCCCGAGCGCGACGACCGGCTCTTCCCGGGCGATCCCAAGCAGTTCCACACCAACGGCCTGAACCTGGCCTACGGCGCGGCGGGCGTCCTCTACGCCCTCGAGGTCACAGGCGCCGGGCGCTATCCGGAGTATGAGGAATGGCTCATCGAGCGGGCGCTGAACCCGCAGCCGGGAACCCGGATCGGGTTCTACGACGGCTTGCACGGAGTCGCGTACACGCTCGATCGACTGGGACGCCGCCGCGACGCCCTGGCTCTCCTCGACCTCTGTACCGGAGAGCTCGAGGGCAAGCTGACGCGCCTCGGACTCGACCTCTACACCGGACTCGCCGGCATCGGCCTGACCCTCGCGCACTTCGCGACGGAGACCGGCGAGCAGGGCCTGTGGCGCCAAGCGGTCAAGGTCGCCGAGATCCTCGCCGACCGGCTCGGTGACGAGGAAGGCGTTCCCGAGCTCAGCGGCGGCTCCAACCCTTATGCCGGCCTCGTGCGTGGCTCCTCCGGGCCCGCGCTGCTCTTCCTGCGCCTCTACGCGCGCTTCCCCGATCCGGTGCTCCTCGACTATGCCCACACCGCGCTGGGACAGGACCTCCGCCGTTGCACCCTCCGCGACGACGGGGCCATGGACGTAAACGAGGGCTGGCGCACGATGCCCTATCTCGCCGACGGAAGCGCAGGGATCGGCCTCGTCCTCGCCGACTACCTCCGCCATCGAGAGGATGAGCGCTTCTCCGTCGCGGCCGCCGCGATCGGCAAGTCGACCCGGTGCGCCTTCTACATCGAGCCGGGCCTGTTCTGGGGCCGAGCGGGGATGATCCTCTGTCTCAGCCGCCCCCATCCCCCGGGGACCGCCGCGCAGGACGAGGTCGTCGCGACCCACATCCGCCGGCTCGCGTGGCACGCCACCACCCGCGAGAGCTACCTGGCCTTTCCGGGCGAGGAGCTGCTCCGGCTCTCCATGGACCTGGCCACCGGGACGGCGGGCGTGCTCCTCGCGCTGGGGGCGGCCCTCCACAGCGAACCGGTTGACCTTCCGTTCCTCCCCGCGGCGACGGCCGCCGAGCGAGGACCACAACGTGTACTCACGACCGTGGAGGGGAGGTGACGACACATGGCGATTCTCGATCTACAAGGCCTGGCTCCCGACGTGGAATGGAGCGGCGGGTGCAGCAACTGCAGCAAGTGCTGCGGCGGTGAGAGCACCCTCAGCCTCGTGCTCTGCTGAGTGACGAGTCAGGGTCTGGGACAGCCGCCGTTGGCGGCTGTCCCAGGGAGTTCCACCGAGTGCGCCGGACCTAAGCGGCTCACTCAGATGAAGCGACAAAAATCTTAGTCGAAGGGGAGAACTTCTACCCCAACTTATTGAGAGGAGGTGACGCATACATGGCAATTCTTGATCTGCAGGGTCTTCCTGCGCAGGCGGAGGAGGGCAAAGCAGCCCACAGCGGCGCGAGCAAGGGATGCAACAACCACAGTGGTCTCAGCCTGCTCCTGTGCGCGTAACACGCCCGCGAGCTTGGGTGCCGGGGCAGCCGCCTGATCGGCGGCTGCCCCGGGAGCTTTGGGTGTGCCGGTGGAGCGGCTCACCGCAACGACAGAAGAGATCGTAAACGAGGTATCGGTGAACCCCAATCGTGAGGCCGACCGTCTGCTCGTCCATGTTGGGCGGCAGGGAGGGGTGTGGGTGGGCGTCCTCGCGTTGGCCGCGCTGGCCACCGCCGCGGCCGCGCTCGCGCTCCCCGCCGTCATCGGGAGTGCGGCCAACGCCGTCCTCGGCGGCCATTCCGCCGGCGTCTGGGTACTGAGGTGCGGCCTCCTCATCGCCGTGCTCGTGGTCTGTGACGCGCTCGACGACTTCGCCGCCGGGGCGGCCATCGCCCGCTCGACGGCGGGCCTGCGCCGCGGCGTGCTCGCTCACCTCGCGGCCCTGGGGGCGAGACCCCTTCCCGGCCTAGACGCCGGTGAGGTCACGGCACGCCTGGTCGGCAACGCGGCCGACGCGGCGCGCGTGGCGCCCGACGTCGTCCGCAGCCTCGCGGGGCTCGTGCCCGCCCTCGGGGCGATCGCCGCCCTCGCCGTGATCGACCCGTGGCTGTGCGCGACCTTCCTCGTGGGGCTGCCCGTCCTCGTGGTCGCGCTCCGAGTCTTCGCCCGCGATGCCCACGAGATCGCGGCGCGCTATCTCGCCGTGCAGGGCACGATCGCGGGGCGCCTGGTGGGGGCGCTCGCGGGAGCTCGGACGATCGCCGCCGCCGGCACCGCCGATCGAGAGGCCGACCGGGTCTTGCGCCCGCTGCCGGAGCTTCACCGCCACGGGGTCGCCATGTGGCGCGCCCAGATGCGCATCACCGCCCAGGACGCCGTGCTCGTGTCGCTCCTCGAGGTCGCCGTCCTCGCCGTCGCCGGCGCCCTGCTCGCGCAGGGGCGAATCAGCCCCGGCGAGCTCATCGCCGCCAGCCAGTACGTCCTTCTCGCCAGCGGAATCGGCGGTGCCGCGACGGGGATGACCCGGCTCGTGCGCTCGCGCGCGGCGGCGGCGCGGGTATCGGAGGTCCTCGACCAGGCGCCTCCGGCCTACGGCGCGGCTCCCGCCCCGGCGGGGCGCGGGCGTCTGGAGTTCCGCGGCGTCACGGCGAGCGCGGGCGGGCGGACGGTGCTCGCGGGCCTTGACCTCCTGCTCCCGGCCGGCGCCCTGGTCGCCGTGGTGGGACGCAGCGGCGCGGGCAAATCGTTGCTCGCCGCGCTCGCGGGCCGGCTCGTCGACCCCGACGAGGGTGAGGTTCTCCTCGACGGGATGCCGCTGGCCGAGCTCAGCCGGCGCGAACTGCGCCGCGAGATCGGCTACGGCTTCGAGCGCCCGATCCTGATCGGCGAAACGCTCGCCGAGGCGATCGCCTGGGGCGCGGACATCCCCTCCCGCGAGGCGATCGTGGTCGCGGCTCGCGCCGCCCGCGCGGACGACTTCATCCGCCGCATGCCGGCCGGCTACGACACGCCGCTGGCGCAAGCACCGATGTCGGGAGGAGAGGCTCAGCGCGTGGGGCTCGCGCGCACCTTCGCCCACGCCCGTCGCGTCCTCGTCCTCGACGACGTGACCGCGAGCCTTGACACGGTGACCGAGCATCACATCAGCGCCACCCTGACGGGAGCGCTGGCCGATCGCACCCGGATCGTCATCGCCCACCGAGCCTCGACGGCCGAGCGAACCGACGCGGTGATCTGGCTAGAGGACGGGCACATCCGCGCCTTCGCCAAGCACCAGCGGCTGTGGCGCAACCCCGACTACCGCGCCCTCTTCGAGGCCCGCGAGGAGCCCGAGGGCGCGCCGTGAGCCGAGCGATGCGGCTGCGAGCGCTCGGGCGGGTCCTGCGCCCCTCGGCGCGGGGCCCCGAGCTGCGGCGACTGGCACTGTGGTCGCTCGTCGAAGCGCTGCCCGCCGTGCTCTCCGGGCTCCTCGTCGCCCGGGCGATCGACGACGGCTTCCTTGCCGGTGACACGCTGACCGGGGTCGCCTGGCTCGGCCTCCTCGCCCTGAGCGTGGTGATCGGCGGGTGGGCGACGCGCCAGACTTACCTGAGCCTGGCCGATGTCGTCGAGCCCCTGCGCGACGAGCTCGTGGTGCGCACGGTGCACGGGTCGCTGCGGCGCAGCACCGCCACCGGGGCGGTCGCCGACACGGCCGGGGTTGCCCGCCTGACCCAGCAGGTCGAGATCGCCCGCGAGGCGTACGCCTCGGTGCTCCTCGTCGTCCAGGGATTCCTCGTCACCGCCGTCGGCGCGCTCGTGGGCCTGGTCATCCTCCTGCCCGTCGCGCTCGTCTTCGTGGTGCCGCCGCTCGTGGTGGGCCTGGCCCTGTTCGCGCTCGCGCTCCCGGGCATGGCGGCGCGCCAGCGCTCCTCGATCCTCGCCGACGAGCGCATCGCGGAGACGGCGGGCATCGTCGCCGCCGGGATGCGCGACGTCGCGGCATGCGGAGCCGAGGAGCACGCCGCGGACATGGTCGGCGCACACATCGACGCCCAGGCGCGGGCGACTCGAGAACTGGCGCGCTTCACGGCGCTGCGCACCGTGGCCGTCGGCATCGGCGGCCTCGTGCCCATGCTCCTGATCCTTGCCGCGGGGCAATGGCTGCACGCCCGCGGCGCGAGCCCCGGCGCCATCCTCGGGGCGCTGACCTATGTGGTGCAGGGCGTCCATCCGGCGCTGCAGAAGCTCGTCCGTGGCCTTGGCAACACCGGCCTGTGGCTGTTCGTCGCCCTGGGTCGGATCGTCGAGGCGACCGAGGCGCCGGGGGCGGGGATCACCGAGGGGCCCGAGCGGTCCGCGGGCGCCGAGCCCGACGGTCACGAGGTGGTCTTGCGCGAGGTCAGCTTCGGCTACCCAGGCGCCTTCGAGCGCGTGATCGTCGACCTCGACCTCGTCATCGGCGAGGGGGACCATGTGGCCGTGGTGGGTCCCAGCGGAGCGGGAAAGTCGACGCTGGCTGGGCTCATCTCCGGCCTGCTCGAGCCCGAGCGCGGTGCGGTCCTCCTGGGCGGCGTCCCGGCCGCCGGCCTCGATCGAAGGATCGCCGGGCGCCACCGCGCGTTGATCCCCCAGGAGGCGTACGTGTTCGCCGGAACGCTGCGCGAGAACCTCGCCTACCTGGCCCCCGACGCCCCGGACGCGGCGATCGAGGACGCCGTCGAGCGACTCGGAGCGCGTACTCTCCTCGAGCGGCTCGGCGGTCTCGATGCCGTCCTCGAGCCGCAAGCGCTGTCGGCCGGTGAGCGCCAGCTCCTGACCCTGGTGCGCTCCTACCTCTCCGAGGCGCGGCTCGTGATCCTCGACGAGGCCGCGTGTCACCTCGACCCGGCCGCGGAAGCGCGCGTCGAGCGCGCCTTCGCCGCGCGGGCCGGCACCCTGGTGGTGATCGCGCACCGGATCAGCTCGGCCCTGCGGGCGCGACGCGTGCTCGTGCTCGACGGTCGCGAGGCCCTGGTGGGCGCCCACGAGGAGCTGCTCGCGCGCTCCGCCCTGTACCGCGACCTCGTCGGGTACTGGGGCGGGGCGCCGCCCACGCGCGACGCCGAGGCCGGTGCCGAGACCCCTGCGGCAGATCGCGCCGAGCGCCTGCCCGCGCGCCCACGCGCCGCCACCCCTTCGCGCAAGCGCAGCCACGGCCGGCAGCGGCGGCGCCCGCGGCGGCGCGCCCGCTTCGAGTGAGCCGGCACCGGGGGGCACCCCCGGTGTCCTACCCGCTGATCGAGATCGTCACCGTCCCCGACTTGCTCAGCTGCACGTTGGCCGAGCCGATGCACGTCGACGACGGGGCGGGGAGGGGGAGGGTCTTGGTGGTGGGGAGCGCGACGGTGGCGCGGCCCTCCTTGCGGCCGATGCCCCCGCTGAGCTCGAAGCAGACGACGTTCCAGTCGACCGAACCGGGCTGGGGCGGCGAGGCGGAGACGTTGAGGACGATCGCCGAGGGGTGGTGGAAGGTGCCGTTGGTGTAGGCGACGGCGTACTGGCCGCTCGCCTGGCCGGAGACGACGCGCTGGGTCGGCCCGGCCGGCTTTCCACCCCCGCCGCCGCGCCCGCCGTGGCCGGCCACCGCCGTGGTGGCCGTCGACATCGTCGCCGCGGCCGCGGCGGTCGCGAATACCGAGGCGCCGACGGGCGAGATGACCTGGGTGGCGTTGTCGCCGATGATCGTGGCGGCGAAGGCGTGCGCGGCGGCGACGGCGGTCGCGCTCGGACCCGAGCTCGGCGCCGGCCTCGGCTTCGCCGTCCTGGCCGGAGGAGTCGTCCCCGTGACCGTCTTCGTGACCACGCGTGTGCCCCCGCCGCAGGCGGCGAGCACCAGAAGACCTCCTGTCAACATCACGCCAACCTCCGTCCTCACGACGGCCAGGATAGTCACGCGGGACGGCACGTGTTCCGATCCATCCTCCTCTGCCCTACATTTCTGGATGTATGCGCCAACAGCTTCGCCCCCTCTTCGACCGAATCGTCATCAAGGAGCTCGACCCCGACCGGGTCCGGCGCTCGGGTCTCGTCGTCCCCGCCGGGAGCGACGAGCCGCCGCCCCAGCACGGAATCGTGCTCGCCGTCGGCCCCGGTCTCGACTGGTGGGACCACGTCGGCGTCCAGATGCCCGTCCAGCGGGGCGACCACGTCGTCTTCCCCGCCTCCGCGGGCGTGTGGGTCGAGGTCGAGGAGGAGAAGCTGCTCGTGTGCCGGGTGGCGGAGCTGCTCGGGGTGCTCGACCGGGTCGAGACCTGCTCGGGGTGCGGTGGACGCACGCTGGCGGCCAACGAGTCGTGTCCGGTGTGCGGGCGCGAAGGTTCGCTCGCCAACCCGTAGCCGCCCGCTACGGCCCGGAGACGAGGACGAGCTTGTGCGGGGCGCGGGCCCGGCCTCGGCCGCACGCGGGCGCGGCGACCTTGCGGCGCGGAGTGCCCGGGACGACAATCGCGGTCGATGACCGCTTGAACACCACTCCCGCGCTGGCGAACCAGCGGCAGGGGATCTCCGAGCACCGCCCGGCGACGTAGCACGGCACCCCACGATCCGGCGCCCGCGGCACCGTCCCCGGCGCACGAGCCCGCGGCTGGGCGGCGCGCAGGGTCGAGATCTCCGACTGGAGCAGCCGCTTGAGCCGGGGCGTGACGACCACCGCCCCCGACGCCCGCGGCGGGGCGGAGCCGCGAGCGGCACCCGAGCTCTGCGTCGCCACCACCACGCCGATGGCGGCGATCACGACGGCCACGGCGAGAAGCCGGCTCATGGTAAGCACTACGCCGCAGCGGCGCTTGCGTCACAGCCTACGCGGCGCTGCGTTCCCCGAGCTCGCGAGGAATGGCCGAGCGTACGCGGTCGAGCAGCTCGGCGACCTCGGCGTCGCCGCCGAGGGCGAGGGCGCGCTCGCAGGCGGCGATGCACTCGGTGGCGCGATCGGTGCGGGCGAGGGCGTGGGCGTAGCGCGAGCACGCCGAGGGCGAGTCCGGCGCCAGCCGGGTCGCCGCCTCGCACGCCGACACCTCGCCGCCGAGGTCGCCGGCCAGGTGGTAGGCGAGCGCGAGGTCGAGGAGGCCCTCGACCGAGGGGGCGATGAGGCGGGCACGCTCGAGCGCGGCGAGCGCTCCGGCGCGGTCGCCCAGGCGCAGGCGCAGGCGCCCGAGCCGCTCCCACGACGAAGCGTCGGCGGGGGCTCGCTCCGCCGCCCGCAGCGCCGCTTCGCCAGCAAGGTCGATCGCCCCCATGTCCTCGTAGATCCGCGAGGCGTAGCGCTCGGGGGTCGGCCGCTCGACGTCGACGCGCGCCCAGTCCCGCACGGTGCGCGCCGCGGCGGGAAGATTGCCGGCCTGCCAGAAGGCCACGGTGAGCAGGCGCAGGACCGTCTCGTTGGAGGGATCGGCGTCGCGGGCATAGATGAGTCGCCGCGAGGCGAGCTCGGGGTTGCCCTCGGCGAGCGCGTGCTGGGCGGCGGTGACGAAGCGCTGGGCCCGGTCGGCGGCGGCGTCGGGGGTCGTGAAGTCGACGAACTCCAGCGATCCCGCCGGGATCGTGCGCACCCCGACGCTGAAGTTGACCCGGGCCCACTGCTTGACGTCCTCCTCGTCACCCGAGAAGTAGATGCCGGTCACCGTGCCCACGCCCCACTCGGGGTAGGAGAGGCAGCGGGCGTAGCTGTGCACCACGGAGTGGTCGGGGACGCGCGAGCCGAAGGGATCGTTGCGTGAGCGGTCCTCGGCGGCCGCCCGGCTGCGCTGCTCGGCCTCGTAGGCGCGCCGGCCCTCCTCGGCCCGCGCTGCCCGGGTGGCGGCGACGGAGACCTTGACGGCATTGCGGGTGACGCGACCGCCGCGCGAGGTCTCGGCCAGGCGCTCGAGCTCGTCGGCGGCTTCGTTGATGGCCTGGAGGTGGCGCTGATGCTCGTGCTGGCGACCGGGAGGGGCGATGTCGGGATGCCAGCGCTTGGCCATGCGGCGCCGCGCGAGCTGGACGGCGCGCTTGTCGAAAGGAGCTTCGAGCTCGAGGAGGAGAAGCGCTTGCTCTACGTCGAGGATCCGAGGCATGACCTGACTACGTTAGCGGGACCGGCGC
>DASZMD010000067.1:0-4409 GCA_035551955.1 Solirubrobacteraceae bacterium | reverse complement strand
AGCGCTCGAGTCCCTCGGCGACGAACGCGCCCATGACGCTCCGGAACTCCTCGTCGGTGCGGTACGGGAAGGCCGAATGATCGAGCATCGAGACGGGGGATGATCCGGCGCCGAGGAGATAGTCGGTGGTGACGCCGAGGGCCTGAGAGAGCGCCACGAGCGTGCTCGGACGGACGTTGGTTCGGCGGCCCGTCTCCACCTGGGCGATGGCCGACCCGCTCATCCCAGCGTGGTAGGCGAGGGCCTCCCGCGTCCAGCCGAGCCGCTGCCGCGCGGCGCGGACGCGAGGGCCGAGCTCACCCCGATCGCGCATCTCTCCATGCATGACCCGCGTAATCTTAGTGATACGATTGACACTGTCAAATGACAGTGTTGCCTGACCTGACCGAGCTCCGCGTCCGTTGCGATCGCGTTCCCAAGGCCGTCGCCGCCGCCGCCGAGGCGGTCCTGGGCGCGCGCGGCGAGCCCGGCCGGGTCAAGGGCATCTTCGAGCGCAGCCACGTGCCCATGGTCATGGTCGACGGCCGGCGCCGCTACGTCGAGGCCAACCGTCCCGCCCGGCTCGCCTTCCGCCTCAGCCGCGAAGAGATGCGCACGCTGGCCATCGACGATCTCACTCCGGCGCACCGGGTCGAGGTGCTCAAGCGGCTGTGGGCCCGGCTGCTGGAATCGGGGAGCGTCGCCGGCCGCTACCAGGTGGCCGGCCCCGATGGCAGCCGTTTCGACATCGTCTATTACGGCGTCGCCGAGGTCGTCCCGCGACTGCATTTGGTCACCTTCGCACCCGCCGACTGGCCCGAGGACGAGCTCGATCCGGATCCCGAGGACGAACGGCACGTATGCGTGCCGCTGTCGCCGCGTGAGACCGAGCTGCTGGCCCTCACCGCCGACGGGCTCGGCGGGCCCGAGCTGGCCCAGGCGCTGTGGCTCAGCCCCGCCACCGTCAATACCCACTTCAAGCGCATCTACGAGAAGCTCGATGTCAGCAACCGCTCCGCCGCCGTGGCCAAGGCGATGCGGCTCGGAATGATCGAGTAGCCCGCGGGCTCAGTAGTAGTCCTCGACCTGGACCGACCACTTCGCCGTATCCGAGCCCGGAGTGACGGCGATCTCGTAGAGGCCGGGCCCGGACGTGAACACCCGGGTCTGGTCGGTGCCGTCGCCGAGGTCGAACTGGGTCACGGTGGCGTCGCCGGCCGGGTGCAGCACTCGCGCGCTCGGGCCCGAGCAAAAGAAGACGAAGGTGCAGATCCCCTGGTAGCCCATGGTGGAGATCACGCGCCAGCGCCGGCCGAGGATGCGGAAGGGGACCGAGTGCCCGCCCGCCTCTCCCGAGAACGAGGTCAGCGCCCGCCAGCGCGGCTGCTCGGCGACGTCGAGCACGACCGCCGACCCGCGCCGCACCGGAGTACCGGCGACCGGTGACTCCCGGGTGACGAGGCCGGGGGCCACCCCGGGGGCGGGCACCGCGGTCAGCGTGGCTCGCAACCCGAGCCCGCCGAGGACAGCACCGGCCTGGCCGCCCGGTTTGCCCACGAGCGCCGGGACGGGGACGGGCGGGGGTCCCTTGCTGAGGACGACCCCGACCGTCGACCCGTCGCTCACCCTCGCTCCCGCCTTCGGGCTCTGGGCGACCGCCGACCCGGTCCGCGCCTCGCTGTAGCGGACGCGGAACGTCGGCTTCAGCCCGAGCCGGCGAAGCGCTCGCGTCGCCGCGGCGCGCCGTGCCCCGAGCACGTCGGGGACCTTTACGTCGCTGCCAGCGGTGGCGAGGAGGGTGATCGCAGTGGCGGCGGCGAGGAGCAGGAGGAGCACCGCCGCCCCGGCGCCGAGGCCGCCACGCGGCCGCCGCGGGGGTGGCTTGGCCGGTTCGCGCCGCGTGATTGTGGGGACACGAACGCGGGTAGCGGCGACCGCCTCGGGCGCGCGCTCGAGCACGGCGGTCGCCGCTCCCGTGGTGGGCGGAGCAGCCTCCACTGCCGCTGCCGCGCGCGCCCGGCGCACGCTCACCGTGGCCGTGGTCTCGTCTCCGGCGGCGGCGAGCGCGGCCGCCATCGCGGCGGCACTGGGATACCGGTCCCCGGGTCGCTTGGCGAGCGCGCGGCTGACGACCTCGATCAGGCCCTCGGGCGTGCCTGCGGGCAGCGGGGGCGGCGGGTCGTGGAGATGGCGCAGCGCGAGCTCGATGGCGGTCCGCTCGGTGAAGGGCGGGCGGCCGGCGAGCATCTCGTAGAGGACGATGCCGACGCCGTAGACGTCGGTGGCGGGACCGATCGGCCCGCCGCGGGCTTGCTCAGGGGCCATGTACCGGGGGGTTCCGACGACGGTGGCGCCCGCGCCGTCGGTGCTGCCCTCGGCCAGGCGGGCGACGCCGAAGTCGCCGACCTTGACGCGTCCGTCGGCGGAGATGAGCACGTTGGCGGGCTTGATGTCGCGGTGGATGACCCGTTGGGAGTGCGCGCGCGTGAGCGCCCGGCACAGCTGCTCGGCGATCCCCCGCGCCTCGGCGGCCAAGAGCGGACCGCGCTGCAGGCGGTGGGCCAGGCTCTCCCCGTCGACGAGCTCGGCCACGTAGTAGAGGCCCTCCCTGGCGTGCCCGACGTCGAAGATCTGCACGATGCCCGGATCGTTCACGCGCGCCAGCAGCTGAGCCTCGAGCTCGAAGCTCCGCACCCACTCGGGGTCCTCCGCCCACCACGGCTTGATCACCTTGACCGCCACCGCCCGCGCGAGCCGCCGATCGCGCCCGCGGTAGACGCGGCCGAACGTCCCCTCGCCGATCACGGCGTGAAGCTCGTAGCGCCCATCCAGGGCGCGGCCTGACAAGTCCGGTGCGTGCGGCATGGGCTCAGCTCACATGATCGCCGAAGCGAGCCCCAGCCGCCGCCGGTGCGGCTACTTCTTCTTCTTTTTCTTCTTCGGCGGTCCGGAGGAGACGACGAGGTTGACCTTGGTGCCGGCGGTGAGCGTCTTGCCGGCGCCGGGACTGGTGGAGATGACGTCGCCCTTGTGCACGCTCTTCGACGCCTTCTTGGTCGTCTTGCCGAGCTTGCAGTTCAGGGCCGGGAGCAGGACCTTGGCCACCGCGAGGGGCGCGCCCCTGAGCTTGACCACCTTGCAAGAGGGGACGGTGGCGACGACGGCCGGGGTGAAAGTCAGGGTGGCGGTGGCGGTGTTGTTCGCCGGCGCGGGATCGGGGAGGGCGGCGGTGACGGTTGCGGAATCCGGAAAGCTGCCCGCTGTCGCGGACGAGACGGCGATGATCACCGGTGCGGTCGCACCTGCGGCCAGGCCATCGATCGTGCACGTGACCGTCTGCCCCGTCGTTGAGCAGGTTCCCGAGCCTGCGCCGGCGCCGAGGACCTTTAAAGCCGCGGGCACTGAGTCGGTGAAGGTGATGGTCCCGCTGCCGGGCCCGGCGTTGGCCACGTTGAACACGTAGGCGGCGCCGCTGCCGGCGACGGACGAGGCGGGCGCGGCCGCCCCGGCGAGGGCTATGTCCTGGCTCTGCGCGAGGTTGACCGAGAGGTTCATGAGTGAGGTCGGGGCGCTTCCCACCAGGGTGGAATACTGGGTCCCCGCCGTCGGCGCCGAGGCTGCGGTGGCCCCGCTGACCACCTCGGCAGAGGGGATCGTACCGCCGGTGAAGGCGCAACTGTAGGGCCCTGACGACCACAGGCCGAGCACATCGCCGGCGGCGGCGGTGATCGGATGCGCAACCGTGAAGCTGGCGATGCCGGTCGTGGGCAGCGGGGTAGGGAGGGTCTCGGTGTCAACACCGGCCACGGTGTAGCCTCCCCCGCTCGGTGCGAGCACGACCAAGCTCACGGAGGTCCCGGCGGTGTCGCCGGTAGCGGTATTGGTGCTCCACGAGCTGATCGCCCCGCCGCCGGCGGGCACGGTGTAGACGTAGCTCGAATCGGTGGCGGTCTGGAAGTAGAGGATCCCCGTCCCGCAGGGCGGCAGAGTGGCTCCGGTGGGAGGTGTCGTGGTTCCCATCGTCAGAGCCGAGGCCGCCGAGCTCATCACCAGGAATCCGGTGATGACGAAGCCGATCGTCGCAATCCGAAAGCGCAGCATTAGTGGTCCTCCTCCTCGTGTCTACTTTTTCTTGTGCTTCTTCTTCGGCGGTCCGGAGGACACGACGAGGTTGACCTTGGTGCCGTTGGCGAGGGTCTTGCCCGCGCCGGGACTGGTGGAGATGACGTCGCCCTTGGGGATCTGCTTGGACGCCTTCTTGGTTGTCTTGCCGATCTTGCAGTTCAGGGCGGGGAGCGCGACCTTGGCCACCGCGAGGGGCGCGCCCGCGAGCTTGACGGTCTTGCACGACGGCCGTGGCGGCACGGGCGGCGCGGTCACGGTGAGGGTGGCGGTGGCGGCGTTGTCGGCCGGGGTGGGGTCGGTGAGCG
>DASZMD010000066.1:0-20530 GCA_035551955.1 Solirubrobacteraceae bacterium | reverse complement strand
GGCGCGCCCGGGCTATGGCCCCGGCGCGCCGCGGTGCTCTGCGTCGATCCGATCACACCCCGACGGGCGCGGGCTCGCCCGACGGCGCCGGCGTCGGCATCAGCGGGCTGGGGATGGGGATGATGGCCGGTTTTCGGCCCGCCTCCGCAGCCGCCTCGATGTCCATGAGATCGCCGGGGTCGGGTTGTCGCTCGGGCACCTTGAGCAACACCATGGCCAGACACGTGAGCCCGGCGAGCACGTAGCCGAGCGCGATCTTCCCGTCGGTGAAGATGTGCACCTGGCTGCCGTGGATGAGGCCGACGACGCTGAGCAGGGCGCCGAACATGCAGAACGATGCCGCGTGGTAGAAGCGCCGGTCGATGAGGAACACGGCGATACCCCCGAGCACCATTCCCGCCAGGGTGGCGCCGTTGCCGAGCGCGAGGAGGCCGGTGTAATGGACGCCCGCGTTGGCGAGGTTCGACTCCCCGACGTGGGTGGCCGAGGTGCCGGCGGCGCTCAGCGCGTCGTTGACCTGCCCCGACCCCCACGAGGCGATGTTGGGGACCATGGCGAGCACGACCGCCGGATAGTGGGCCCGGGGCACCACGGCGAAGGCCTGGGCGCCGATGACGAGGCCGATGTAGAGGAGCACGGGCACGATCGCCGGGATGGGCAGGATCGCCGCCAGCAGCGGGAACATCCCGATGATGCAGAGCACGAAGATCGCCACCCCGCAGCCCAGCGAGTAACTCAGCCGGCCCCCGGCCTCCTTCCAGCCCGGCTGACCGATGTACACGGCCGGCGGGAAGGGACTGCCGAGGCACGAGCCGACGATGGCGCCGGTTCCGTCGGCGAGGAGGACATGGCGCAGGTTGTAGGAGTCACCGGCGGCGGCTGCGCTCTCCACGTTGGTCATCGCCTCGCAGAAGTTGTAGACGCCGAGGGGAATCGCCGTGGCCAGCAGCGGCGAGATCGCGCTCAGTCCGTGACCGAGGAGGTCGAGGTTGAGCGAGGGCAGGCCGACGGCGATGTCCTTGGCCGCCGTTGACACCTCGGTCGGGTGCATGTAGCCGCCGATCCACCCGATCGCCGTGCCGAGGACGAGCGCCACGAGCCCGATGGGGATGTTGCGCGGGAGCCGCAGACCGCCCACGAAGCCGACGACGATGATCACCAGCACCGGGAGCGCGATCCACGTCGCGTCCCACATCTCCGCCGCCGGCTGCATGGCGATGAAGGTCAGCGAGATCCCCGCCAGCGCCCCGAGCATGGCCGCGCGCGGGGTGACCTTGCGCACGTAGGGCCCGACGAAGGCGCCGATCAGGATGATGATCCCGATGATGAAGGCCCACGCGAGACCGGCCTCCCATGCCTTGAGGAAGCTGTGGGTCTTCAGGTACGTCGGGAGCATGATCACCAGGGTGACGATGAACATGTGCGGCACGCTCGGCCCGTAGGGCATGGCGGTGACGTCGTCGCGGCCCTCCTTCTGCGCCAGCCGCTTGGCCAGCCAGAAGTAGAAGCAGTTACCGACCAGGAGCTCGATCCCGAGGGCGGGGAGGATCGTCCCGGTCACTGAGCCGATCGGGATGTGAACGACGCCCGAGGCGAGAATGGTGATCGTCAGGACGTTGACCAGGAGGTTGATGAATAGTCCGGAGAAGGCATTCACCTCTCCTGGATGCCAGTACCTCCTGAACCCCATCAATGGGGCGGCAAAGGACATATCAGGCTCCTTCCGTGACCGCAGCGAGGACCGGCGGCCGAGTGTTGGACATTGCGTTCAGTAGCGCGGTTGAGTCGGCGACCCAGCCGAAGATGCCCCCCTGCGCGGCGATCATCTTCAGGCCGACTTCGTGGAACTCGGGGAAGTAGGAGCCGACGCAGTCCTCGAGCACCAGGCACTCGAAGCCGCGGTCGTTGGCCTCCCTCACCGTGGTGTGGACGCACACCTCGGTGGTGACGCCGGTGACGATCAGCTGGGTGATGCCCCGGTTTCTCAGCATCAGCTCGAGGTCGGTGGCGTAAAAGCTCCCCTTGCCCGGCTTGTCGAGGACGACCTCTCCCGGCAGGGGCGCCAGCTCGTCGACGATGTCGTGGCCGTACTCGCCCCGCACCAGGATGCGCCCCTTCGGTCCCGGGCTCCCGATCCCCACCTCGAGGTGCCCGCGCGCCAGCTTGCTGGGCGGACAGTCGGTCAGGTCGGGCCGGTGCCCCTCGCGGGTGTGCACGATCATCATCCCCCGGTCCCGGGCGGCCGCGAGGACGCCGGCGAGCGGCTCGACGACGCGCGCGAGCAGCGACACGTCGTTCCCCAGCAGCTCGCCGAACCCGTCGGGCTCGAGGAAGTCGCGCTGCATGTCGATGACGATGAGCGCGCCGGTGTCCGGCTCGAGCTCGTAGGGATACGGGCGCGCCGGTACGACAACCGTCCCGGGCGCAGGCCCGGCGGCGTGGTCGAACATGAACTACCTCCTCCGAGGAGCGCGTTGTATACAACGCGGTAGACAATCCTGGTTGCCGCGTAGCTTGCTCCCTGTCCGCCCCCCGCGATATGGCCCTGTGGCCAAAGTTGATCCGCCCCTGTAGAGCCTGGCGTCCTGCCATGCTGTCGGGATGGCGACGAGGACCTCGCAGGCCGATCGCGTGTACGAAGAGCTCCGCGACCGCCTCACCCGCGGGCGCATCCCGATCGGCACCCGCATCGTCGAGCAGCAGCTCGCCGCCGAGTTCAACACCAGCCGCACCCCGGTCCGCGAAGCCCTGCGCCGGCTCGAGGGCGACGGGCATCTGACCCGCGAGCCCAACGGCGGCCTGCGCCCCCGCGTGCCCAGCGTGCGCGCCATGCGCGAGCTCTATGACGTGCGCCTGGTGATCGAGGAACTCGTCGTCCGCCGGGCCGCCGGCTCCGGGGACCGCGGCAGCCTAGAGGCGCTCGAGCAGGACTGGCGCGCGCTCGCGGTCGAGCACCGCTCCGGCGGACTCGGCTCTGAGGGCGCGGCGTTCGTCCACCGCGACGAGGCCTTCCATCAGCACCTCGCCGCCGCCTCGGGCAACGACGTCGCCGCCGGCATCCTCCGCGACATCGGAGACCGGATCCGCATCCTGCGCATCCACGACTTCACCAGCGAGGACCGGATCGGCGCCACCATCGCCGAGCACCTCGAGATCCTTGCCGCCATCCTCACCGGCGACGGCGACGACGCCGCCGGTTACATGCGCGCCCACATCCAGCGCAGCGCCCACGTGGTGCGCGAGCGCATCGGCGAGGCGCTCGCGCGCATGTTCGAGGACCGCGCCGATCTGGATGGGGCGGCGAGCTCGGCGGCGGCGGCCGACTCCCCTACTTGAGCACGCCTCGCGCGGCCGCCGTCCACGCGTTCGTGACATCGCGGATGAACTTGGCCTGCGTCGTCGCCAGGTGCGAGATCCAGTCGACGTCGCTCTTGCCCGGGCCGCTCTCGATCGAGCTCGCGATCGACTTGAGCGCCTTCTCGTAGCTCGAGAGGGTCGTCTCCCCCGCCTCCTTGCCGGCTTCGATGATCCGCTCGTTGAGCTTGCGCAGTCGCTGCGCAGCCGCCTCGAGCCGGGCCTCGGCCGCGCCGGCCTTGGCCGTCGCCGACTTGGCGGCGGCCGTCGTCGACTTGGCCGCGGACGACGCCGCGCTGCGGGAGGAGCTGGAGCTCGAGCCCTTGGCCGCCGTCGAGCGCTTGGCCGCCGTCGAGCGCTTGGCGGCGGCGCCGGACTTGGCGGCACCGCCCGCCGGCTTGGCTGCCGTCGAGCGCTTGGCCGCGGCGGGCTTGGCCTTCGAGCTCGGGTTCGAATTGGACCTGGTACTGCTCCTGGCCTGCGGCATGACTTCCTCCCTTGAGGGACGGCATGAATGCGGCCACGCTATCTCGTACCGCTCCGCGTCATCGCTTCGACATTATTTCGAGCGCGGGGCTTGCATCGTGACCCCAGCTTTCGGTAGGTTCTTCCCATCGTCGACTTCGATGAAAAGCCGCCTACCCTTCGGTGCAGGGGCGACGAGGATCGGACGACGCAGGGACGCAGACGTCAGGCCCTGTCGCGAGCCATCCGCGCGCGGTCGGATGTGATCGTCGACCTCAGCGAGCTGGTGTTCGCCGACCCGTCGCTGATGCTCGATCTCGCCATGATCGCGCGCCGACTACGCAGCCACGGCCGCGCGCTCCTGGTCCGCGGCGCGCAACCGCAGATCAGGATCCTGATCGAGATCGTCGGCCTGCACCGCCTTCCCGGCGTACGCATGGAGGGCCCGGCCGCGGCCTTCGCCTAGTCCGGCACCTGCGCCGGACTAGAGTAGGGGTGAATGTTCTTCATCCTCTTCATCGTCTGGGTCGCCGCCGAGCTCTTCGTGATCGTGCAGGTCGCCGAGGCGATCGGGGTGCTCCTGACCATCGTGCTCCTGATCGCGGCTTGGCCGCTGGGCGGCTGGGCGATGCGCCGCGAGGGACAGGTGGTGTGGCGGCGGTTCAACGCCGCGCTGGCCGAGGGCCGGCCCCCCGGCCGCGAGCTGGTCGACGGCGCCCTCGTGATGCTCGGCGGGGCGCTCCTGATGGTGCCGGGCTTCATCTCCGACGCCGCCGGGCTGCTGCTCCTCCTCCCCCCCACCCGCGCCCTCGTGCGCACCGGCCTGGCCCACAATCTCCAGCACCGGCTCGTGGCCCGGGCGGGGCGATTCGCCGGCCGCTCGGCAGGCGGGCGCGGCCCCGGCGCTCGCGGCCCCGGGGCGCGACCTGCCGATGTCGTCGACGGCACGGCCACCGAGGTGGACCCTCCGCATCTGCGCCCGTGAGCTACCAAGGGCAGACGCGGAGCTTCGCCTTCGGTGAACCTGACGGCGAGCTTTACGGGACGGCAACGGTGTGGGACGGCGGCTCGTGCTCGACCTTTCCCGGGCCGGTGCGCGCCGAGGGGAACGGAATCGACGGCGAATGGCGTCTCACCGGTGACGGCGTCGAGCTGGCCTTTGCCCCGGTGGGCGAGGCCGCCGAGCTCGACCTGCCCGATGCCGGGATAACTCACCGCTACCAGCTCGCCCGCGTCCGGGGCGCCATCGCCGACCGTGAGCTCGACTGCGCCGGTCAGCGAAGCACGCGCGTGGGCTCGCTCGACGGCAAGCGCTTCGGTGCCCTGCGCACCGTCTCCGGCTGGTTCGCCGGGAACGATGGGCTGGCGGTGATCGCGGCGCGACCCCGGCGCGCGCGCGGGCATGACAGCGAGCTCGTGCAGGCGGTGGTGATCGAAGACGGCGTCCCCGTCCCGGTCGCCGACCCGCGCCTCTCGAGCACCTACACCGCCGACGGCGTCCCCGCTCGAGTGGGCCTCGAGCTCTGGATCGGCGAGGACGAGGCAGACCAGTACGCGCGCCGGGCGGCCGGGGAGGCGCTCGCGCAGTCCGCCGTGTGCACGGACCCTCCGCTGCGCTCCGAGCTCCTGCGCTGGCACATGCAGGGCCGGCAGGGCATCGGGGTCTACGAGCTGCTGCACACGAGATGAGCCGGGTGCAGGCGATCATCAGCGACTTCGGCGGCGTGCTCACCTCGCCCCTGCTCGACAGCTTCATCGCCTACGAGGAGATGTCGGGGATCTCGGTCGACGAGCTCGGCCGGGCGATGGGAAGGATGTGGGAGCGCGACGGCGCCCATCCCCTGTTCGAGCTCGAGACGGGGCGGATGACCGAGGCGGCGTTCCTCGCCGGCATCGCCGAGCAGCTCACCGAGGCGCTCGACCGACCGGTCCTCCTCGACGGCTTCGGCCAGAACTACTTCGACCATCTCCATCCCAACCAGCGCGTGATCGACTACATGCGCGGGCTCAAGGAGCGCGGCTACCGGATGGCGATCTGCACCAACAACGTCCGTGAATGGGAGCCCCTGTGGCGCGCCAAGCTGCCCGTGGACGAGATCTTCACCGTCGTCGTCGACTCCGGGTTCGTGGGCCTGCGCAAGCCCGAGCCCGAGATCTACGCCCTCACCCTCGAGCGCCTCGGCGTCCCCGCCGAGGCGGCCGTGTTCGTCGACGACGTCGAACTCAACTGCGAGGCAGCGCGCTCGGTGGGCATGCACGCCGTCTGGTTCCGCTCCACCGAGCAGGCGATCGAGGAGATCGAGTCGGCGCTGGGGGCGGATTAGTTGTCGATGCCCAGCCGGTCCCAGCAGTAGAGCTCGAGGCACTCGCCGGCGAGCTGGACGCAACGCTCGTGCGAAAGCCAGGGGAGCACGGTGTCGAACGCCTGCTCCTCCCCCACGCCGGCCTCGAACGCCTCCTCGCCCCGGAAGCCCGCGGCGATCTTCAGCGCCTCGCGCCGGTTCTCGCCGAGGGAGGGAAAGACGTTGACGAGAAACTCCTTGTTGGGGATCGGGTGACCCACCTCGAGGGAGGCGTGCCACGCGGCGAGCAGCGACAGGTCGTGCTCGTCGAGGTCGGCCACCGCCTTGGCGTAATGGGAATTGAGATCGGGCTCGGGGATCTCGTCGACCCACGCGCGCACGACCTCGCCAAGGATCTGGCGCCGCGCCTCGCGCCCCACCGACTCGGCGATGACGCGGATCGCGTTCTGCGGCTCGATGAAGCAGAGGGACATGCCGCAAAAGGTAAGCGGTGGGGCGGACGGCAACTTTCCGCGGCCCGGCCCCACCCCGGCTACAGCCCGAGCGCCGCTCGCACCGCTTCGAGCACGGCCGGATCGGGCTCGGCGGTGGGCTCGAGCCCGATCGTGCAGCGGGTCCCCACCCCCCAGTTGTAGAGGCCGAGGTCGAGCGCCTCGAGCGGAAGCTCGGCGGCCTCGGCGAGCTCCGCCGCCCGGCGCTCGAGCAGCAGGGTGTCGCCGATCCCGAGCGCGCGCTTGGCCGCGATCGTCGGCTCGTTGTCGCCCCCGAACTGGAGCGATCCCGCCCGGACGTCGTACATCCCCAGGCGCCCCAGGGTGACGAGCAGGTCAAAGCGCGCGTCGCGGTGCAGGCCGGGAAGCGCCAGACGCTCGAACGCCCGCGCGAAGCGGCGCTCGGGTGACCACGACGCGTCGCCCTGAACGGCCGCGGCCTGCGAGCCCGCCCGGGCGGCCCACGCCCGGTAGGCGTCGAGCGTCCGCGTCCCCCGCGACGGCTCGTGCGCCGTGCGCGGGCCGAGGGGCACGTCGCTCAGGTCTGGGTCCTCCCCCGAGGACCATGGCGTCCGCGCGGCCCGGACGCCGCCGAAGGGGTCATCTCCGTTCACCGGACAGAGGTAGGCGATGAGGAAGGCGAGCCACGTCCCCTCCTCGATGTCGCCCTCCCCCGCGGCTTCTCGGTAGCAGCCCGGCGGGTCGGTCTCGAGGCGCGTCAGGCGCCCGGCCGCGAAGGCGAGCTCCTCCGCCAGGCGCTCGGCGTCCTCGCTCGACTTCAGGCCGGGGGCGAGCGGCGAGCGGAAGCCGTCGTCGGCCCCCCGCGCCAAGCGTCTGACCTGCATCGACGGGGTGCGCGACTGGCCGCTGCGCCGCGGCGCCGCGGGCGTGCGCTTACCGCCGCCCGGGGACACCACCTGACGAAGCTCGGCCGCCTGCTCGCGTGAGCAGATGGGGCAGTTCTGGACGAAGCGATTGTGTCGGCAGAAGGTGGGCACGCGGGACCGTCATCCTTGCAAATCATCGTCGCGCTGCTCGCCGCAGCGAGTCGAGCAGCAGGACGGTCACCGCCACCGGGAGCACCCACCACGCGGCGACGCCGCTGTCCGCCACCAGCGCGGTGACGGCGATCGCCACCGCCACCCCCAGCGCGACGAGCGGGTCGTCGCCGACCACGAAGTCCCATACCGCCAGCGCAGCGGCCTTGACCCTGGTCATACCTTCACGCCCTCGGCGACGCCGATCCGGTCTGCGGCCCGGCGCAGGATCGCCACCGTGGTGATCGCGAACAGGGCCAGCGCCGGGACGATCACGAGCAGGGCCGCGTCCCCGCCCGGCCACGACGCACCCGCCCCTTCCGCGCCCCAGAAGGTCCCGAACGAGGTGAGCATGATCCCCACCGCGAACTTCAGTGTGTTCTCGGGCACGCGGGCCAGCGGCGCCCGCGCCGCAACCCCGGCGAGGACGACGACGGCCACCGCGGCCGCCGCCGCCGCGGCGGCGATGCCCACATGGTGCTGGTTGGCGCCGAAGGTGAGGACGATGAAGGCGACCTCGAGCCCTTCGAGGAGCACGCCCTTGAAGGCGACGGTGAACGAGTACCCGTCGAAGGCGCCTTGCTCGAGCGCGGCGGCCCGCGCCGCCTCGGCCTCCTCGGCGAAGATCGCCGCCTCGTCGTGCACGGCCTTGAGCCCCGCCGCGCGGAGGATCGCCTTGCGCAGCCACTGCAGTCCGAAGATGAGGAGCAGGCCACCCACCGCCACGCGCAGAACGCCGATCGGAAGCGCGGTGAGCGCCGGCCCGAGCGCCGCCACCAAGGCGGCGAGGACGGCGGTGGCTACGCCGACGCCGGTGAGCGCCGAGGACCAGCTCCGCGTCGCCCCCACGGCGAGGACGATGGTCAGCGCCTCGACCGCCTCCACCGCACAGGCGAGGAATACCGCGACGGCCAGCCCGAGCTCCGCGCCGCTCATCTGTCGTGTCCACGCTTGCTCATGGTCGTTCCTGATGATGGCATGCAGGCGATCCGCTTTCCCGCCACGTGCCCCTCACCCAAACAGCAGCCGCGCCCCCGATTGCTTCCCGTCCACCAGAAACGTCCCGGTCGCCCGGCTGAGCTCGAACACCAGCGCCTGGCCGTCCTCGGTCACCACCCGGACCCGGCGCGCGTCGGCCTCGAAGCCCGTCACCACGCCCCCCACCCGCTCGGCGAGGTAGACGACGGTGACGGAGTCCCCGACGTGGGGCATCGCGCGCGGCCGGCCCATGGGCCCGTCAGCCGCCCGAGCCACCCGGCGCCCCGACCACGCCCGGCGTCCCCGACCCGGTGCCGCCCGCCACCTCCATCCGCCGGTGCTCCCGCCCGCGCCGGATCACCTCGCGGAAGCTCCGGAAGCGGAAGATGAAGACGAGGGCGGCGAAGCCCAGCGCGGTCGAGAGGACGCCGGTGGCGATCTGCTGGCCGACCGAGAAAGCGGCCACGGTCGCGCCACTGGACTGATGGGCGAAGATGGTCGCGAGCAGGGCCTGCTGGACGCCGGCGCCGCCGGGAGTGAAGGGGAATACCGAGGCGATGACCTGGACGGCGAGGACGAGGAGGGCATTGGTCACCGAGCCGCCGATGTGGAAGGCGTCGAGGAGGGCCCAGTAGGCGGCGAAGCGGGCGACCCAGCTGAGCGCCTGCCACCGGGCCATGTCGCGCAGGTAGAGACGGCGGTCGCGGAGGATCGCCAGCCCCTGGCGGATGCGCTGCCAGAACGCCTTGACGCGCGCGGACAGGAGGGCGAAGGCGACGAGGAAGGCCACCGCCAGGGCGGTGAGCGCGAACAGGGTGAAGCGCGGGTTGGCGGCGAAGAAGCTGATGTCGAAGGAGGGCAACTGGGCGAAGCTCGGCGGCTTGGGGAAGACGACCTGGGTGAAGGCGAAGCACATGATCAGGAGCCCGATCGCCCAGTCGAAGAGCACGCCGGTCGAGAGCGCGGAGGCGAGAGCCGGGTAACTCGACTCGGAGATCGACAGGCGGGTGAGGAACAGCTGCACGATGTTCCCGCCCCCGAGGGGGAAGACATTGTTGACCGCGTAGCCGGCGACGTAGCCGCCCCATACGTCGCGCCAGCGGACCCGCTCGTCGGGATAGGCGGCGCGGACGGCGCCGAACAGGGCGCGCGAGCGGAGCACGAGATATGCCGAGTAGCACGCGAGTCCGATGAGCAGGGGCACCGGGCTCAGCGACGCGAGGCTCGAGAAGAACTGGCCCGCCGAGTCCAGGAGGTGCGAGATCGTCGTCCCCACCGACGAGGAGTGATGAGCGACGACGGCCTGCGCCATGCCCACACGTTGGCACACCGGTCACACGGAGAGCCGCACGGCAAAAAAGGACCGGAGGGCTCGGATCCATCCGAGCCCTCCGGCAGAGCCAGGGAAGTGGGGGCGCAGTTCCCTGACCGACAGGGGCGAGTTTCCCCGTCCCAGGTTCGTTAGAAACCTTGTCCTGCCCCGCATGTGCCGTGATTCATTGGCACCCGGCTATACAAAAGTTAGCACCCCCGTGCCGTGAACGGGAAAAACCTCCGCGAACCTCCCGAATCTACGCGCGGCGTCGACGGAAAGGCGCTAGCGGCCGCGGGCGCCGGGGCCGGTGAAGAACTCGTCCCCGGGCCGGACATTGCCGGCCGCCTCGGCCTCGTGGCGCAGGGTGCGGTCGACCTCACCGCTCCACGCGCCGACCGTGAGCATCTCGCGATCGGCGTCCATCGGGCTGCCGCCGAGATCCTGGTTGACGACGCGAGCGCACTTGCGTCCCTCGGCGATGGCGGTGACGATCAGGGACTGTCCGATGCGGGCATCGCCGCACGCGTAGACGCCGGACTCGGAGGTGCGGTACGTCTGCTTGGTGGTGACGTTGCCGCGCCTGTCGAGCTCGAGGCCGAGCTGGGCGACGAGGCCCTCGTGCTCAGGGTGCGAGAAGCCGATGGCGATGAGCACGAGATCGGCCTCGAGGACGAACTCGCTGCCCGGCACGGGAGTCAGGTCGCGCGAGGATGTGCCCGTCACCTTGCGGGCGAACACGGCGTTGACGTGGCCGTCCTTGCCCATGAAGCCCGTGACTTCGGTGCCCCACCGGCGCCTGCCGCCCTCCTCGAGCGCATAGGTCGTCAGCGTCCGCTTGGGCGGGAGCGGCCAGGGATGGAGGGCGTCGCGCCCGTCGGGGGCGAGCGCCTGGTAGACGTCGAGCATGTCCGTGCTCTCCGCGCCCTCGCGCTTGGCGTTGGAGACGCAGTCCATCCCCGTGTCGCCGCCGCCGATGACGAGCACGCGCTTGCCGGCGGCGGTGATCTCGCGGCCCGGCTCGGGCGGGCGCGACGGTCGCCCCTGCTGGGCGGCGACCCAGCGGTTGCGCTGATACAGGTAGTCCATCGCGTAGTGGATGCCCGCGAGCTCGCGCCCGGGCGCCTCGACGTCGCGGTGCACGCGCGAGCCGATGGCGACGACGATGGCGTCGAACTCCTCGCGCAGGCGCTCGCTCGGGAGCTCGGGCGAGCCGACGTCGGCGTCGTAGACGAAGTCGATCCCCTCCTCGCCGAGCAGGGCCACGCGGCGGTCGATGATGCGCTTCTCGAGCTTGGCGTCGGGAACGCCGAAGCGCATCAGCCCGCCGGGGCCTTCGTCGCGCTCGAACACGGTGACGTTGTGGCCGCACTGGTTGAGCTCGGCGGCGACGGCGAGACCGGCGGGGCCGGCACCGACCACGGCGACCTTGCGCCCGGTGCGGCGATCGGGCGGCTCGGCGACGACCCACCCCTCCTCGAAGGCCCGCTCGACGATCGCGAGCTCGATCTGCTCGATGGTGACGGGGTCGTCGTTGATGGCGAGCACGCAGGCGGATTCGCACGGCGCGGGACAGATTCGCCCGGTGAACTCGGGGAAGTTGTTGGTGGCGTGGAGCTGGTCGATGGCCTCGCGCCACTTGTCTCGGTAGACGAGGTCGTTCCAGTCGGGGATCAGGTTCCCGAGCGGGCACCCCTCGTGACAGAAGGGGACGCCGCAGTCCATGCAGCGGGCGCCCTGGCGGCGGAGCTCCTCGTCGGGCTGGAGCGAGAAGTACTGCTGGTAATCGCGCACGCGGCTTTTCGGGTCGCGCTTGTCGAAGCCCACCCGGTGAATCTTCAGGAACGCGCCGAGTTCGCCCATGTGGCACGCAAGGCTAGCGCAGCTGGTGATGATCCAAGAGGAGCTCGGCCATCTCGCGCGCGCGCCGGGCGGCCTCGAGATCCTGCCGCGTGGCGGAGACGATCGCCCCCATCATGAGGATCTGCACCTGGTAGGCGAGTGACTCGGGATCGCGGGCCCCGGCCGCAAGGGCGGCCGCGAGGACGACCTGCCTGACCCCCTCGAGCTCGCGAACGGCGGCCTGGTGCACCGGCGCCCCCGGGTCGCGCACCTCGAAGGCGGCGGCGATCAGCGAACAGCTCTCGAAGTCCGCACGACGGAACCACTCGTCAAGGGCGTCGAACGCGGCGAGCAGGCGCTCGCGCGGCGTGTCGCCCAGGCGCTGCATCTCCGCCTCCAGCCACGCATGAGTCCAGCGCTGTCCCCGCACCTCGAGGAAGGCGAGAATGAGATCCTCCTTGGAGGGGAAGTGGCGGTAGAACGTCTTCCTCGCCACGCCCGACTCGTCGATGATCCGGTCGACGCCGACGGCGCGCAGCCCCTCCCGGGAGAACAGCTCGTAAGCCGTGTCGATGATCCGCTGGCGGGCCGAGAGGGGGACGCCGCCGGCCCCGGACATCGGCTCGGAGGCCATGGCGCATCGTAGACAGAACCGTCTGTATATTCAAGGGGACAGACCAGTTTGTCTACTGTGCCGAAATCCGTCCTCTCAGAAGTTGATTCCCCGCAAGTGGGGAGTGCCTCAGCCGGAAGTTCCCGAGAACGGGGGCTTGCCAGTCAGTCATGCCTGCGTACAGAGTCCCGGTCGCAGTACAGGGAGGCGGGAGCCTGGGTCCTGCCCAAGGTGCGCAGATCCATGCCCGACCTCCGGAGGTAGCAACGCAGTGACCAAGGACAGGACGCCAGAGCGCCCCGATCGGAGGGCGAAGCCGTGACCTCGATACTCGTCGTCGACGACGTGCCCGCCGACCGCGAACTGCTCGCCACCATTCTCGGTTACGCGGGATACGAGGTGCTCGAGGCCGATCGCGGCGAGATCGCGCTGGAGCTCGCCCGGGCCCACCGCCCGGCGGTGATCGTGGCCGACATCCTCATGCCGACGATGGACGGCTATGAGCTCGTGCGGGAGCTGCGGGCCGACGAGGCCACCGCGCAGATCCCGGTCGTCTTCTACACCGCGACGTACGTCATCGAAGAGGTGCGGCGACTGGCCTCGGCATGCGGGGTCTCGCACATCCTCATCAAGCCATGTGAGCCCGAGGAGGTCATGAGGACGATCGAGGAAGCCATCTCCGCCCAACCCGAGCCGGTGGTCCCCCTCCCCTCCGAGGAGTTCCACCGCCAGCACCTGCGGCTCGTCAACGCCAAGCTCCTGCAGAAGGTCGAGGAGCTGCGCGAGACGGTGATCCTCGCCGGCACTCTGCAGCGCGAAACCGAGCAGGTCGACGGCTTGGGCCCGTGGCCCGAGGCTCCCGCCCGCCCCGACGTGGAGTCCGTGCTCTCGCGGCGCGAGCTCCAGGTGCTGAGCATGATCGTCGACGGCGCCACCAACCGCGAGATCGCCGCCCGGCTCGTCATCGCCACCAGCACCGTGCAGTCGCACGTCAAGCGCATCCTCCACAAGCTGGGCGTCAAGAACCGGACGGAGGCTGCCGTCCGGTATCTGCGCCGCTAACCCTTACACCGATTCTGAGTTACGCGGGTAGCTGAGAATGGGGAACCCGGTAGCGACAAATTACCGAGTTCAAGCGGTTGCCAACCGGTATTCATAGGTAAGGCTTTGCTCACGTGAAGGATTCGCGTGCAAAGTGCCTGAACGGAGGGCAGGATGACACGAACCGGGGGATCCAGACGCGAGACGCGGGCCAGGCCATGAGGCCGGTGCTCATCGTCGATGACGGCGCCGCCGACCGCGAGCTGATCGCGACGATCCTCGCCTATGCGGGTTATCCGGTGCTCGAGGCCGGTAGCGGCGAGCAGGCGCTGGGCTTGGCACGGGCGCACCGACCGTCGCTCATCATCGCCGACATCCTCATGCCCACGATGGACGGGTACGAGCTGGTGCGAGAGCTGCGAGGCGACCCCGAGACGGCGGACATCCCGGTGATCTTCTACACCGCCACCTATGTGCTCGAAGAGGTGCGCGACCTGGCGGACGCGTGCGGCGTCGCCCACATCCTGATCAAGCCGTGCGAACCCGAGGAGGTACTTCGCGTGATCAACGAGACCCTGTCGACCCGCCCCGAACCGGTGGTGCCGCTTCCCTCCGAGGATTTCCACCGCGAACACCTCCGCATCCTCAACGCCAAGCTTCTCCAGAAGGTCGAGGAGCTACGCGAGACGGTGATCCTCGCCGGGGCTCTGCAACGTGAAACCGATCCCGGAAGGTCGCACAACGGGTCGGCGCCCCCTGCCCCCGACCCGCGGCTGCAAGCGCTGTCGCCGCGCGAGCTGCAGGTCCTGGGCATGATCGTCGAGGGAGCCACCAACGGCGAGATCGCCGAGCGCCTGGTCATCGCCACCAGCACCGTCCAATCGCACGTCAAGCGCATCCTCCACAAGCTCGGCGTCAAGAATCGCACCGAGGCCGCCGTGCGCTACCTACGCCGGTAGCGCTGAAATAAAGGAGAATAGGCCGGATATTTCCGGATTTTGGGGATTGCTAGCCCCCGGGATTGGCACGATATTCGCAAACTGGATCTACGGAGAGATTCTCTTCGCTCCGTCTTCGAAGCGGCTCCTGACGCCGTCGTCATGGTCAACGGCGGGGGCAGGATCGAGTTCGCCAACGCCGAGGTGGAGAAGCTCTTCGGTTACGCCCGCGAGGAGCTCCTGGGCGCGCCCGTGGAGGTGCTCATGCCCGAGCGCCACCGCGCTCGCCACCTCCAGCGGCGGGCCGCCTTCTTCGCCGAGCCGCGTCCGATGGCCGCCGGCCCCGAACTGTGGGGACGGCGCAAGGACGGCCTCGAGTTCCCGGTTGAGGTCAGCCTGAGCCCCCTCGAGACCGAGGACGGTCTCCTCGCCGCCGCCGTCATCCGCGATGTCACCGACCAGCGCGGCGTCGAACAGGAGCTCCGCGAGGCCAACATCAGGCTCGAGGCCGCAACTCGGGCCCAGGACCGCTTTCTCGACAACATGAGCCACGAGCTGCGCGCGCCGCTCAACGCCATCCTCGGATTCACGGGCACCTTGCTCATGGGCCTCCCCGGTCCCCTCAACGAGGACCAGAAAAAGCAGCTCCAGATCGTTCAGTCGAGCGGGCGCCAGCTTCTGTCGCTGATCAACGACCTGCTCGACGTGGCGCGGTTCGAGTCGGGCAAGATCGAGCTCGAGGTCGAGGCGATCGACGGCCAGCAGCTGCTCGAAGATGTCGCGGGCGACCTGCGACCGCTCGCCGACGAGAAGGGAATCGGGCTCCTCGTGCTCGCCCCAGGCGGCCTGCAGGTCAACGGTGATCGCCGGGCGCTCAGGCAGATCCTCACCAACCTGACCAACAACGCGATCAAGTTCACCGACCAGGGCGAGGTGCGGATGGAGCTGGCCCGGCTCGCGAACGCCCACGGGAAGGCGGTGCGCTTCAGCGTGGCCGACACCGGCCGCGGGATCAGGGTGGGCGATCAGGAGCGACTCTTCGCCGCCTACCAGGGTCTCGGCCTCTACATCTCCAAGACGCTCGCCGATCTGATGGGCGCCACGATCGCCTTCGAAACCGAGCTCGGCGCCGGTAGCAAGTTCACCCTCGATCTCCCCGGCTAGACGGACACATGGTGGCGGCGCGCATTCTCGTGGTGGAGGACAACGAGGCCAACATCGAACTCGTCGACTACGTGCTCACGGCTCACGGTTTCGCGCCCCTGCTCGCGTCCACGGGCGAGGAGGGAGTGCGCATGGCCGGCGCGACCCCGCCCGACCTCATCCTCCTCGACATCGGGCTGCCGGGGATGGACGGATACGAGGTGGCCGCCGCGATCCGCGAGCAGCCCGCCTGCGAGCACACGCGGATCGTGGCGGTGACGGCATCGTCGATGGGCGATCGCGAGCGGATCGCCGCCGCGGGCTTCGACGGCTACATCCCCAAGCCGATCGACCCGGCGACCTTCATCGCCGAGATCGAGCCCTTCCTGCCCGACGGGACGGGCGGGTGAGACTACCTGGGCCCGGTCGGCGTCTGCCGAGGACTACGCCAGCGCCGCCGACTTGGCCGCCGCCTTGCCCTCCTCGAGCGCGCGCTTGTAGTCGCGCGGCATGACCTTGACGAAGCGGGGAAGAGCGCTCTCCCAGTCGCCGAGGAGGTGGCGGGCGACGAGCGACCCGGTCCGCTGCTGGTGCTCGGCGATCAGGGTCCGGAGCTCGGCCTCGTCGTCCTCGCCGACCTCCTCGAGGTCGACGAGCTCAAGGTTGCAGCGCGACTCGAACTCGCCGTCGACGTCGAACACGTAGGCGATTCCTCCGCTCATCCCGGCCGCGAAGTTGCGCCCGGTGGGGCCGAGGACGGCCACCCGGCCCCCGGTCATGTACTCGCACCCGTGGTCGCCGACACCCTCGACGACGGCGTGCGCTCCGGAGTTGCGCACAGCGAAGCGCTCGCCCGCGAGGCCGCGGATGAAGGCGCGGCCGGCGGTGGCGCCGTAGAGCACGGTGTTGCCGACGATCACGTTCTCCTCGGCGCGGAAACCGGCGGACTCGGGCGGGCGGACGGAGACAACGCCGCCAGAGAGCCCCTTGCCCGTGTAGTCGTTGGTCTCACCCTTGAGCGAGAAGGTGACACCGGGAGCGAGCCAGGCGCCGAAGCTCTGGCCCGCCGAGCCGTGGAAGGCGACCTCGATCGTCCCCTCCTGCAGGCCCTCGGCCCCATGGCGCCGGGCGATCTCGCCGGAGAGGATCCCGCCCACGGTGCGGTTGACGTTGCGTACGGTCACGGGCCCGAAGGCGACGGGCTCGCCGCCGTCGATGGCGGGAGTGGCGGCCCGCACGAGCTCCCAGTCGAGCGCGTCGTCGAGCACCGGCATCTGGTCGCGGGTGCGCCGCCGCGGCGCGCCCGGGGGCAGCTCGGGGATGGTGAGGACCATCGAGAGGTCGACTCCGCGCGCCTTCCAGTGATCGATGGCGGCGTCGATCTCGAGCAGGTTGGTGCGCCCGATGAGGTCGGCGAAGCGCCGGACGCCGAGCTGGGCCATGAGCTCGCGGACCTCCTCGGCGACCAGCATCAGGTAGTTGATCACGTGGTCGGGGGTGCCGCGGAAGCGCGCTCGGAGCTTGGGGTCCTGGGTGGCGACGCCGACCGGGCACGTGTTCAGGTGACAGACGCGCATCATGATGCACCCCATCGCGATCAGGGGGGCGGTGGAGAAGCCGAACTCATCGGCGCCGAGGAGCGCGCCGACGACCACGTCGCGCCCGGTCTTCATCTGGCCATCGACCTCGACGGTGATGCGCGAGCGCAGGTCGTTGAGGAGCAGCGTCTGCTGGGTCTCGGCCAGGCCGATCTCCCATGGCACGCCGGCGTACTGGACGGAGGACTGGGGCGAGGCGCCCGTGCCCCCGTCGTGGCCCGAGATCGTGACGTGGTCGGCGTTGGCCTTGGCCACGCCGGCGGCGACCGTGCCGACCCCGACCTCGGAGACGAGCTTGACCGAGACCGAGGCCGTGGGGTTGGCGCACCGCAGGTCGTAGATGAGCTGCTTGAGGTCCTCGATCGAGTAGATGTCGTGGTGCGGAGGCGGCGAGATCAGCCCCACCCCGGGGGTGGAGCTGCGGATCTTGGCGATGTACTCATCGACCTTGTGGGCGGGGAGCTGACCGCCCTCGCCGGGCTTGGCGCCCTGGGCCATCTTGATCTGGATCTGCTCGGCGTTGACCAGGTAGTGCGCGGTGACGCCGAAGCGCCCGGAGGCGACCTGCTTGATCTTCGAGATGCGGTCGTCGAGGAAGCGCTCGGGATCCTCACCGCCCTCGCCCGTGTTCGACTTCCCGCCCAGGCGGTTCATGGCCTGGGCCAGCGTCTCGTGAGCCTCGCGGGAGAGGGCGCCGAGGCTCATCGCCCCAGTCGTGAAGCGCTTGACGATCTCGGTGGCGGGCTCGATCTCCTCGAGGGGGAGCGGGCGCTCGATCGTGCGCAGCTTCATCAGCCCGCGCAGCGACGCCTTCTTGGCCGAGTCCTCGTTGACCAGGCGCGAGAAGTCCTGGTAGGTGGTGACGGGGTCCCCGTTCTGGCCCCGAACCGAGTGCTGGAGCTTGGCGATGGTGTCCGGGTTCCAGATGTGGAGCTCGCCGTCGCGGCGCCACTGGAGGACGCCGCCGACGGGGAGGACCTCGCGATCGACGCGCGGATAGGCGCGGAAGTGGCGCTCGAGCGCCTCGGTCGAGAGCACGTCCATCCCGATCCCGCCGATGCGCGAGGCGGTGCCGGTGAAGTGCTTGTCGATCAGGCCGGGCTCGAGTCCGACGGCCTCGAAGATCTGCGCTCCGCAGTAGGACTGGATCGTCGAGATGCCCATCTTCGAGAGCGTCTTGAGCAGGCCCTTGCCGATCGCCTTGACGATCCGCTTCTCGGCCTCTTCGGTGTCGAGGTCCTCGGGCAGGAGCGAGTGCAGCGCGAGCTCGTCGAGGGACTCGAACATCAGGTAGGGGTTGATGGCTGCCGCGCCGTAGCCGATGAGCGTCGCCATGTGGTGGATGTCGCGCGGCTCGCCGGACTCGATGACCAGGCCGGTGCGCAGGCGGGTGCCGTGGCGCACGAGGTGATGATGGGTGGCGGCGACGGCGAGGAGCGAGGGGATCGCCACCCGCTCGGGGCCGAGGTTGCGGTCGGAGAGGATGAGGATGTTGGCGCCGTGGGCGACGTGGTTCTCGGCCTCGTCGCACACCGCCTGCAGCCGCGCCTCCATGCCGTCGGGGCCCTGCTCGATCGGCCACGTGATGTCGATGGTGGCGGCGTGGAAGATCTCGTGGGAGACCTGGCGAAGCTTCTCGAGCTCGCGATTGCGGAGGATGGGCTGGTCCATCACGAGCTGGTGGGCATGCTCGGGCGTATCGGCGAGCAGGTTGACCTCGGCGCCCACCGTGGTCGCCAGGCTCATGACGATGTTCTCGCGAATCGAGTCGATGGGCGGGTTGGTGACCTGGGCGAAGAGCTGCTTGAAGTAGGAGAAGAGGGGCGGCTGGCGGTCCGAGAGGACGGCCAGGGCGGCGTCGTTGCCCATGCTCGCGACGGGCTCCTCGCCCTTGGTGGCCATGGGCGCGATGACGAGCTTGAGGTCCTCCTGCGAGTAGCCGAAGGCGAGCTGGCGCGAGCGCAGCGGCTCGATCCGCGGCTTCGTGGGCTCGCGCTCGGGGAGATCCTTGATGTGAACGACCGAGCGCTCGTACCAGTCGCCGTAGGGCTTCTGGCCGGCGACCCGGCTCTTGATCTCCGCGTCGTCGACGATCCGGCCCTCCTCGAGGTCGAGAAGGAAGAGCCGGCCGGGCTGCAGGCGGCCCTTGCGCTCGATGTGCTCAGGAGCGATCGACGTCACCCCGGTCTCGGAGGCGAGGACCACGTAGCCGTCCTTGTCCTGCACCCAGCGGCCGGGGCGCAGGCCGTTGCGGTCGAGCACGGCTCCCGCCAGCGTGCCGTCGGTGAACACCACCGCCGCCGGTCCGTCCCAGGGCTCCATCAGGCACGAGTGGTAGTCGTAGAAGCCGCGGACCTCGTCGGGGAGGTCCCGGCGCGTCCGGTAGGCCTCGGGCACCATCATCATCACCGCGTGGGCGATCGAGCGGCCGCCGAGGACGAGGAGCTCGAGCACGTTGTCGAAGGTCCCCGAGTCCGAGTTGGCGTGGGTGACCACCGGGACCACCTTCTCGATGTCCTCGCCGAAGAGCTCGGAGGCGAGCTGCGATTCGCGCGCCCGCATCCAGTTGATGTTGCCGCGCAGGGTGTTGACCTCGCCGTTGTGGGCGATCATCCGGTACGGGTGGGCGAGCTCCCAGCTCGGGAAGGTGTTGGTGCTGAAGCGCGAGTGCACGAGGGCGAGCCGGCTTGCGAGCCGCGGGTCGCGCAGGTCGGGGAAGTAGTGGGGCAGCTGGGGAGCGGTGAGCATGCCCTTGTAGACGATCGTGCGCGAGGAGAAGCTCGGGACGGCGAGGTCGCCGCCGGCGTTGCGCTCGATCACGCGGCGGATGACGTAGAGCTTGCGCTCGAAGGCGTCCTGGTCGTCGACCTGGTTCGAGGCGCCGACGAGGACCTGGCGGATCGTCGGCGCCGCCGCCCCCGCCGTGGTGCCCACGTAGCGCTCGTCGACGGGCACCTCGCGCCAGCCCAGCACCCGCTGGCCCTCGGCGGCGATCGTCTCCTCGATCAGCGCCTCGACCTCCGTGCGCCGCTCGGGGTCGGTGGGCAGGTAGCACATGCCCACCGCGTACATGCCGGGGGCCGGGAGCTCGACCCCGGCGACGGCGCGGATGAAGGTGTCGGGAATCTGGAGGAGGATGCCGGCACCGTCGCCGGTGCTCGGGTCCGCGCCCTCGGCGCCCCGGTGCTCGAGGTTCTCGAGCGCGTCGAGGGCCTTCTCCACCACCGCGTGCGAGGCGTCGCCGCGCAGCTTCGCCACCAGGGCGATGCCGCACGCGTCGTGCTCGTAGGAGGGGTCGTAGAGGCCGACGGCCCCTGGCGGCGTGGGACGATTCATAAGGGTTGGGTCCTGCGGGGGCGCGGCGCTGTGTTACGGGACCCTTAAGGGTACCAGCGGATCGCGGCCTCGCCTCAGC
>DASZMD010000065.1:0-10378 GCA_035551955.1 Solirubrobacteraceae bacterium | reverse complement strand
GCTGCGCAGCGTGCGGGTGGTGCCACCCAGGATCGAGCGCGCGATCCCCACGCCCACCCCGCCCGCGAGCTCGAGCCCGTATCCGACGCGGCTGCTCACGGGCGGACCGTCGTCGCGGGGCTCAGGCGAGTCGTCCACGAGCTCGATCTCCGCCGGTCGCTCACCCTCGCCCGAGCGCCAGTGCGCCCATGCCGCCACTGTGGGCCAGGTCGCCCGGGTCGAGGTCGAGCCCACCACGAGGCCGAAATGGCCGGCGCGCAGCGCCACCTCGTAGACCTCGGCGCGCGGAGCGGCTTGGCGAATGGCGCGGACCCCAGCGGCGGGCGCGATCTCGTCCACCGTCCCCACGAAGGCGAGGATCGGGGTCTCGATGTCGGCAAGGGTGACGAGCCGGTCCTGGATCACGAAGCCGCCCTCGAGCATGCGGTTGTGGGCGATGAACTGGCGCATGAAGTCGGCCAGGGCGGGGCCGGGCCAGGCCACGAAACCCTCGCCGCCGAGGAAGCGCCGCTGGCGCTCGCGCGGGAGCAACGCCTCGCGGTCGTGGAGCTGGAGGATGAAGTCGATCTGGGCGCGCAGTGACTTGACCGGATCGAGGAGCCGGAAGCCGGCGCTGCTCGCCCATCCCGGCACTCCCCATCCCCCGAGCCCGTCGGCGAGCAGCCCGGCCGCGCCCTCGACCACCGCCGGGGGAATGCCGAAGGGAACGCCGGCGCGAGTGTCGACCGGGCTGCCGAAGGTGACGAGCGAGGCCAGGCCCTGGCTGCGCCGGTAGGCCGCCGCCTGGTAGACGAACATCCCGCCCTGCGAGTAGCCGGCGAGGTGGACGTCGAGTCCCGTCGCCGCTCGGACCCGGTCGACGGCGTCCGAGACGGCGAGCACATGATCGGTGAGCGTGCGCTCGCGGCCGCCGGGCTCGCGCTCGGGGGCACCGAAGTCGACCACCCAGGGATCGACTCCGTGCTCGCGCAGCACGGCCACGCCGCTCGTCGCCGGCGACACGTCATAGATCTCGGTCGCGAGCATGAGCGGGGGCACGAGGAGGACGGGTGGACCGGCGCCACCCTCGGCGAAGTAGCGGCGCAGCCGGTACACGCGCTGCTCTGAGACCACTTCGTAGGGAGACTGCACCTCATCGGTCTCGAGCCCACCGAAGCGGGCCACCTCGAGCGCGTTCTGGGCGACGGCGCCGAGGCGCGTCGCTCGTCTCGTCAGGCTCTTGGGCAGCAGCTCCATCCCGGCTCGGGCGACATCATCGCTGAAACCTCCCGCGCCGCGCCAGCTCCACCGGCGAGCAGCTATTGTCCGTCGGCCTATGAGCCTGGCCATGGAGACGGTGGAACTGAACATCGCCGGCGGCGTCGCCTGGATCACGCTGAACCGGCCGGCTGCGCTCAACGCCTGGACCCGGGAGCTCGGCGAGGATCTCCTCTCCGCCCTCGACCATGCCGCGGAGAGCTCCGAGGTGCGCGCGATCGTCCTCACCGGCGCCGGGCGGGCGTTCTCCTCGGGCGCCGACATCAAGGCCGGGATGGTCGGCGTGGACGGCAAGCCCGATGTCCTCACGCCCCTGCGGGAGATCTACAACCCTTTGATCCTCCGCGTACGCACCCTTCCCAAACCGGTGATCGCGGCCGTCAACGGCCCCGCGGTGGGGATCGGCTTCTCGCTCGCGCTGGCCGCCGATCTCATCGTCGCGGCCGAGTCGGCCTACTTCCTGCTCGCCTTCGTGACCATCGGGCTCGGCCTCGACGGTGGCGCTTCGGCCTTCCTCGCCGCCCGCGTCGGGCATACGCGGGCCTTCGAGCTCGCCTACCTCGGCGAGCGCCTCCCCGCCGCGCAGGGGCTCGCGTGGGGGTTGGTCAATCGCGTCGTTCCCGACTCCGAGCTCGAGTTCGCCGCCCGCGCCCTCGCGGAACGCCTGGCGGCGGGACCTCCCGGCTCCTACGCGACGATCAAGCAGACCCTCAACGCTCACCTCTACCCGCGCCTCGAGCAGGAGCTCGAAGACGAGGCCGTGCTCCAGCAGGAGCGGGCCGATTCGCCGGACTTCATGGAGGGCGTGCTCGCCTTCATGCAGAAGCGGCCGGCGTCGTTCACCGGAGCTTGACGACGACGCGATGAGCGACGCTTTCCATCTCGGAGGCTCGGGTGAGCCCCTCGTCCTCCTGCACGGGTTCACCGACACGTGGCGGGCATGGACCCCGGTCCTGCCCATGCTCGAGCGCCATCACACCGTGTTCGCGCCGAACCTGCCCGGGCACTTCGGCGGCGAGCCGTTCGCGGCGGGGACGCGGATCTCGATCCCGACCAGCCTGGACATGATCGAGCGACAGCTCGACGCCCACGGGATCGAGCGCGCGCACTTCGCCGGGAGCTCGCTCGGCGGCTGGCTCGCGCTCGAACTCGCCGGACGCGGGCGTGCGCTCAGCGTCGTCGGGCTGTGCCCGGCGGGGTGCTGGGAGCGCGGTCCGGCTCCCCGCATGATCCTCCTGTACTTCCGCCGCAACGGTGTCCTCTTCAAGATCGGCCGCCCGCTGCTGCGGATGGTGGCGAGCCGCCCGCGCACCCGCGCCTTCGCCCTCCGCGAGCTCATCGCCCGCCCCGCCGGGGTCAACGCCCTTGCCGCCTACACGATGTTCCACGGTGCCGCCAACTGCAAGGTGGCGCCCGATGCGATCCGGCTGGCGGCCTCGGGCGACATGTTCGGCGATCTCCCCGCGATCGACTGTCCGGTGCGCATCGCCTACGGGACCCGGGACTGGCTGATCCGCTGGCCCAAGCACTACACGATGATCCAGCGCCAGCTCCCCGATGCCGACTACGTCGCCCTGGAGGGCCTCGGGCATCTCGCCATGTGGGACGACCCTGAGCTGGTGGCGCAGACCATCCTCGAGGTCACCGCGCCCGAGCGCGCGGGTGAGCTCGCCGTGGCGTAGCGCCGACGCGCGCCGGACGCGAGGTCACACCCCGTGCTTGCGCAGCCAGAGCTCGAGCAGCGCGATGTGCCAGAGCGTCGAGCCCCCGAGCGTGGTCTGGTGCGAGTTGGGGGCGTCGAGGAGCCCCTTGACGTAGTCGGGGCGGAACAGCCCGCGCTCCTCGATCGAGGATCCCGAGAAGGTCTCACGGATGAGGTCGAGCGTCGCACCTGCGATGTTGTAGAAGGCGGGGACCGGGAAGTAGGCCTTGGGGCGGTCGATCACCGCGTCGGGGACGACGCCGCGCGATGCCGCCTTGAGGATGCCCTTGCCTCCGTCGGCGAGTTTGAGCTCGGGCGGGCAGGCGGCGGCGAGCTCCACGAGCTCGTGGTCGAGGAACGGGGTGCGGGCTTCGAGTCCCCACGCCATGGTCATGTTGTCAAGGCGCTTGACCGGGTGCTCGGGGAGGAGGATCTCGGTATCGAAGCGCAGCGCCCGGTCGAGCGGACCGTCCGCTCCCGGCTGGCGGAAATGCCAGTCGAGGAACTGGCGGCTCGGATCCTCGTCGAGCAGGTAGCGCGGGTCGAGGATCTCGGCCATCTCGGCATGGGGACGATCGAAGAAGGCCTTGACGTAGGCAGCGGTGCCGTCCCCTTCGGCTTCGAGGAGCGGCGGGTACCAGAAGTAGCCGGCGAAGACCTCGTCGGCGCCCTGTCCGGACTGGACGACCTTATGCGAGCGCGCGACCTCCTGAGCGAGAAGGTAGAAGGCCACCGCGTCGTGGCTGACCATGGGCTCGCTCATCGCCCCGATCGCCCCGTCGAGGGACTCGAGCAGGCGCGCTTCGGGCACGTGGATCTGATTGTGGTCGGTCTCGAACTCCTTGGCGATGAGGTCCGAGAACTCGAACTCGTCACCGACGTCGTCGCCGATCCCGTCGAAGCCGATGCTGAAGGTGGCGAGGCCGCGCTGCCCGCTCTCGGCCAGCAGCGCCACGATCAGGCTCGAGTCGAGCCCACCCGAGAGGAGCACGCCGACGGGCACGTCGGAGACCATGCGTCGCTCGACGGCCGTGCGCAGCGCGTCGAGAAAGGCCTCGGCCCAGTCCTCGCGCTCCCAGTCGGCGAAGCGGGGATGGCGCTGGTAGTGCGGTCGCCAGTAGTTCTCGCTCACGCGCCGGCCGTCGGGGGAGACGATCGTCACCGTCGCCGGCGCCAGCTTGTGCACGCCCTTGAGCAGCGTGCGGGGCGGGGGCACCGCCGCATGCCAGGTCAGGTAGTGGTGCAGGGCGACGGGATCGAGGTCCGTGTCGATGCCGCCCCCGGCCAGGAGCGCGGGCAGGGTCGAGGCGAAGCGAAAGGCCCCCTCGAGCTCGGCGAAATACAGGGGCTTGATCCCGAGCCGGTCGCGGACGAGGAAGAGGCGCCCGGAGTAATGCTCGTAGAGCGCATAGGCGAACATGCCGGCGAAGAGCTCGGCGCACCGGTGCCCCCAGTGGTCGTGGGCCTTGAGAATGACCTCGGTGTCGCTGGTGGAGGCGAAGTGGTAGCCCTCGCGCTCGAGCTGGGCGCGCAGCTCGTGATGGTTGTAGATGCAGCCGTTGAAGACAATCGTGGCGCCGTTCTCGTAGTCGACCATCGGCTGGTCGCCCATGCTCGAGAGATCGATGACCTTCAGCCGCCGGTGCGCGACGGCGAGCGGGCCGTCGGCCCACGATCCGGCGCCGTCGGGCCCCCGGTCGCCCATCGTCGCCGCCATCCGCTCGACCGCATCGCGGTCAGGCGCTCCGCCCGTCGTGAACTCCCCGGCAAATCCGCACATGACGCGGGTTTCTATCGGATCAGGACGCGAAGGCGTCAGCGAGGAGCTGAACCAGGCCGGGGAGACGTCCCGGTTCGCGGGCCACTCGCCGCTGGCGCTTGGCCCCGGGTTCCTCGCCGAGCATGACCACCGCGTCGAGCATATTCGTGCAGCCGAGGTCGGCCGCGTGAGGCCGGGCCGCCTCGAGCAGCCTCGACAAAAGCTCGCGCGCGGGGACCCGCTCCTCCCCCACCGGATCGATCAGACGCGCTCGCATGCCGTCGCGGGCGGCGATGAAGCGGTTCTCGTCGAGCACCTCGGGCCGCTGCGCCTGGGGGTCGACGTGGTAGCCCTCCTCGAGCTCGAGGTGGGCGACGCACTGGACGAGGGCGGCGAGAGCGGCCGTCTCTGAGGCGGTGATCTGGGCGTCCATGACCCGGACCTCAACCGTCCCGAACCGCGGCTGGGGGCGGACGTCCCACCACAGGAAGGTCGGCTCGGGGAAGGCCTCGCAGCGCATGAGCAGGTCGACGGTTTCGACGTAATCCTCGTAGGAGGTGAAGGCGCGCGGGATGCCGACCCGGGGGAAGGCCTGGAAGAGCGGGGTGCGGGTCGAGGCCAGCCCGGTGTCGCGGCCCTGCCAGAAGGGAGAGTTGCCCGACAGGGCGAGGAACAGGGGCAGGTGGGCCCGGAGCCGGTTGTGGAGGACGATGGCCGCGTCGGGGTCGGGGACGCCGACGTGGACGTGGAGCGCGAAGGTCGGCTCCCGGCGCGCGAGCTCGCGCATCGCCTCATACACCAGCTGGTAGCGCGCGCCGCTCGAGATCTCCGTCGCCGTCCACATCGCGAAGGGATGCGTGCCCGCGCTCGCAACGCGAAGGTCGACGCGGGCGAGCTCGGCGGCGAGGCCGGCGCGCAGGTCCACGATCTCGCGCGCGGCCCCCTGGACGTCGTCATGTGGATGGCTGGCGAGCTCGAGCGCGGCACCGTGGGTCTCGGCGGTGGCCCGCTCGGCGAGGTCGCGGGAAAGCCGCGGGAGGACGTCGTCGATCCGCTGCGCCAAGGACCAGTCACGCGGGTCGAGCAGCATCACCTCCTCCTCGATCCCGACGCTGTACGGGGCCGAGGACCTCCATTCCGCCCACTCCGCGAGCGTGGCATGGGACAGCTCGGCTCTCATCGTTGCATCGTCGTGGCTAAGTGTTCCCTCAGGCGACGTCCGCAAATCGCGCCGCTGCCTCGTCGAACTGGCTTGCGGCGTCTACAAACTCGCGGAACAGGGCCGCCTGACCGAATCGTTCGACCAAGCACTCCGCATGCCACTGTACGCCAACGACGAATTCACGGTCGACCGCCTCGATGCTCTCGACCGTCCCGTCGCTGGCCCGGCTCGTCACCGCCAGGCCCGCGCCGAGCTCCGCCACCGCCTGGTGGTGGAAGGAGTTGACCTTGGTCCGGCTGCGGTCGAGGATCTGGTGCAGGCGCGTGCCGGGAGCGAGCGTGACCCAGTGCGTGGGCCGCTCTCCGAGCTCGATCTGCCGGTGCACGATCCGCTCCCCGACGATGTCGGGGAGGTGCTGGTGGAGCGTCCCGCCACGCGCCACGTTGAGGAGCTGCATTCCACGGCAGACGGCGAGAATCGGCAGGCGGCGAGCGTCGGCCGCCTTCGCCAGCGCGAGCTCGAACACGTCGAGCTGACGCTCGGTCGGTCCGGTACGGGCATGCGGGCGCTCGCCGTAGGACTGCGGGTCGAGATCGGGCCCCCCGGACAGACACACCCCCGCCACGCGGTCGAGCAACGCGTCGAGGCAGTCGACCTGGAGCGGCGGCACGACCACGGGAACACCGCCGGCCGCCTCGATCGCGTGCAGGTACTTGAGTCCGAGCGCCATCTCGAGCTGGGGAGGCTCGCCGTGCCGCGTCGGCGTCACCGCCTTGCCCTCGCGGACCTCCGACGTGGTCACCGCGATCAGCGGCCGCGCCCTGGCCGGCTGCCTCAGCCGATGCTGCTCAATGGGCTCGACAACCAGAGACATTCCCTGCTTATACCCGTGCCCGCGGACACTGACTTTGGCCTTAGGGCCAAAGATGCACTAGTTCGTGGGCAGCGCCACGCCCGCGATCCGCACGACGCGGAGCTCGGTCCGCTGGATCTCCCTCACCGCCGTGGCCATCGCGCGCTGGAGCGTGGGCGCCTTGCGGTAGAACTGGGCGAACGGCTCGCCGTCGTCGGAGACCCGGAACAGGGCGTCGCCGCAGCCTGCCGCGACGAGGTCGTCGAGGAAGGGGGCGGGATCCTGGTCGAGGATGAGCGTGAACTTGTGGCGCACCATCACGGCGCGAATTCTCGCACGTGCTCACCGGGGCATGTGCCCGCCGGGCGGTTGCCACCCGCACGCGTTGCTCGCACGGCACGACGGCCGGCGGGCGCGGGAATTCCCACACGTTCTCCATTGGACTAGGTTGTCTCGTCGTGAGCGATCTGTTCAAGAGCCGGGACGGGCCGCTGCCGCCCCTGATGCTCGCGCTCACCCTGGTCACCGGGTTCGTCGACGCCACCAGCTACCTGCGGATCGGCCATGTCTTCGTCGCCAACATGACCGGCAACGTCGTCTTCCTGGGCTTTGCCATCGCGGGGGCTCAGGGCCTGTCGGCCGCGGAATCACTCGTGGCCATCGCCGCCTTCCTGCTCGGCGGGGTGATCGGCGGCAGGCTCGGGGTCCGCCTCGGCCACCATCGCGGTCTCCTGCTGCGCGCCGCCCTCGCCCTCCAGCTCGTGTTCCTGGCCGGCGCAGCCGTGGTGGCGGCCGCCACCGGGGCGGGCGTCGAGGTCGGGACGGCCACGGGGTATGTCCTCATCGTCCTCCTCGCCATCGGCATGGGAATCCAGAACTCGACCGTGCGCCGGCTCGCCGTGCGTGACCTGACGACCACCGTCCTCACCATGACCCTGACCGGACTGGCCGCGGATGCCCGCGTTCTCGGCGGCCCCGGGGCCGCGATCTCCCGTCGTGCCCTGTCGATCGCCGCCATGGTCCTCGGGGCGCTCTTCGGCGCGCTCCTCGCCCTGCGGGTCAGCGACTTCGCCTCGCTCGCCGCGGCCGCGGGATTGGTGGCGCTTACCGCGATTGCCGCGGATCGGGTGTCGCGCCGAGGTGGGCCGTGGACGAAGCCCGGCTGAGCGCGGCGAGGTCGCCCGCCTCGTCGACGTCAGTGGGGACGGCCACGTCCTCGCACGCGACGAGGTGGGTGCCCGCCGACCTGAACACCCCGCGCGCGCCCTCGTCACCGCGCAGCGCCAGCAGGGCATCGAAGAGCGAGCCCTCGAGCAAGGCGGGGTGGCCGGGGACGCCGTCGTAGCTGGCGCGCACGGCCCGGCTGGTGCCGTCGGGGCCACCGCGGGCCGCGAGCACGCGCCCGATCGCCTCCGCCCCCACGCGAGGCTGGTCGCCCAGGGTGATGAGGATGGCGTCCGCGCCCGCCGAGCGGGCAGCGTCGACGCCCGCCCGCAGCGAAGCGGCCATGCCCTCGTCCCAGCCCGGGCACACGACGACCTCGTGCCCGTGCAGGTCGACGCCGGCGAGGATGCGCTGCGCGTTGGCACCGAGCACCACGAAGCGGGGCTCGAGGCCGCCCTCGGCCGAGGCCGCGAGCGCGTGCTCGAGCAGCGGTCGCCCTTCCAGCTCGGCGAGCTGCTTGCCCCCGCCGAAGCGCCGCCCTTCGCCCGCGGCGAGGACCACGCCGGCGATCACAGGTCCTCCCGCTCGATGAGATCGGCGAGCACGCCGAGCGAGCGCAGGCTGTTCCCGGGCAGGACGCGGTCGAGATGCGGGGAGGCGGCGACCATCCCCCGCGTCAGGGGCTCCCAGCGCGGGTCGGCGGCAAGCGGGTTGAGCCAGATGAGCCGCCGCGCGCAGCGCCGCAGGCGCGCGAGCTCCTCGCCGAGGAGTTCGGGATCGCCGCGGTCCCAGCCGTCGGAGAGGAGGATGACGACGCTGCCGCGACCGATCACCCGGCCGTACTCCCGGTTCAGGGTGCTGATCGCCTCCCCGATGCGGGTGCCGCCGCGCGCGTCGTGGAGGGCCGCGTCGGCACGGCGCAGGGCCGCCTCGGGGTCGCGCCCCCGGAGCTCGTGGGTGATCCGGGTCAGGCGGGTGGCGAAGGCGAACGCCTCGACCCGGCGCCGGGCAGTCACCGTCGCCTGCATATAGGCGAGGAGCATGAGCGCGTAGGGGGCCATCGACCCCGATACGTCGGCGACGAGGACGAGCGGGCGGGGCTCGAGGCGGTGCCACGAGCGGCGCAGGTCGAAGGGCTCACCGCCCGTCCGCCACGACGCCCGCATCGTCGCCCGCAGGTCGATGCGGCGACCGCGCCGGGCGGGAACCATGCGCCGGGTGAGCCGCTGGGGCCCGCGGGTGGCCCCGCGCCGGAGCAGGGCGAGGGCGGCGGCACGGTCGCGCTCGTCGTAGCCGGCGAAGTCCCGTTCGAGAAGGACCTCGGCGTCGCTCCACGCCGCGGGCACCGCGTCGCTCTCCTCGATGAGCGCGGCCGCGGGCGCGCCGGGCACGGTGGTCCGGGGGAGGACCGAGCGCATGGCGTCATCGAGCTCGGGGGGTGTGGCCGCGCCGGCGAGCTCCCCCTGCGTGCCGTGCTGCCATTCGCGCCAGGCGTCCTCGAAGGCCTCGAGGTGCTCGCGCGAGGAGCACAGGGTGGCGCGCAGCGCCACCCAGGCGAGGGCGGGGTCACCGGGATCGGGTAGGGCATGGAGGGCGCGGTGGGCGGCCAGGAGCTCACCCGTCCCGACGCGGACGCCGCGCGCGCGCAGGAGCTCGCACAGGGCGCCGAGGCGCCCGGTGAGGGCGAGGCCGGAGGGCGAGGCAGGCGCGGGGCGGCCCTCCTCAGACACCCTCGAGCACCCCGTGCTCGCGGACGCGCTCGATGTCCTCGCGCACTTTGAGGGCGGCGCCGAGGGTCTCCTCGAGCGACTCGGGGCCGAGGGCCAGCAGGGCACGTGCCCAGGTCACCGTCTCCCCCACCCCGGGCACCTTGTAGAGGCCCGCCTCGCGCAGGCGACCGACCGCGGTGACCACGCGCCGGGCGATGTCGTCGCTCACCCCGGGCAGGCGGGCGAGGACGATCTCGCGCTCGCGGTCGGGGTCGGGGTAGTCGATCCAGTGGTACAGGCAGCGCCGCTTGAGCGCGTCGTGGAGCTCCCGGGTGCGGTTCGAGGTGAGCACCACGAGGGGCCGGCCGGCCGCCGCGATCGTCCCGAGCTCGGGGATGGTGACCTGAAAGTCGGCCAGGAGCTCGAGCAGGAACGCCTCGAAGGCGTCGTCGGCGCGGTCGACCTCGTCGATCAGGAGCACCACCGGGCCGTGATGCTCGAGCGCCTCGAGCAGGGGCCGGCGCACGAGGAACTCGCGCGAGTAGAGGTCGGCGGCGCGGGCGCCGCGCTCGGAGGCGCGCAGCGAGAGGAGCTGGCGGGCGTGATCCCAGTCGTAGAGCGCCTGGTGGACGTCGATGCCCTCGTGGCATTGCAGGCGAACGAGGCGGGCGCCCGAGGCCGTGGCCCAGGCGCGCGCGAGCTCCGTCTTGCCCACGCCCGCCTCGCCCTCGAGAAGCAGCGGCTGCTCGAGGGCGATGGCCAGGTGCAGGAC
>DASZMD010000064.1:0-9944 GCA_035551955.1 Solirubrobacteraceae bacterium | reverse complement strand
CGCGCAGTTCGAGGAGGCATTCGCGGCGCAGCTCGGCGTCCCCTACGCGAGCGCGGTCTCGAGCGGGACCGCGGGCCTGCACCTCGCGCTCCGGGCCGCCGGGGTGTCCGACGGCGCCGAGGTCATCACCAGCCCGTTCTCGTTCGTGGCCAGCGCCAATGTGGCTATCTACGAGCGGGCGCGGCCGGTGTTCGCCGACATCGACGCGGTGACGCTCAACCTCTCGCCCGAGGCGGCGGCGGCGGCCGTTACCGAGCGCACGGCGGCGATCCTGCCCGTGCACGTGTTCGGCTACCCGGCTGACATCCCGGCGCTAGAGCGGCTCGGGCTGCCCATCGTCGAGGACGCGTGCGAGGCGCTCGGCGCCGTCCACCCGGACGGGAGCGCCGTCGGCGCGGGCGGCGGGCACCCGGCGGTGTTCGGCTTCTACCCGAACAAGCAGCTGACGACCGGGGAGGGGGGGATGGTGACGACCGCAGATCCGTTGCTCAAGGAGCGGCTCGACTCCGAGCGCAACCAGGGGCGGGCGCCCGACATGGGCTGGCTCGACCACGACCGACTCGGCTTCAACTATCGCCTCTCCGACATCGCCTGCGCGCTCGGGCTCGCCCAGCTCGGGCATCTGCGCTCGATGCTGGACGGGCGGGCGCGGGTGGCGGGGTGGTATCGCGAGGCGCTCTCGGGCATCGAGGAGCTCGCGCTTCCGTGTTCCGATGCTGGGGGGGCTCGGCGCGGGTGGTTTGTCTATGTGGTGCAGCTGCCGCGCGGGGTCGACCGTGACGAGACGGTGCGCGCGCTCGGCGAGCGCGGGATCCCCAGCAAGCCCTACTTCCCCGCCATCCACCTGATGAGCTTCTACCGCGAGCGCTTCGGGCACCGGGAAGGCGAGTTCCCGGTGTGCGAGGACGTCGCCGCCCGGTCGGTCGCGCTGCCCTTCCACCCGGCGCTGAGCGAAGGCCAGGTCGCGCGGGTGGCGGGGGAGCTGAGCGCGGTGCTCGCGGGGGCTCGGGCCGCCCGGGCCGGGACATAACATCAGGCGTATGTCTCGCTTCGCCGAGTCCCCGGACGTCATCTTCCGGGCGCTGAACGACTCGATCGGCTTCGACTGGCGCCTCGGTCCCTACGACGTCCAGCAGTCGCGCGCGCACGCCGCGATGCTCGCGGCGCGGGAGATCATCAGCGAGGAGGACCGCGACGCCTTGCTCGCCGCCCTCGATCAGGTCGAGGGCGAGCTGGGCGACGGATCGTTCCCGTTCGCCGACGCGGACGAGGACATCCACATGGCGATCGAGCGCCGGGTCACCGAGATCGCCGGTCCGGTGGGGGGCAAGCTCCATACCGCGCGCTCGCGCAACGACCAGGTCGCCACCGACATGGCGCTCTTCGTTCGCGCCCACGCCTTTGAGACCTCGGAGGCGATCGCCCGGCTGGCGGAGACGCTGATTGAGCTCGCCGAGGCGCACCTCGACTGGCCGATGCCCGGCTACACGCACCTGCAGCGCGCCCAGCCCGTGTATCTCAGCCACCACCTGCTCGCCTACGTGTGGATGCTGGCACGCGACCGTGAGCGCTTCGCGGCCGTGAGCGCCGCCACCGGGAGGCTGCCTCTGGGAGCAGGGGCGCTCGCGGGGGTCAACTTCGACACCGACCGTCGCGGCGTCGCTGCCGAGCTCGGGTTTGCGGGGGTGGCGGAGAACTCCATCGACGCGGTCTCCAACCGCGACTTCGTGCTCGACTACCTGGCCGCGGCGGCGACGTGCGCGACCCATCTCTCCCGGCTCGGGGCCGAGATCGTGCTGTGGTCGAGCGAGGAGTTCGGGTTCTGCGAGGTCTCGGATGCGTGGGCCTCGGGGTCCTCGATCATGCCCCAGAAGAAGAACCCTGACGCCGCCGAGCTCCTGCGCGCCAAGGCGCCGCGGATCGCCGCTCATCTCGTCGCCCTCCACGGCGTCATGCATGGCCTGCCCCTGACCTACAACAAGGACATGCAGGAGGACAAGGAGCACCTGTTCGACGCCGTCGACACCTTGGACCTGTGCCTCGCCGCGGCGCGGGGCATGCTCGCGGGAATCTCCTTCCGCCGTGAGCGGCTGGCCGAGGCGGCGAGCGACGAGTTCCTCGCCGCCACCGACATCGCCGACCTCCTCGTGCGCCGGGGGATGCCGTTCCGTGAGTCGCACGGCGTCGTCGCCGGGCTCGTGCGCAGCGCCATCGAGCGGGGCAAGTCCTTGTCCGAGCTCACTCCCGAGGAGGTCGCCGAGCACTCGCCGCTGCTCGACGAGGAGTACTACGCCGTGCTCGGAGACGGGGCGTGGCTCGAGAGCAAGGTCTCCGAGGGGGGAACCAGTCTCGCGCGCGTGCGCGAGCAGCTCGAGCGGGCGCGCGCAGCATTAGCGGCGTAGTCGTGGAGCCGTCGTTTTACGCCCGGGACGTCGTCGTGGTCGCGCGCGATCTGGTCGGATGCGTCCTCTCGCACGATGGCGTGAGCGGGGTGATCGTCGAGACCGAGGCCTATCACGAGTTCGAGCCGGCGTGCCACGCCTTCGTGGGTTTGACGCCGCGCACGGCGACGTTGTTCGGGCCCCCGGGCCGTGCCTACGTCTACCGCTCCTACGGCGTCCACGCGCTTCTGAACGCCGTGTGCGAGCTCGAGGGGGTGGGCGCGGCGGTGCTGATCCGGGGCCTCGAACCGGTCGGGGGAATCGACCTGATGCGGGCGCGGCGGGGGGTGGAGCGGCTGGTCGATCTCTGCTCGGGGCCGGGGAAGCTCACCCAGGCCCTCGCCGTCGAGCTCGGAGACAACGGCTCCGACCTCGCCGCCGGACCGGTGCTCATCGGGCCGCGCCCGGCCGCGTGGCGGGATGTGGAGATCGTCCGCGGGCCGCGGATCGGGATCACCAAGGCGGTCGAGCTGCCCTGGCGCTTCTGCGCGGCGGGGAGCCGGTTCGTGTCGCGCCGGGCGCCGGCGGCGGTGGTGAGCTCGTAGGGTGCGAGCGCGGTGGAGACGCTGCGCACGCGGCTCAAGCGCTACGGGATCGACAGAAGCGTCGAGGGGCGACACGCAGCACTGCTCGCTCTCGCTAGCAGCCTTCCCGCACCGATCCTCGCCGAGCGGATCGGCATCCACCCAGCCCGCGCCGCGCAATGGGTCCGTCTCGCCGGCGGAACCTACGCCGACTACGTCGCGACCCGCACACCGCCGTCTAACCCCAACGTCATCGACATCGCTCGCGGTACCCGACTGCCCCTCAGGCCCAAGGGGAACAGATGCTGATGGCGATCGGCGATGCCCGGGGCACCGGCTGCATGGCCTTCGGTTAGATGCACGTCGTGGATAGCTCCGAGTTGAGCGATCGGGGGACTCTCCGTGACTCTGCGCCTTTTTCGTGCGTGTCGTGACTAGGGCGGGCCGAAGGGTCCTTGCGCTGGTCCCCCGTACCACGGCGGTCGTCGCGCCAGCTCCCCGGGGCGGATCCGGCTGAATGCCATCAAGACGATTGGCCACACAGCGACTTGGCCCCAGAACCACCATTGAGGCCCACCGGTCAGGAGGTAGCCGACGATCCCGGTTACGGCGAGGCCCACCGAGCCCGTCCACTTCAGCCACCCCGGCAGTCGACGTAGCCAGAACAGAATCATCACGAAAGCCGGAAATACCATCGCCGACCCGAGTTGATAAGAGCCAACTCCCGGGGCACCTGCGTACAACACGATTCCGCCAGCAGCGAGGGCGAGGATGATCACGCGCCTGATCAAGCGAACACCCCTCGACGCACGGCGACCGCCACGCGTCCGCGTCCGGTTGCTGGCTCTGATTTCGGACGTGGACCTGGGCTGTGTCGCTCTGGGCCTGCGCCGCGGCGGCGGCGACCCGTCGGGACGCACCCAGCGCAGCACTTCCTCGTCCCAGCGAGTCAACACGACCGACGCGGTCACTCCCGCACTCGCCAATACATCTCGCACTAGATCCTCTGTAGTCGCGGCCTCTCCCTCGTCGCGGACATACGCGAAGACACGCGCGCCTTCGTGACTCGCTACGCCATTCGCCGTGAGCCGCTCAAGGTCGCGCACGACCCTCCGAGCCCCCGCCACGTCCTCCTCGGTCTCGATGAGGTCGGGATTGCCGACATCGACAACTACTCGCCAGCTCCGCTCATCCACGACGGACATCTCCGGCTCGAAAATACTTCTCATGATTGTCGCAAGGCGGAAGCATCCGCAAGCCTTGCCTCCAGCGAATGACCGGCTCGGCCCCGCCGACTTGGTGTCTCAAGCTGCCAGTCGAGGCCTGCTGCCTTGATCGCGCTGGAGGACTTGGACCTGTGCCGTTGATCAAGCGCGTCCTGGTCGCCGAACATTGTGCTGCGTCGCCAGTCCTGACGGCGCTTGTCGGGTTGTTACTCGGCGATTGACCGGACATCGCGCAGCCTGATGGGCGCGAGTTCCAGGATCGGTGCGCGCGAATCCCCGTAATACAGCCGCACCTGTTCGCCGGCGATCTCGGCGTTGGGGGCCGGGAACCCGCCCGGCAGGTCGCCCGCCCGAGCGGGCCATGGCTCGGTGGTCTCATCCGCGATCCAGTCCTGCGGCGCCTCCAGGGCGTGCCTAGCGACGCGACAAACTCGCTCCTCCAGCGACTTGCCGTCATCGTTCGCCATCGCGGCGACGTCGATCCCCACACCGTGACCCTCGTCGTTCAGGATATGGATCATTCCCGACTCTGCACTCACGTGGAGTTGCGACGGGACCACGGTCGCAAGTCGCTCCGCGAGCGCGGCCGCGAGCGCGTCGACATCGATCTCCCCGGCATCAACCCCGATCAGCTGCTTCTCGCGCCGCCGCCGCGCCAGCTCGAGGCGAAACTCCTCGCTCGATACCTCGTCCGCCTTGCCGACGCCAGTCTTGATCATCGTCATGCCCTGCTGTACAGGGCCTGAGTGAGAGTGCCACTCGTCGATCAGCTCCAGGCGGTGCTCACCACCGGGCAAAGTAACGTAGGAGATGCGGTCCGTTGCGATCCACTCGCGCAGCGCATCCTCAGTCACGCGGAGGATCTCGGCTGCGTCCGACACCGAGATCAGCCGAGAGCCCGTTCCGCCGCTTGGGCCCCCCTCATGAGTCATCGCATATCTCCAAGAGGAGATCTATCTTCCCACGCCAGAGACACTGCCCGCTGCGGGTAACCGAACTCTTGCCAGCCCCAGATCTCTTCCCTCCGATCGCGAGACCGGGAGAGCCGGCGAGCAGTGTGATGTGAGCTCAGCGCCACATATCGTCCGATAGCTTTCGGGCTCGTGGCGCCTCCCGCTTGGCGAACCGGCTGGATCTCTCAGCTCCGCATCGAAAAGGATGATCCGGCTGACGCCGGTGCTGTTAAGGCGAGCCGCCGAGGCCGGCGCCGCCTGAGGGCGGAGCCGCGCCGCCCGAGCCGCCGCCGGTCGTCGGGGTGCCACCGGCACCGCTGTTACCGGTCGGCGTGCCACCGGCGGCAGGCGTCGTCGTCGCGGGCGTGGTCGGCGCCGCGGTTGTGGGCGTCGCGGTGCTTGGGGTGGTCGGTGCTGCCGTGCTCGGGGTGGTCGAGGAGCCTGCTCCCCCGCCGTTACCCGAGCTGGTGACCGCCGGGGTGGTGATGGTGGTGGTCTTGCTCGTCACCTTCGCCGCCGCCTCCTGGGCGATGATCTGCAGCGCCGTGACCATGAAGTTGTGCCAGACCGCCGCGGGGTAAGTTCCACCTTCGACCGGGGTGCCGTTCCACTGCGTGGTCATCGGCTTGAGGCCGTTCGGGTAACCCACCCACACCGCGACGGTGAGCTTCGGTGTCCAGCCCACGAACCAGGCGTCGCCGTAGTTGGAGGTCGTGCCCGTCTTGCCGGCGGCAAACATCCCCGGAATGGCGGCCGAGGTGGCGGTACCCGACTGCACCACGGTGGTGAGGATCTGACCGACCTCCTGAGCGATCGGGGCGGGCATCACCCTTTGGTAGGTCGGATGATTGGTCATCACCCGCTGCGGGCAACGGGTCTGCGGTGGGCAGGTGATCTGCTCGATTCCGATCGGACCCCCACCCGAGTCTCCCAGCGCCTTGTTCCACACCTTCACCCCCCCGGTGGCGAACGTCTCGTAGGCGTGCGCCATGTCCAGGGCGCTGACGCCGGTCTTGAGTCCGCCGATGATCATCGAGGGGTTGGTCGAGATCGGCGTGCGGATCCCGGCCGCGTGCGCCAGCCGGGCGATGTGCTTGGTCCCCACCTTCATGCCCACCTGCGCGTAGATCGAGTTGTCGGACACGGTGGTGGCACCCAGAAGCGTGTTGGTGCCCGAGTATGAATTCGCGAAATTGTGGACGATGAAATGCCCGGCGACGCCGCCGGGTCCCCTGAACGGGATGTCCTGAGGCGCGGACGCCCACGTCGAGTAAGGGGAGATGCCGTCCTCGAGGGCCACGGCGAGGGTGAACGGCTTGAACGACGAGCCGGGCTGCCTGAGTCCCTGGGTGGCCAGGTTGAACGGATTGGTCTGGTAGTTCGGACCCCCGACCATCGCTCGGACCTCGCCGGTCTTGTTGTCGATGGCCACCAGCGAGGCGGACGGGAGCCCTGACCCGGGCGGGAGCTCGTTGGTCACCGCGCTCTCGGCCGCCTGCTGCAGGGGTAGGTCGATCGAGGTCCGGATCTTCAGTCCTCCGTAGTAGGCGCGGTACTCGGCCACCGCGGGGTTGGTTCCCATGGCGCGGAGGATCTGGGGGGCAAGCCAGCTCGTGAAGTAGGGGGCGGCGGTGGGCTCCTGCGGCTGGAGGATGTCGGTCTCGGTGGGGAGCGGTCGCGCCTTCGCGGTGTTGTACTGGCCGCGGGAGATGTAGTGCTGCTGATACATGTCGTAGAGCACCTGGTTGCGCCTCGCCGCGGCCGCCGCCGGCTCGTGCACCGGGTCATAGCCCGAGGGCGAGGCGACCATCCCGGCGAGGAGGGCAGCCTGGTAAGGCTGGAGCTTCGAGGCGCACAGGGGGAGCGGGGGGTCACCGCACGCGCCCGCGGGTGCGTTCGCGGCCGTCGTTGCGGTGGTGGCGGTGCCGGGAGCGCTGACCGACGCGCTCGAGCTGCTCGAGGCGGCGGTGTCGAGGAAGCCGAGCTCGGAGCCGAAGTACACGCGCGCGGCCGATTCGATCCCGTATGCGCCGTTGCCGAAGTAGACGGCGTTGAGGTACTGCCGGAGGATCTTGGCCTTCGACCAGCGGTGGTCGAGGTTGTAGGCCAGGGCGGCCTCGCGGAGCTTCTCGAAGACCGTCCGGTTCGATTGCTCGGAGAGCGCGACCTTGACGAACTGCTGCTCGATCGTCGAGGCGCCCTGGAGGGCGCTCCCGCCGGTCACGTCGGCGAGGACGGCGCGGGCGACGCCGCGGAAATCAATCCCCGGGTTCGAGTAGAAGCGCTTGTCCTCGACCGAGATGATCGCGTCCTGCATGTACCTCGAGATCTGATTGATGTGCTGGACCACCACCACATTGTTGGGCGGAGCGAAGATCCCGATCAGGCGGCCCTCGTCGTCGTAGAGCATCGAGTTGGCCGCATGCCGGTACTGCGCGATGTTCTCGAGCTGGGGGAGATCCTGGGCGACGGCCATCATCATCCCGAAGGCGGTCGAGACGACCGCCAGCACGGCGAAACCGAGGAGGATCAGGGCGAGGCGGAACTTCCGGATGCGCGGCTTGGCGGGGCGACCGCTACCGCGGCGGTGCAGCCGGCGCCTGCGCGGCGGCGCAAAAGGGATTGGCCCGCCGAGGTCATCGCCCGGCGTGGTGGCGTGAACATCGTCGCTCATGCGATGGGGGGGCTGCGCCAGTGGGGGGAAGTCAGCCCGTCGGCCTCGGGTGGGGCCGCGTGGCGGGGCAGTCAACGTCCCCCGCCGGCGGCGAGAGTCTAGCATTGGTCCGGATGTCAGGAGAGCACGCCACGCCCGCCGCCAGGGCTGCGTGGCCGGAGGAGGATTCGGGGGACACGCCCGCCGCCCAAGCCGCGTGGCTCGCGCGTAACACGGTCGATTCGCTCCCCGAGGGTGGACTCGAGCGAAAGCTCGCCGAGGGCCGGCCGCTGCGGGTCAAGCTGGGGATCGACCCGACCGCCCCCGACATCCACCTCGGTCACACCGTCGTCCTGCGCAAGCTACGCGAGTTTCAAGACCTCGGTCACATCGTCGTGCTCATCATCGGCGACTACACCGCGCGCGTGGGCGACCCGAGCGGGCGCTCGGAGATGCGGCCGATGCTCTCGGGCGAGGAGATCGACGCCAACGCCCGCACCTTCCAGGAGCAGGCGTTCAAGATCCTCGACCGGGAGCGCATCGAGGTGCGCCGCAACGGTGAGTGGCTCGACATGCCGATGGACGAGCTCTTCCGACTGGCACGTACCACCACCGTCGCCCAGATCCTCGAGCGCGACGACTTCGCCAAGCGCCAGGCCGCGCGGGCGCCCATCTCCCTGCTCGAGCTCCTGTACCCGCTCCTCCAGGGCTACGACTCCGTCGAGGTCCAGGCCGACGTCGAGCTCGGGGGGACCGACCAGAAGTTCAACCTGCTCCTCGCGCGCGACATTCAGCGCGCCTACGGCGTCCCCGAGCAGACCGTCCTCACCATGCCGATCCTCCCGGGCACCGACGGTGAGCGCCGGATGTCGAAGTCCCTCGGTAACTACATCGGAGTGAGCGAGCCACCCGCCGAGATCTACGGCAAGACGCTGAGCATCCCCGACTCGGTCGTTCCCCTCTACTACGAGCTCCTGCTCGGGCGGCCCGTGCCCCCGGATCTCCCTGCGAGGGACGTCAAGCGGGCGCTTGCGCGCGAGCTCGTCACCGAGTTCCACGACGCCGATGCCGGCGCCGCGGCCGAGCGCGAGTTCGACCGCGTCCACCGCCAGGGAGGCACCCCCGACGAGGTCGGCGAGGTGACGTGGCCGGCGGCCGAGCTCGGGGACACCATTCACCTCCCGGAGCTGCTGCGCCGAGCCTTCGGCGTCTCGAGTTCGGATGCGCGCCGCTCACTCACGCAGGGCGGGGTGAGCGTCGACGGTGAGCCCGTCGCCGCCGGGGTTCTCGACCTCGGTGCCCGCGAGCTCGACGGGAAGGTGGTCAGGCTCGGCAAGCGGCGCTTCGCCCGCGTGCGGGTAGGGTAGAGCCGATGGCCGTCCACGGCGGCGCCCTCCGCATGAATACCCCCGGCGACGGCCACATCGTCGACCTCACCGACGGCGTGCGGCGGATCGTCGCCGCCACCGGGGTCGAGCGGGGACTTGTATGCGTGGCCTCGGTCGGGTCGACGGTCGCCGTGACGACGATGGAGTACGAGCCCGGCGGCGTCCACGACCTTCAGACCCTCCTCGACCGGCTCATCCCGCGCGCCGGCGACTACGACCACAACCGCCTCAATCGCGACACCAACGCCCACGCCCACCTGCGCGCGGCGGTGATCGGCCCCTCGCTGACGATCCCCCTCGTCGACGGCGCGCTGGCCCTCGGGACCTGGCAGCAGATCGTGATGATCGACTTCGACGACCGTCCGCGGAGCCGGACGGTGACGGTGCAGATCGTGACCTGACTGTGGGAACCCCTTCGGGGTCCCTTGCGAGTTCGCCTGCGGCGAACATCGCGGGTGGGTGGCGGGATCCCTGCGGGGTCCCTGGCGAGTTCGCCTGCGGCGAAGGGGACCCCTGCGGGGTCCCTTGCGAGTTCGCCTTCGGCGAACTTCGCGGGGGGCGGAGGGACCGGGCGCGGGGGGCGGGGGGCGCTTGGGTCGGGTTCTCGCTATGCTCCCCGCCGTCCCGGCGACTGGGGCATGCGCCGGTACGGACCGCGTTTGCTCAGGGCCTCGGGACCGCGCTATACTCGTCGGTCCGTCCCTGGAATGCCTTCGTGGCTACAGGGCGTACCCCTGAGAAGGAACGACCTTCCTGGAG
>DASZMD010000063.1:0-25419 GCA_035551955.1 Solirubrobacteraceae bacterium | reverse complement strand
CACGGCGGCGTCGACGAGCGAGCGGTAGAGCCTCGGCGAGTCGGGAACCCGCTGGCTGCCCACGCTCCTCCACTGCGGCGCGAGCCAGCCCGGCTGATCGGGCTCGTTCCAGATCGACCAGTAATCGACCCGGGGCAGCGGCGGTCCCGTGGGCGCCGGGGTGGTGGTGGGCGTGGTCGGCGGGCCGAGGAGGGGGATGGTGATCGTGGGCGGGCTGGGCGGCGGCGCCTGCGAGGGCGGGACGAAGCTCCCGCTGTAGCGCGTCCCCACCGCCTGCACGAACTCCCCGAACTCGGTCGCCGACGGCTCGTAGTGATTGGCCGGGCGGGTTCCGAACTGCGTGGTGACGGGAGCGGGCTGCATCGCCCACAGAGGCCCGGGGGCGGTGAGGTTGAAGTCGACGCCGATCCCCCGCGCGGCGGCCATCGCGACGATCCGGTCGTAGGGGTTCCACACGTTGGCGCTGCCGCCGAACTTGCTCAACGTGTACGCGTTCGGATCGGTGGCGTCGAATCCGGCGGGGGCGGTCGTCGCGTCGGCGTCGGGCGCGATGTCGTTCCACTGAACGGTTACGCGGATGCGGCCGACGCCGAGCGCCGCGAGCGTGTCGAGGGTGCTGGAGACGGTCGCCGAGTTGGCATAGACGAGGTGATCGTCGTCCTGGAAGATCGACTCGGGCGAGTGCGCCAGGGCCGAGGCGGGAAGGACGAGCGCGAGGGCGGCGCCGACCAGGGCGGCGAGCACTCGAAGGGATTTCCGTGGCATTGCGCGAGGGGGTCCGGGCCCGCGAGCTACGGCAGCTCAGATCGTGCTTGGGCGATCAGGCTGGCCAGGCTCGGCGTCGACGGGTACTGCGGAAACAGGTACAGCGCAGCCTCAAGCGCGGCGGTCGCCTCCCTCGGCTGGCCAACGGTGAGATCGTACCTGCCCAGTTGCGCCCATGTCGCGGGGTTGGCGGGCTGGAGCGCGACGGCCTTCTGGAGCACCGCTCGCGCGGCTGCGCTGTCACCGAGCACGATGCTGTAGATGTCCCACTCGGTGTACAGCGGCTCGGTGGAGAGCGGATCGATGGCGGCGGCCGACCTGGCTTCGGCGAGTGCCTGGGCCGGGTGGTTGGCGGTCAGGGCCGCGAGCGCCGCCGAGTCGGCGTTCGCCGAGCGCAGCGGCTGCCAGATCGTCCACGCGCACAGGAGCGCGATCGCGGCGATGGCGGCCAGGGCGGCGCTTTGCCCGGGCGCGGCCTCGAACGCCCGGTAGGGCGCGGTGAGAATCGCGCGCCGGCCCGAGCCGAGGCTCGCTTTCGCCGCAGCCAGGAGCCGGGCGGGATGAAACGCGCCGGCCCCGGCCCGGGCCCCGGGACGTGGGGGGCGCCCCACGGGCGCGGCCAGGGGACCGCGGCCCGCGAGCCAGCCCGCGCACAGCAGCGCCGGGACGGCCAGGCCGGGGAAGAACCACGTCCAGTCGAGCGCGGAATGGATGCCGAAGATCACCACCACTGCGAGCAGGGTGAGGAGCCCGGCGCGCTCGCCCGCGCGCTCGGGAACGGGCTCGTCCGGGCCGGCTCGCCCGCGCGTCCGCAGCCATTCGCCCGTGGGCCGGCGCGCCGCCACCGCGCGCGCGGTGGCCACCCCCCAGGCCACGAGCAGCGCGAGGGTGACCGCGAGCCCGATCACCCCGAAGTCGGCGAACGTTTCGATCAGGAAGCTGTGCGCATTGGCGGCGGTGCCGTGCGCGGCGCCGTAGCGCAGGCTCGCGGTCCCGAAGCCGAGGCCCCCGACGCCTTTGAAGACCGCGTGCTCGCCGACCTTGAGTCCCTGATTCCAGTAGCGGGCGTGCGAGTTGTCCTCGGCCAGGAGGCGGGAGGCGCCGGTTCCCCCGGAGCCTACGTTGGCGCCGGTGAGCTTGCTCCAGGCATAGGACACTTCGCCCGTGAACCCGCGGGCCGAGGCCGCCACCCCGACCACCGCGACCACGGGTACGCACGCCACCAGCGCCAGCAGCACGGCTGCGGCACGACGACGGTCACGCTCGCTGACGCGCAGGCGGTCGGTCGCGAAGGCGGCGCCGAGCCCCGCGAGCAGGGAGACGACGATCATCACCACGAGGACGACCCCGAGCACGTGTCCGGCCGAGGTCTGGGACTGCATCGACTGCCCGTCGCCGGACAGCCCCGGCACGCCCGTGGCCCACAGCATGACGGCGCCGCCGGCGGCCACACCGAGGGCGAGCACGAGAGCGCCCCGCATGCGCAGGGGCACGAAGGCGAACCAGCACGCGAGGCCGACCACGGCGGCGAGCAGGCTCCCGCGCGAGGAGGAGAGCAGCATGGTCGCGACCAGCACCCCGACGGCGGGGACGGCAAGGGCGCGAAGGAGGGGCCGGCCGCCGCGCCGGGCGCCGAGCCACAGGCACCCGGGCAGTCCGAGGGCGGCGATCAGGCCGACGGCATTCGGGTACCCGAAGGGTGCACTCAAGCGCGAACCGAGCAGCGACTGCCCGGTGGCCACGGTCGCGGGGAAGACCTTGCCGAGCAGCGCGTAGCCGCTCACCACCAGGGTCGCGAGGATGACGGCGCCGAGAACGCCGGCCCAGCGCTCGGGCGCGAGGCGCGCGAGGGCGAGGCCGCCTCCGAAGGCGGCCAGGTAGGAGAGGGTGAGGTTGCTGTCGAGCCACGAGTTCTGCGGCTGCACCGACCACGAGATGGAGAGCATGGTCAGCGCCGCCAGGGCACCGAACAGACCCAGCGCGGCTGCCCCCCACGCGCGCCCGGGGGCGGACAGGCGCACTGCCGCGACCCCAAGGCCGCAAGCAATGAGCACGGAGGCGATCTCGGCCCACGTGTTGGCGGCGAGGTCGGTGCCACTCGTCGTTCCTCCCGTGGTGATGAAGGCGAGCAGGCACAGGCCCGCTCCCAAGATCACCGCCACCGCGGCGTCGGCACCGAGACGACGCCCCGCCGGGCCTCCTCCGTCCCCCGCCAACGGCCGGGGGCGGAGCCGCAGCCTTCTAGGTGCTGTGGCGAGCGACGACACGGCGCCGGATCGCGACCGCTCCGCCGCTCACGGCCGTGAGCGCGAGCAGGACCAGTACGACAATGAGCGCCACCGGGAGCGAGCTCCCCCCGCTGCCGGTGGACCCGGGACGGATGCCCGAGCCCGCGAGGGTGATGGCATTGGCGGCGGCGCCCGTACCCGCCGAGCGTCCGCGCTTGTCGGTCGAGCCGCCCTTGCCGGCATTAGCACCCGACCCGGTGTGGCCGGACCCGCCGCCACCGTTGCGCCCTCCGCCGCCGCCCGAACCCGCGCCGGGCGTGCCCGAGCTTCCGCCGTGCCCAGAGGAGTGCGAGGACGCGCGGACGAGCGCCTGGCGGATCACGTCGGCGCAAGCGCTGTACTCCGATACCTCGGCGGGCAACTGGTTGAGTGCCGCTTGCAGCTCGGCGCGCGAGTAGTGGCCGGTGAGCTGGCCGTTGTTCTCGCAGTCCTTGTAGATCGTGCTGACGTTGTAGGCGGCCGCCGGGGCGGCAGCCACCAACCCGCTGAGCGGGATGATCAGTGCCGCGAGAACGGCAATGGGGAGGTTTAGCCTGCGCATGATGTACCGGCGTGGACGCTTCCCCTCCCCGCCCAGCGGATGAGAGTAGCAGTCCAGGCCGTCGGTACGGGGTACAACGGAAAGGTGCGCAGGAAGTTTCGGCCTTGTCACTTGTGCCTCCAGAACTCGTTCTTAACGCAGTGCAGCCGCAGTGACGGAGGGGGGACCGGGGTGCCTCCGCCACCTGCGGCTGCTTGCCGCGCTGGAGGCGGGGGCCCGGGACCGGGGAGGCCGCCCGCCGACCAGGACCAGCGCAGCTGAGGTGTAAAAAGGCCCGAGGCGCACCAGGCCAGGTTTGAACACCTCTTGCTCGTCTGATTCCCGCCTCCGCGAGCGCCTAAACCTTCAAAGGTCAGCGGCGGCGCGGTACGCCGCCACCGTATCGCGGCCGCATCCCTCCCACGTGAAGGCGCGCCGCACGGTGGCGAGAGCCTCGCGCCCCAGCGCCGCCCGCCGCTCGGGGTCCCCGAGCAGCACATCGATCTGCGCCGCCAGCGCCTCCACATCTCCTCGCGGAACGAGCACGATCCCGCCGCCGGCGCCGGCGATCTCCTCCGGGCCGTCCTCCCCCAGGCAACCGATCGCCGGCACCCCACCGGCCATCGCCTCCACGTACGCCACCCCGAACGCCTCCTCGACGCTCGGCAAGACGAACAGCGTCGCCTCGCGCGCCCGCGCGCTCGCCTGCTCGGGAGGCAGCTGCCCCCTGAGCTCGACGCGATCGGCGACGCCGAGCGAGCGGGCGAGGGCGGAGAGCCGCTCGCGCAGGGGACCGTCACCGACGATCACGTAGCGCAGATCCGGACGGCGGTCCGCGAGCCGCGCGAGCGCCGCCACCACGTCGGCGTGGCGCTTGCGGGGAATGAGGTGGCCGACGGTGACGAGGGTTGGCGGCCCGCCGCGCGCCGGTCGTGCGTCTCCCAGGTCGGCACCGAGATGGACGACGCGGGTGGCCCGGGCGCCGTGCTCGGCGCACCGCCGGGCGGTCCCGGCGCTGTTGGCGAGCACGAGGCGCGCGTGCCCGAGGGTGGCGCGCACCGCCCGCCCCCCCACCGGCCCCGAGCTCGTCGCGTACACGTCGCCCCCGTGGACCGAGACCACGAGCGGGACCCGGGGGTCGACGCGGCGCACCGCGTCGCCCGCGGGAACGGCGTAATGGGCGTGGACGAGGTCGAAGGGGAACTCGCGGCGCAGGCGGCGCAGGGCGAGAGCGAGCGAGGGCGCCGCCCACAGTCCCCACGAGCCGTAGCTCCACGGCCGCGGCGGGGATAGATAGCGCAGGTAGCGAACCTCGATCCCGTCGAGCACGGCACGGGCCGGCTGGCGCAAGGCGCGCGCGAATGCGCCGCCGTCGAGGGCCCGCACCGCCGCGAGCGGCGGCAGCGGCCGGTGCAGCACGAGCACGCGTACCTCCGCCCCGGCGTCGCGGGCGGCCACGGCTTGGCGATGGGCCCAGATGCCCGAGACCGGATCGCCCGCTCGGGGGTAGTACTCGGCGAGGATGACGACCCTCATCGGGGGCCGTGGCGGGGGGCCGCCCCGCCTCACCGCCACGACCGATGCACTGCCAGCGTCCGCCGCGCCTCCTCGGCCCTGACGTAGGGCCGCTCGGCCAGGAAGCCCCGCGCCTCGGCGAGCGCGTCCTCGCGGTCATAGGCGCCGGCGATGGGGCGCAGGCCATGGCGGATCGGGGTGGCGTCGACGACGCCGATCCGCCAGCCGTGCTCGTGGGCGACCGCCGACCAGTGGGCATCGAGACCCCAGCCGATGCGCAGGGGCGGAAAGGGGAGCAGGGAGTCGAAGGTGACGGCCGAGAAGGCGACGACGGGGCCGATCTCGACGAAGGCGGTCTCGCGGACGACGCTCGCGGGTTGGCGACGGGTTACCGGAAAGGCCGCGTGCGAGCGCCGGCGGTGGGCGGGCTGGGCCAGCGCCAGCCCGAAGCGCTCGGCGAGGAACACGAAGGCGTCGAGGAAGCCGGGGGGAAGGGCCACGTCGTCGTCGATGGCGATGAGCCAGTCGTGACCGGCCGCGGGGTGCTCGGCCAGGAGCGCGCCGAGGTTCTCGAACTTTCCGCGCCCCTCCACCGGGATGCCCGCGAACTCGACGTGGTGGCGCGAGCGCAGGAGCTCGTCGCGCGCGGCGGCGAGAACGTTCTCGCGATCGGTGCGCTCGACCCCGAGCGCGAGCACGCGCCGGCGCGGCCAGGCCCGCGCGGCCCGCCGCAGGCGCCAGGGCTCGCCGCGCGCCACCGCGATCGCGTCGAGCGCCGCGTCGGCGGCGACGGCACGGGTGGTGGCCCGGATCCCCGTCACCGATCCGCTCGTACCCGAGACGAAGTCGTCGGGGGCAGGGGGCGCATCGAGGGCCGGGGCGGCCGCGCGCGCTCCGAGCGCCCCGGGCGCCGCGGGCGCCACACGCGCATCGAGGGCCGGGGCCGCCGCGCACGCTCCGAGCGCCGCGGGCCCCACCGCCCCGCGCGAGTGCACCAGTTCGTGCACCCGACCCCACGCGTGCGCGCCGAGCACGACGCCGTTCAGGCACCGGCGCCGCACCACGTGCCACCCGCACCCCGCCAGCACGCGCAGTTCACCGGCGAGCCCGGGCGGAGTCCCCTTGGCGAGGTCGTAGAGCCGCGCGCTCCGGCCCCGGAAGTACGCGGCCCGTGCCAGCGACCGCACCCGGGCGTCGTCACCCACGCGCCGGTGGTCCACCCCCGCGCGCGCGAGATACCGGGTCCGCCCTCCCAGGGCCAGGAAGCGCCGCTGCCACTCCTCCTCCTCACCGGTCCCGTCGATCGACTCGTCGAAGGGGCCGACACGGTCGAGCGCGCTGCGCCGGATCGCCATGTTGGCTCCCCACACGATCTCCGCCTCCCGGTCATCCGCGCCCAGCTCGAGCGTGGTTATGGGCGCGCCTTCGCGACCGCACGCCCTCGGTCCCCCGCCGTCGAGCCGGGCCCGGATCGGGCCGCCGAACACGTCGTGCTCGGGCGCGGCGGCGGCGCCCGCGATCAGCGCCTCGAGCCACCCCGGACGCGCCTCGATGTCGTCATCGATGAAGACGACGAGCTCGCCGCTCGCCGCCGCCACCCCGGCATTGCGCTTGGCGTTGGCCCCCGCCCCGGAGGCCAGGGTCAGGAAGCGGGCGCGATGGCGCGTGGCGATCTCGGCGGTCGCCGGGTCCTCGCCGTCGGTGACGACGATGGTCTCGGCGCCCGCGGCCGCAGCCTGCGGCGCCACCGACGCGAGCGCCACCTCGAGATATTCCGGACGCAGACGCGTGGGAACGACGATCGATGCGGGTCGAGAATCGTTCACGACCGGGGAGTGTGACCGGCGGGCGGGCTCAGCGCGCGCGGAGGGTCCGGCGGTGCTGGAGAAGCTGGCGGGCGAAGCTGCCGACGAAGCGGGGGTTGTAGCGCATGTAGCGCCGCCACAGGCGCCGCGGCTCGCGCACGAGCCGGTAGGCCCATTCGAGCCCCGCCTCCTGCATCCAGTTGGGCGCCTGGGGCACGCGGCCGGCGTGGAAGTCGAAGGCGGCGCCGACCCCGACGAGCACCGGGGCCTCGATCGCCTCTCGCATCTCCGCCATCCATTTCTCCTGCTTGGGCACGCCGATCCCCACCCACACGACGTCGGCGCCCGAGCGGTTGATCTCCTCGGCGACGGCGGCGCGTTCCTCTTCGTGCAGCGTCCGGTGCGGGGGCGAGTAGCCCCCGACGATGCGCACGCCGGGATAGCGACGGCGCAGGTTCAGGGCCAGCTCGACGAGCGCGCCCTGGTTGTGGCCGCCGTAGAGGTAGACGCGCTGGCCGGTGGTCGCGGCCCGGGCGCAGGCGCGGAGCATGAGCTCGGGGCCGTAGACGCGGCTACCGAGGTCGTAGCCGAGCGCGTTCACCGCCCATACGAGCGGCTGTCCGTCGGGAAGGTTGAGCGAGGAGCCGAGGACGGCGTCGCGCAGGGCGGGATCCTCCGAGAACGCCATCACCGTGTGCACGTTGGCCACGCACACGTAGCCCCGCTCGCGGCGCGAGACCATCTCGTCGATCCACGCGAGCACGCGGTCGTAGTCGGTGAGCGCCAGGGGCACGCCGAGCACGGGCACCGTGTCGGGTTGCGGAATCGGCTCCGAGGTGGAGTGGAGAGCGGAATTCGGAGGCATTGCCAGGGTTGCGCGGGCGGTGCCGCGGCTCTTAAACGGGAAACGTTACGCCCTAGAACGTGGAAAGGATGCCCGGAGTTGCGGTGTTGCAACCTTGATTGCGTCGGGAAGCTCGATTGTGAAGGTGGCCCCCGCCACCGTCACCCGGCCGCCGTGGCGCTCGACGATCGCCGCCACGATGGCCAGTCCCAGTCCCGATCCGGGCTGCTCGGTGGCCGTCGGTCCCCGCCAGAAGCGCTCGAAGAGGTGACCGTGATGGGCGGGATCGGGCCCGCTCCCCTCGTCGCTCACGCGCACCAGCGCCCGTCCCCCGCTCGCCTCCACGCTCACCGTCACGGTTCCCCCTTGGGGTCCGTGCACGAGGCCGTTCTCGATCAGGTTCCCCAGTGCCCGCCCGAGCGCCTGCTCGTCGCCGTGGATCGCCACCGCGCTGACGGGACCGAGCGCGACGCGGTCGGCGGCGGCGGCCGCGTCGCGCGCCAGGGCGTCGAGGTCGACGATCTGTCCGAGCTCGACCGTGCCCTCGCCCGCGCGCTCGAGCACGAGGAGGTCGTCGACGAGGCGCGCGAGCCGGGTGGCGTCGCGCTCGAGCTCGGCGAGGATCTCGGGGTCGGCGCCGTGCCTGACGGCGTACTCGACGTTCCCGCGCAGGGTGGTGACCGGCGTGCGGAGCTCGTGCGAGGCGTCGGCGAGGAACCGCCGCTCACTCGCCCGCGAGCGCTCGAGCCCACCGAGCATCCGGTTCAACACGCCGGTGAGGCCGCCGATCTCGTCGCGGGCGCTCGACTCCGGCAGTCGCCGGGACGGGTCGCCGGTGCGCTCGATCTCCTCGGCGGCGTCGGCGAGCCCGCGCAGGGGCCGTAGGCCGCGGCGCGTCAGCGCGGCCGCGGCGACGGCGGCGAGCAGGCCCGCTCCGAGCCCGCTGAGGATGAGCAGGACGATGAGGTGCTTCAAGGTCTCGGCGATGTCCGAGGCGTCGGAGGCCACGAGCACCGCGCCCCCGGCCGCGGGGCCGCCGGCGGTGGCGATCGGCGCCGCGTAGAGATGGAACGGGCGCCCGGCCAGGGTGATGTCCCCGTACCCCGTCCGTCCCGCGCGGATCGCCTCGCGGGCCAGCCGGCCGTAGGGAAGGAGCTGAGCGCCCAGGGCCTGGGAGCGGGCGATGATGCGCCCGTGGGCGTCCAGCACCTCGACCACGATCTGCCTCCCCGACACCGGGCTCTCGAGTGCCCCAGGACCGGCGAGCAGCGCCGGAGCGGAGACGCTGAGCAGGGCCACCTCCTGGGCGCGCTGGCGCAGCGCGGCGTCGAGCGAATTGTGGAGCTCGCGCCCCACGAGCACGACCGCGGCAGTTCCGAAGAGCGCGACGGCGATGACGATCGAGCCGGTCGCGGCGGCGATCACGCGAGCGCGCAGCGATCCCGTGAGGCGGTGGCGGCCCGGCATGGTCAACCGCGGAGCATGAACCCCGACCCGCGCACCGTGTGGATGAGGGGCGGCGCGCCCAGCTTGCGGCGCAGGCGGGTGACGTAGCGGTCGACGACATTGGGCTCGGCGCCACCCGCCCAGATCTCGGCGATGGCCCGCTCGCGGGTGATCGTCCGCCGCGGCTCGCGCACGAGCAGCTCGAGCATCTCGAGCTCACGGCCGGTGAGGACGATCCTGCGTCCCGAGCGCGTCGCGGTGCGCGCCGCGGAGTCGATGGTGAGGTCGCCGTAGCTCAGGATCGGGGAGCCGTCGTGACCCCGCCGGGCGAGGGCGTGGAGGCGGGCGATGAGCTCCTCGACGGCGAAGGGCTTGACGAGATAGTCGTCGGCACCCGACTCGAGCCCGCTCACGCGGTCGGCGATGGCGTCGCGCGCGGTGAGCATGAGGACGGGGACGGTGATGCCCTTGGCGCGCAGACGCCGGCACACGGCGAGGCCGTCGAGCCCGGGCATGGTGACGTCGAGGACGATGAGATCGGGCGGGGAGGCGCTGGTGATGTGGGCGAGGGCGGCGCCGCCGTCGGCGGCGGTGGCGACCGCGTAGCCCTCGGCGGTCAGGGTCCGGGCGAGCATCCGCCGCAGCGGCGGGTCGTCGTCGACGACGAGGACTCGCGTCGGGTCGGGCGGCTCACCCACCGGCGACGTCGCGGCGCAGGAACACCAGGTAGGCGGCGACCAGCGCCGGCAATCCGTACAGGGCGCACACCCAGGCGGCGCGGATGATCGGGTCCCAGTCGGTCGGCGTGCGCAGGAGCCCCTGCCAGGCGTTGAACTGGGTGCTGAGCAGGTAGGGCTGGACCCCGCCGAGTCCCGGGAGGATGGACACGAGCTGGATGATGAGCGAGAACATCAGCGTGCCCACCACGGCCGCGGCGCTGTTATGGGTGACGGTCGAGAGGAGCAGCCCGATGCACACGATGGCGAGGATCGGGATCAGGTACACGAGCAGGCTGACGACCACGAGCTCGAGCGCCTTGGGGGCGGAGACGACGGTGCCGGACAGGCTCTGGAGGGGATTGAATCCGGACTTGAGCACCCCGGCGACGATCGACACGACGCCGTCGAGGAGGATGGCCACGATCGCGTAGGTGGTCGCGGCGAGCGCCTTCCCGGTGAAGATCTGCCCGCGGTCGAGCGAGCGGGTGAGGATCGTCTTCAGGGTCCCGTTGTGGTCCTCGGAGGCGACGATGTCGCCGGCCACCAGGGCGGCGATGAGCGGGAACATCCAGACCGCCCCGAACAAGAGGATGACGAGGGGGATGGCCAGGCCGCTGCGATCGATGTAGTCGCCAAAGGCGACGTCGTGAGGCCCGCCGTGCCGGAAGCTCACGGCGGCGACGAAGATGATGGGCACGATCACCGCCAGGCCGAGCCCCAGGTAGGTGCGCTTCTGGTAGCGGAGCTTGCGCAGCTCCCACCGGTAGACGGTGGCCACACCCGGGTTCATGTCCGCACCGCCGTCCGCTCGGCGCCGTCGCCGCTCGCCGCTCCGTCCCCCTCGGTGAGCGAGAAGAAGAGGTCCTCGAGCGTCACCGTCTCGGGCGCGAGCATCTGAATCAGGGCGCCCGCCTCGACGAGGGCCTGCGAGAGCTCGGCGGCCGCCGCGGCGTCGGCCGAGAAGCAGATGTAGCCGTGCTCGATCCTCACCTCACCGAGTCCGCGCTGGGCGCGGCACACCGCGAGGGCGCGCTCGTCGTCGGTGGTCGAGAGCCGGTACACGGCCCCGGCCCCACGCTTGAGCTCGGCGATCGCCCCCTCGTAGACGATCTTGCCCCGGCGCACGATCGCCACCCGGTTGCACAGCTCCTCAACCTCGGGGAGCAGGTGGCTCGAGAGGAGCACGGTCATTCCCTCGTCGGCCAGGCGGCGGATGAGCAACCTCATATCGCGCATCCCCGCCGGGTCAAGACCGGTGGCGGGCTCGTCGAGGAGCAGGAGCCTGGGGGCGCGCAGGAGCGCGCCGGCGATGCCCAGGCGCTGGCGCATGCCGTGCGAATAGCCGCCCACCCGGTCCTTGGCGCGGCCCGAGAGCTCGACGGTGTCGAGCGCCTGGTCGATCCGTGTAGTCGCCTCGTGGCCGTCGAAGGCGGCCAGGAGCTCGAGGTTGCGCCGTCCCGACAGGTAGGGATAGAACTGGGGGGCCTCGACGAATCCGGCCACCCCGTCGAGCGCGCGGGCGCCGATCAGCGGGTCGTGGCCGAACAGCCGCACCTGGCCCGCGGTGGGGCGGATGAGGCCGAGCATCATCCGCAGCGACGTCGTCTTGCCTGCCCCGTTGGGGCCGAGGTAGCCGTACACGTCGCCCGCCTCGACGGTCAGATCGACGTCGTCGACCGCGAGGATCTCTCCGTATCGCTTGACCAGGCCGCGGACTTCGATGGGTGGAGCGTCCGCCACTGCGTTACAGACCGCGAGCGGCGGCCTCGGCCGCCACGGGCGGCACCGATCCGAGCACCGTGTAGGCGACTCCGGCGCGGGTGAAGCGGATCATCGTCCCCAGAGCGGTGTCGAGCTCCTGGCCGGTGACGCCGTGGATGGAGACGGTGGGGAGCGCCAGCTCGGAATGCCGGCCGCTCGAGCTGCTCGGCGTGCTCGCACCCCGCGAGGCCGCCTGCTCGATGACGACGATCCCGCCCAGGTTCTGGCCGTAGGTCACGAGCGCGGCCGGGCTTCCGCCCCAGTCGAGCAGGCGCACCGAGTGGCGCGGGAGGCCGACGAGGGTGGTGGGCGAGACGAGCGCGAAGCGCACCTTCTTGGCCACGGCGGCGGCGCCGGTGACGGCGGCGGCGTGCTTGGCGTGGGTGCTCTTGGCGCTGGCGGTCGGCCCGCTGGGGACGGTGACGTTGACGACCTTGGCGCCGGGCGGCTGCGGGACCGAGAAGGCCGAGGGATCGACGGAACCGTAAGTGATGTCGGTCGCCGTGAGCTGGAGCACGGGCGAGGTCGCGCCGGTGGCGTAGACGGAGAACTGGAGCGGGACGCCGCGAAGGGCATCGAAGGCGATCGCGGCCGACCCGAGCAGCCCGCCGCTGTGGGGCGGGGTCACGCGGACGGTGTAGGTGGGCTGGCCGGCGACGTCGCCCGGGATCGCGCCTGAGAGATTGAGGTCCTTGCCCAGCGAGTTGATCTCGGTCTGGATCTTGGCCAGCGAGGGAATGACGTCCGGCTTGCTCGCCGAGGCGGCGCGCGCCTTGTGGGCAGCGGTCACGCTGGCGGGGAGATCGCCCTTGTAGACGGTGTTAGAGGAGGGGTCATAGACCCAGAAGCTCTTGCCGTTGACCACGAGCTGGGCATCGCCGTTGTTGCCCTGGAGCTCGAGGCGCAGCATCTGGTGATCGGTAGAGAGCCAGAGGCGCCCGGTGGAGCCGGTGAGGAGCGGGCTGGCGAGCTCGCCGAGGTTCGAGGAGGAGATGAGCTGGTTGGTGAAGCTGATGCGGGCGGTGATGCCAGTGACCGCGGGAGCGCTGATAGCTCCGTGCACCGCCTGGGCGAGGGACTCGTCCTTGGGCACCGGACCACCGGAGGTCGCGGCGACCGCGATCGCGGTACCGCCGCCGGCGACCGCCACCGTTACGGCGATTACGGCGAGCAGCCGGGGAGTCGAGACGGTGCGCAGGAATGCCATGGGTCAGTCCACCTTTCTTGTGACGCCATCCACGATAGGCGAAGACCTTGAAAACACTCTGACAGATCGGCGGGCGCGCCCAACCCGATCTTCGACACCGGGCCAATGACTGCGGGTGGGCGGGTGGAAATACTGCTCCGGGGACTACGTCCAGGCAGGAGGTGGCTGATTGATGATTACGAGCAGCCGTGAGACGGGCGGGTATGCGCCCGGCACCGGGCCGGTGGCCCACGACCAGGGGTGGATCGTGGTCGGCAGGCTGAGGGAGGCCCATCTGGCCATGACCGATGCCGTCCTGCGCGGTGACGGACTCCCGCGCGTGGCCGAGCTCGCCGCCACGGGGGCGGGAGGCGCGGTCGCCATCGCCCTGCCGGCGCTGGGCACGGCGATCGCCTCGCGGGAGCCCGGGGGGCACCGCGCGCTCACCCGCTGGGCCGCCGAGCGCGGCCGCGGGAGGCCTTCGATCGTCCTCCCCAACCTCCTGGCCGAGGTCCCGATCCGGTTGGGCGAGGAGGTCGTGGGCGTCGTGGCCCTGCTCCGCACCGGCGCCGCCCCTCGCGCCGGGGCGACCGAGTTCCTCCACCTCGCGGCCACCGCGGCGATGACCAAGCTCGCGATCGAGGACGCGAAGGACGCGGTCGAGCGCAGCCTGCGCGCCTCCTTCGTCGAGCGCCTGCGCTGCGACGATGAGCTCGACGGGGCCGAGATCGTGCGCCGAGCCGCGCGCCTGGGCTGCGATCTCTCGCGTGGAGCGGTCGTCCTCGGGGTCGAGCTCGAGTGCGAGCGCCCGCAGCTCATCCTTGCCACGATCGCCGAGGAGCACCCGGGCGCGCTCGCCGAGCCGCTCGAGGGAACCGCCCAGGTACGGGCGCGCATCTACGCCGTCCTCCCCCCCACCGGCGCGGCCTCCCCGGAGGCGACGCTCGCCTCGGCGCGGCGGCTGGCGGCTCGGCTCCGGCGCCTCGGCGTCGTCGGGCTCTCGAGCTTCTACTCCGAGCCCGCCGAGCTCGGACGCGCGGCGCGGGAGGCGGAGCTCGTGCTCGACGTCCTGCGTCACTCCGACGCCGACGTCGCCGGCGACATGGGCAGCGGCACCTACAAGCTCCTGTTCCGTGTCCTCGCCTCCCACCCCGAGGAGATGAGGGCGTTCTACGCGGCGACGATCGCCCCGCTCGTCGAGTACGACGACCAGTGCGCCACCGAGCTGACCCGCACCCTCCAGGCCTACTTCGACGCGAACTGCAGCATGAGCGACACCGCCGCGGCGATCTACGCGCACCGGCACACGATCGCCTACCGGCTCGACCGGATCCGGGATCTCACCGGCCTCGACCCGGCCCTGTGCGAGGACCGCGAGCGCCTCGGCCTCGGGCTCAAGGTCCACCGGCTGATCGCGCCGGGGGCGAGGCGCTAAACCGGCGCGCGCGTCTCAGTCGCAGCTCAGTGCCCGAGCTGCCACGGCCGCCGGTCGGCGGCGCCCGCGCCCGCGCGCCCGTGGGCGCCCACCGGCCTGCCCTTGCCGTCGAGGCGGGCGCCCGCGGGGAGGGGCCCGGATGTGGCGCCGCCCGCCTGGGCCTTCTCCACCCGCCGTAGCGCCGAGCGGCTGAGTCCCTCGAGCTGGCGCTGGCGGTTCGGGGCGCGGACCGCGGGAGCGGTGAACGTCCGCGCGGCGGGGGCCCGGCAGCTGGGGCAGAGCGCACCGCCGGCCGCCAGGGCTGCGGGGCCGAAGGCGTCGAAGGGCCCGCAGGCCGGGCACCGGTACCCGTAGAGCGGCATCAGTGGGGCAGGATGTCGCGGTCGAAGATCTCGAGCGGCACCCCGATCGTCACGGCGCAGTTGGGGATGTCGACGATTCCCCCGATCCGCCCCTCGACGGGAGCGGCGCCGAGCAGCAGGTAGGCCTGCTCGCCCGTGTACCCGAGCGCCTGCTCGAGGTAGGCGATCGCGTTCAGGCAGGCCCGCCGGTAGGCAACGGTGGCGTCCATGTAGTAGTTGCGCCCGTCCTCGACGCAGATGCCCTCGAACATCAGGTACTCGCTGTAGTGGGGCTCGACGGGGCCGGGCTTGAAGATAGGGTTGCCGTGCGGGTTGGCGCGCGCCAAGGCGTAGCGCTCGACCCCGCCCTTGATCAGCTCGAAGCCGAGGTCGATGAATCCCGGCATCTCGATCGCGCCGCAGAAGGAGATCTCGCCGTCGCCCTGGGAGAAGTGCAGGTCGCCGATCGAGAACAGCGCGCCCTCGACGTAGACCGGGAAGTAGATCCGGGTTCCCTTCGAGAGGTTCTTGATGTCGACGTTGCCGCCGTGGTCCCGGGGCGGAACCGTGCGTGCCGCCTCGCGCGCGACGCGCGTGAGCTCGGCGCCGGTGAGGCTCCCGAGCAGGGCATCCTTCTCCAGCGGCGGCAGCGCCAGGGGCGGGTCCTGGGGGGCGGCGAGGGGATCGCCGGTGACCCGCGAGGGGTTGCGGTCGATCAGCTCCTGCTCGCGCCGGTTCCACTCGGCGAGCAGGTCATGGGAGGGAGCGCACCCACACAACCCCGGATGCGAGAGCCCCGCGAAGCGCACGCCGGGCAGGTGGCGCGAGGAGCAGTAGATGCCCTGGAGGTCCCAGATCGCCTTCGCTGCCTCGGGATAGTAGTCGCACAGGAAGCCGCCGCCGTTGCCCTTGGCGAAGATCCCCGTGTACCCCCATTCGTGCTCGGGGAAGGGACCCATGTCGAGGATGTCGACGACGAGGATGTCGCCGGGCTCGGCGCCGTTGACGGCGAACGGGCCGCTGAGCATGTGGGTCTTGTCGAGGTTGACGCCGGCGACGTCGGAGGACGAGTCGGTGTTGGCGATCTGCTCGTCGGTCCAGTCCTTGCATTCGATCCGGTAGCACCCGCCCGGGTCGATGGCGGCGACCGCGGGGATGTCGGGATGCCAGCGGTTGTGTCCGACGAGCGGCTGCTCGGACATGGGGACGCTGAGGTCGCGGTCGATCGGGAAGATCACCTCGGGCATGACCGCTCACCCCGCCGCGGGCGCCGGGATGGGCACGGTCGCGGGAGCGGCGGCGTGCGGTAACGCGTCGCGCACCGAGCCCTTGCACATGTCGTGGCAGCTCTTCTCGAGCGTGCAGCACAGCGAGCAGATCGGACCCGAGTGGAAGGGACAATGGGCCATGTCGGGCGCCTCATAGGGGTGTCGGCACATCACGCACACAAGGTCGGCCGAAGACTGCTCGCCGAGGTCGATCGACGGCTCGCGGGCGATGTAGTACTTCCCCTTGGTGGCGAGCGCGAAGAGCGGAGAGAGGACCATGGCGATGGCGAGGGCCAGGAACGGCGAGTAGGCGTGCAGGGCATTGCCGAAGGCGTGGTAGTAGGCGAGGATGGAGATCGCCGAGGCGATCGCCATCGCCCCGAACCCCACGGGGTTGATCGGGTACAAGTGGGCGCGCTTGAACTCGATGTAGGAGGGGCTGACCTTGAGGATCGGCTTGTTGATCACCAGGTCGGCCACGACGGCCCCGATCCACGCGATCGCGACGTTGGAATAGAAGCCGAGGACGGTGTTGAGGAAGCCGAACACGCCGATCTCCATCAGGGTCAGGGCGATGCCGACGTTGAAGAGCACCCACACCACGCGCCCGGGATGCCAATGGAAGATGCGCGAGAAGAAGTTCGACCACGACAGTGACCCCGAGTAGGCGTTGGTGACGTTGATCTTGATCTGGGAGAGGACAACGAAGAACACGGCGACGCCGACGACGATCCCGCCCGGGAGGAACTTGTTGAAGCCGCCGATGTACTGCTGGATCGGCTGGTCGGCCTTGACCGATCCGACCTTGGTGAACACGTAGTAGGCGAGGAAGGCGCCGCCGAGCTGCTTGAGCGCGCCGAGGATCACCCACCCCGGGCCGGCGGCGATCACCGCCGTCCACCAGCGGCGCGCGTTGGCCGGGGTCTTGGCGGGCATGAAGCGCAGATAGTCGACCTGCTCGCCGATCTGGGCGATCAGGGAGAGCGCGATGCCCGCCCCCAGGCCCATCGAGATCGCGTTCAGGCCCGAGGACTTACCCGTGCCCGTGAAGTGCGTCCAGCTCGCGTAGACACTCGGGTCGGTGATGAGCAGCGCGATGAAGGGCGAGAACATGAGGACGAGCCAGATCGGCTGGGTCCACACCTGGAGCTTGGAGAGCAGCGTCATCCCGAAGGTGACGAGGGGGATGATGATGAGCGCGCCGATCAGGTAGGCCAGCCACAGGGGGATCCCGAACCCGCGGTTGAAGGCCTGGGCCATGATCGAGCCCTCGAGCGAGAAGAAGATGAAGGTGAAGCTCGCGTAGATGAGCGAGGTGATGGTCGAGCCCAGATAGCCGAATCCCGCCCCGCGGGTCAGGAGATCCATGTCGATCGAGTACTTGGCCGAGTAGTAGGCGATCGGGATCGAGGTGAGGAAGATCACCGCCGCCGCCAGGAGGATGGCGATCAGCGCGTTGGTGAACCCGAAGGTGATGGCGATCGAGCCGCCGATGGCGAAATCGGCCAGGTAGGCGATGCCGCCGAGGGCGGCGCTCGCCACCGTGAACTCGCTCCAGCGGCGGAAGGTGCTCGGGGCGTAGCGCAGCGAGTAGTCCTCGAGGACAGGGTCATCGACGAGGCGGCTGAACGTGCGTGTGGTTCTCGGCGGGGCAGGCGGAGTCGAGCTGGCCACCATGAGCCTCCCAGGGTCGTCCTGCGCTGACGGGACGGCTATTTATCCACGGCGCGAACGTGCCAGGGAACGGCCGCGGTGTACAAGTTGCGGGCGTCCGGTTCGGACGCGAAGTCCTAGCGTGCGCGTTCGGCGCGGCGCTCAGGCGTCCGGGCGGCCTGGCGGGGCGGGCGCGAGTGCGAGCGGATCCGCTCGCTCTCGAGATCGCCCATTTCGGCGGCCAGGGCACGCAGCCGCGCGAAGCCGCGCGGACGGTCGAGCTCGAACTCCGAGGTGAGCGCGCGGCGATCGGCGGCGCGGCGTACGCGCCTCGCGCGGCGGCGCTGCCAGAAGCTGTCTCGTGGTGCGGGGTCGTCCATAACCTAACCGGCTGTTGATGGCTATGGCCGAGCGTACAGGACGCGGGCGGGGTGCTCGCGCCAAACGTCTAGGGTGTCTCAGCCGCCGACGCCGGCGAGGCGGGCGCGGAGCTCGCGCTTGAGCACCTTCCCGGTCGGGTTGCGGGGCAACTCGTCCAGGAAGTGGACTTCGCGGGGGACCTTGTAGCGGGCCAGGTTGGCCTTGACGAAGTCCCTGACCTCGTCGTCGGAGAGCTGCCGGCCGGGGCGCAGGACGACGAACGCGACCAGGCGCCATCCCCAGTCGGGATCCTCGACACCGATGACGGACGCCTCCTCGATCGCCTCGTTGGTGATCAGGAGCTCCTCGATCTCGCCCGGGAACACGTTCTCGCCCCCGGAGATGATCATGTCGTCGTCGCGGCCGTCGATGAACAGGCGCCCGGCCTCGTCGAAGTGACCGACGTCACCGGTGCTCATGAGCCCGTCGATCATGTCCTTGTTGCCGCCGCCCGTGTAGCCCTCGAACTGGAAGCCGTTGCCCACGAAGATGCGGCCGGTGTGGTTGGCGCCCACCACCGGGGCGCAGTCGTGGTCGAAGAGCTTGACCACCGTCCCGAAGGGAGCGCGGCCCGCCGTGCCCGGGGCGGCGCGGAGATCCTCGGGGGTGGCGAAGGTGGCCCAGGCCACCTCGGTCGAGCCGTAGAAGTTGTAGATGACATCGCCGAGCGTGCGCAGCGCTCGCCGGGCCAGCTCGGCCTCGAGCGCGGAGCCCGAGAGGAGCACGATGCGCAGCGAGCTCGTGTCGAAGGAGCCGGGCTCGGACTCGATCAGGTCGACGACCCGCCGGAGCATCACGGGCACGACGATGAGGCCGGTGCAGCGATGCTTGGCGATGTCGGCGAGCACGAGCTCGGGCTTGAAGCGCCGCCGGACCACCACCGTGCTCCCGAGGCTCACCGTCACCACCATCTCGGTGAAACCGAGGGCGTGGAACATGGGCGCCGCCACGTACGTCGACTCGCGCGCGCGGAACGGGACCTTGGAGAGGATCGCGCCCATGGGCGAGAGCGTCGCGCCCGAGTGCCGGGGCGCGCCCTTGGGGGTTCCCGTTGTCCCGCTGGTCAGGAGCACCACCTGCGGGACCCGCTTGGGCAGCGGGATGCTCCGGCCCGCGTTCTCGGCGATGACTGCCTCGAGCGTGTCCGCGCCCGGGGCGCCATCGGTCCAGCCGAGCAGGGTGCGGTGCTTGGTCTCGATCGGCGTCACGAGCTCCATGTACTCCTCGTCGTGGACGAGCAGGGAGACGCCTTCGCGCGCGCACACGTCGCGGAGCTGGGGACCGGCGAAGTCGGTGTTGAGATACAGCGCCCGGGCGCCGAGCTTGGCCGCCGCAAAGGTGATGTCGAGGAAGCCGCGGTGGTTGCGGCACAGGATCCCGATCGTCTCCCCCTCGTTCACCCCCCGCGCACGCAGGCCGTAGGCGAGCGCGTCGGTGCGCCCGTCGATCTCCTTGAAGGTGAGCGACCCGCGCTCGTCGATCACTCCGGTCTGGTCGCCGTGGCGCGACGCGGCCACCGCCAGCGCCCCGCCGATGGGACCGAGATGATCGAGCGCGCGGAGCACGCTCGCCACCTTGCGCGGCGGGTCGATGCCGAGCATTCCCGAGCGAAATCCGTGGATCACGGCGTGACCCTCGACGGCTCCGCGGAGGCCGAGCGCAGCGGGCTTGCGGAGGAGCGGAGGGAGCTTTCGCACCCTCCTACCGTAGCGGGTTTATCGGTGCTTGACGACGTCCCGGCGAGCGTGACGGGCACTCCGCTTGGGGCCCGAGAGCCGCGTCGCCCGGCGCAGGAGCTCCGCGCGCGCCAGCCGCGCCGAGACCCCCCGCCGCGGTCGCGTGCCCGGCTCCTGGGTGGGGACCGTCTGGGCGGTGGCGGGCGGGGGCGTGGGCGCGGGATTGCCAGAGCCCACCATGCACTCGGACTGCTCAGTGGGCACGTTGGCCGGGTTGCCCGGAGTGAGCAGAGCGTCGGGACTGGGCAGGTCGGGGAACGCCGCCGGGACGGAGAAGTCGAAGGCCGAGAGCAGGTCGCCGCACGTCATCCGGCGCCAGGCGCTGATGTTCGGCTCCATGACCCCGAAGACGCGCTCGATGACGCGGATCGTCGAGGTGTGGTCGAAGGTGTCGCCGCACGCGAAGCCCCCCGTCGTCCACGGCGAGATGATGATCATGGGGACGCGGAACCCGAGCCCGATCGGCCGGCTGATGCCGTTGGCCGCGGCCGGAACCGGGTTGACGTATTCGCCGGGAGTCCCGGAGGGAGCGGTGGGCGGCGGGACGTGGTCGAAGAAGCCGTCGTTCTCGTCGTAGTTGAGCAGGAGCGCCGTCCTGCTGAACACCTTCGGGTTGTCGGCGAGCACGGAGACGATCTGGGAGATCAGCTGCGCGCCCTCGGCCGGGAGGTAGGAGGGATGCTCTGACTGGTAGTCAGGGCCGATGATCCACGAGACCTGAGGCAGGTTTCCCGTCGCCACGTCCTCGGCGAAGCGATCGACGAGGCTGTTCTCGACCGCCAGCCCGCGCTGATAGAGCGGCGAGCTGTGGGGCGCCTGCTGGAACTGCTTGAACCACGCCAGCGGGTTGTCGTCGTAGTTATTGACCTGCTGGTACACGCGCCAGTCGATCCCCGCCGCCTCGAGGCGCTCGGGGTAGGTCGTCCACGTGTAGGGCGGCGTCTCGGCATTGTCGACGACGGGACCGCCGTGCTGGCCGGTGGGGTCGATCATGCCCGTCATCGAGTACAGCCGGTTGGGGTTCGTCGGCCCCATCACCGAGCAGTGATAGCCGTCGCAGATGGTGAAGGCGTCGGCGAGCGCGTAGTGGTACGGAATGTCGTTGCGCGTGTAGTAGCCCATGGTCAGCGGGCCGTCGGTGGGACCGTTGGCGGCGATCATCGCCGGCACCCAGTTGTCCATCTTGCCGCCGTCACGAGCCGAGTGCGGGGCGAGCCACGAGTGGGAGAGGTTGGCCACGCATGCCGAGCTGGTGGTCGTTCCCGCTCCCGCTCTGATCACCTGACGGCGCGTCAAACCACGTGAGACCTCAGACATGTCGCTACCTCCCGAGTCGGTGCTCCCGCCGGATTCCCCCGACGGAGGACATGGCCCGAAAGGCTAAGGGCGAGCGACTCGCTCGCATGTGGCCAGATCGTGACCGTGGCGTGAACGTCCGGGGGCGAGACCGGTCATTCGTCCATCGCGGCAATCGCCTGCTTGCAGTTCCCACGCGGCGCGCCGACGACAGTCCTAGATCGGCCACGCGCCGAGGGCACCAATCGCGGGCCTTAGCCGGCCCCGTCCAGCGATCGAGCCATACACGCCCGACCTCCGCCATGCCCGCTTCCGCTCGCCTTGCTCATCGATGCGCACTGCTGTGCGCCACCGTCGCCGCCGCTCTCGGTCTCGGCTCCGTGCTCGCACCAATCGCCTCGGCGGGCAAGTCTTCCGGCGGCAAGTCCCAGGCGGGAGCGCCGCTCTCGCCGACTTCGGACTACCTCTACACGGCGCCCAACAGACCAAGCTGGTGTCTGGCCGAGGATGACTCCCACCAGCGCGCCTGGAGCGGCGCGCTCAACGGAAGCTTCGCCGCGACCGAACAGCTCTGTGATCCGAACGTCGACTACTACAGCGGGATGTGGTGGAATGCCGGCGGGGTCGGCATCGAGGCCAGTGTCGCCGTCGTCGGCTCGCTCAGCGACCTCACGATCACTTCTCCGCAGGGCGACAGCCGCCACGCTGTCCTCACCGGCTCGAGCACGGTCAAGGGCGTGACCACGAATTACTACGAGGTCTGTTACGTCCCGTCGTGGTCGACGAGCAGCAATACGGGGGGAGGATCCCTGGCCGGCGGAGCATGGTCGATCACGCTCTCGGGCAACACCACCAAGGCCACCTACTCGATCGACTCGGAGATGGCCTACGTCAGCTGGCAGCAGCAGCACTGCCCGGTCTCAGAACAGAACCTTACATAGCGAAAGGCAAGAGGGGCGGCCGAAGCCGCCCCTCTCGTGCCCGAATGCTGTCGACTCCCGGTCAGGGGTCGATGTTCACCGTGCATGTGTAGACCCCGGGCTTCAACCCCTTGGCCGTGACGCCCACGGGGTCGGCGAAACCGGAGCTGGGTTGCGGCGAGGTGCCGACGTTGGTCCCAGCGCTGTCCTTGCACGTGATGCTGCTCTTGGTCCCGCCGCTCACCTCGCTCGCTGCGCTCACCAACACATCCGTCAACGGTGTGTCTGTGAATGTCCTGGTCCCCCCGGCGAAGGTGGCATCGCTGCATTTCGCGCCGCTGGCGGTGACGTCCACCGTCTTCGCGGCGCTGTCGTCGATCCCGTATCCGGTCGGCGCGCTCGTTTCCTGCACCGTGTAGCTACCGATGGAGGTCAGGCCGTCGACACAGATCGTGCCGTCGCTGCCGGTCGTGTACGGACTTCCCGGCAACGCCGTACCGCTTGCGTCCTTGATCGTGAACTGCGCGCCGGACAGCGGCGTCGCCGCTGCCTTGCTCGAGAGCTTGGTGATCTTGAGCGCCCCCGGAAGCTGCGTGTCGGTGAAGGTGGTCGACGCACCTAGGTACACGGCATCGGTGCATTTCGCATTGTTGCCGCTGACCGGCACCGTTCTCGCGGTGCTGTCGTCGATCGAATACCCGGCTGGTGCGCTCGTCTCCTGGACCGTGTAATTGCCCACACCGGTCAGGCCATCGACGCAGACCGTGCCGTCGCTGCCCGTCGTGTACGGACTTCCCGGCAGCGGCGTGCCGCTCGGGTCGTTGATCGTGAACTTCGCTCCGGCCAGGTGGGTAGCGCCCAACGAGCTTGAGACCTTGGTGAGCTTGAGCGCCCCGGTCAGCTGGTTGTTGGTGTACGTGCAGGTGACGACGTCACCGGACGCCAGGACGACCGTCGCCTTTTGTGCGGTGTACGTGAACGTGCTCCCGCCGTTTGTCACCCCGGTGCAGGTGGCGCCTCCGAACCCGAACCCGGACGGCTCTGTTGCCTCGGTGATGTCATAGCTACCGGCGGGAAGGCCGGTCTCGTCGACCGTGCCGCCGGCGGTGGTGGCCGCGTTGAGGCAGAAGCCGCCACCGGAGGCGACGCCGCCAGGCCCACCGCTCGCGCAGGGCACGCCCCCGGCCCCGGAGTTGGCATTCAGTCCCGAGGTGAAGTGGAACTGCTGGTCGAGGCCGCCGGGACTGGTCTTCTTGACGACCTTGATCTCGCCGCAGTTCGAGACCGAGTGATCCTCGATCGTGATGTCAGCCGGGTTCGAGGAGAAGCTGCTGCCCGACGAGCGCGATTCCCACACCGTCCGGGCGAAGGCCTGGCATGAAGCCGAGGGGATGATTCCCGCCTTCGACAGGTTGATCCCGAACTCGGCGAACTGCCCGGCGACCAGCGGTTGGCTGCTGATCGGATTGTTGGCCGCGGTGATCGCGTCCTGATTGGCCAGCCCCTCCCCGGCGTTCTGGTCGAGCGTCTGCACGGTCGCACCCCAGCACGGGGGGCTGTCGCTGCTCACGGTGCAGGCACCGCCGAGTACCCAGGTGAGGACGCGGAACTGAACGTTGGTCCCACCGTTGAGGTAGTCGATGGCGATGAGCTTGTCGCCTGCCGAGCGCTTGAGCAGCTTGACGCCGGTGAGCGGATCGGTCATCGCCGTTCCGTTGCTGTTCAGGCAGTTGCCGGCCGCGCCGGTCTGGAGCTCGACGTTCTCGCTTGCATTCCCGTTAGCGGTGAACCTGATCGTCGCCCCATAGAGGAACGTATCGCCGAGAACGCCGCCGCTGCTCGCCGTATCGCTGTAGGACGCGACATCGGTGAAGTCGTCCTTGCCAGGATTCTTGCTCAGACTGAGCACCGGGCAACTGGTGTCCTGCTTCTGCCCGGACTTCCAGGAGTCGTCCGCCGTTGTGTTCGACGGGTCGGTGACGTGGAAGAACGGGACGTTCGCCCAGTCGTGATTGCCTGCCGTGTCGACCGCCATGTTCCCGTCTTGAGACTCGAAATTGCTCGGGCTGCCGGTGAGTACACCCAACGCCGATGCCACGAACAACGCCCCCGTCGCGGCAAAGACGGTGACCGTGATTCCAACGGCCCTGCGACGCCGTCTCCCGCTCACGCGGGAGCGCGCCCACAGACTCATAGCTCGCATGTGTCAACCCCTCCCAGACCCCGCCGGCAGCCCATTCTGGCGCACAGACACGTACGCCCACCGGCAGGTCCAATGTAAGTTGGGCTCTCCCCGGTCGGAGAGGCTGCCCCAATCGTGCGTCCTTGCACAGGATTTTCACCGGTTTCTGTTCAAAAGTCAAACTTTCGGTCAATCATTCGTCCACATAACGAAGGAAAGGCTAAAGAAGCGGGCGCCCTACACTCGCGCCGCGTGAGCACCAGCCTCGTCTACCGCAGCGCCCGGGGCTACGAGCTGCTCATGCGCGTCCTCTACGGCCGCCACTACGCGGCGCGGATGCGGGCGGTGGCCGAGCAGGTCCCGCCCGAGGCCTCGGTGCTCGAGCTGTGCTGCGGCCCCGGCACCCTCTACCGCCGCTACCTGAGGGCGCGCGCCGGCGGCTACATCGGCGTCGACGTCAACGAGGGCTTCGTCGACGCGCTGCGCCGCCGCGGCGTCGACGCCCGCCGGATCGACCTCGCGGACGTGGGCGAGCCGCTCCCGGCGGCGGACGTGGCGATCATGCAGGCGAGCCTGTACCACTTCCTCCCCGACGCGGTGGCCGTCGTCGAGCGCATGCTCACCGCCGCCCGCGACCGGGTGATCGTCTCTGAGCCGGTACGCAATCTCGCGACCAGCAATCTCCCCGGCGTCGCCCTCCTCGGCCGGCGCGCCGCCGATCCCGGGGTGGGCGGCCACGCCGAGCGCTTCACCGAGGCCACCCTCGACGAGCTCATGGCGCGCTACCGCGAGCGCACCCTGGCGACCTTCCCGATCCCCGGGGGGCGCGAGATGGTCTACGTCCTGTCGGCGCGCGAGTAGCCGGCGGCGGGTTCGATCTCCGTCTGCCGCGCGCGCTCGGGGCCTGCGGCCTGGTGGTCGATCAGATAGAGCGGCCGGTCCTTGACCTGCTCGAAGATCCGGCCCACGTAGATGCCGACGACCCCGACGCTGACGATGATGAACCCGGCGAGAAGCAGCGTGAGCACGGCCAGGCTGGCGAAGCCGGCCACCCGCTTGCCCGGCTCGACGAAGTAATCGACGACCTCGTACACGGCCAGGCCGGTGCCCGCCAGCGCGACGAGGAAGCCGACGAGCACGACCAGGCGCAGGAGCACCGTGCTCTGGAAGAACATCCCGTCGAGCGCCACCTTGACGAGCCCGCGCAGCGAGTAGCCGCTCTTGCCCGCGTAGCGCTCGGCGTGATCGATCTCGATCGTCGTCGAGTCGAAGCCGAGCCAGTCGAGGGCGATCATGTACTCCCGGTCGCGATCGCGCAG
>DASZMD010000062.1:0-8761 GCA_035551955.1 Solirubrobacteraceae bacterium | reverse complement strand
CTCGAGGCGGCCGACCGCGGCATGTGGGGTGCGCCCGCCTCCGACACCCTCGCCGCCATCCGCGAGCGCTACCTGGCCCTCGAGGGCGAGCTGGAATCGGCTGGCGCCGATTCCACGAGCACGGTATGACCACTCTTTTCCCCCTGAGCGCCATCGTCGGCCAAGAGGAGCTGATCGAGGCGCTGCTCATCAACGCCGTCGCCCCCGAGGTCGGCGGCGTCCTCGTCCGCGGCGAGCGCGGCACCGCCAAGTCAACCGCAGTGCGCGGTCTCGCGCCCCTCCTCCCCCCGGTCACGGCCGCGTCGGGACAGGCGTTCGCCTTTGCCCCCGGCGAACTCGCGCCCGGCGGGCCGGTTCCCGCTGACGCTCCCGTGGCGGCGCGCCCCGCGCGGCTCGTCGAGCTCCCCCTCGGCACCACCCTCGACCGGCTCGTGGGGGCCCTCGACCTCGCCCGCGCCCTCGCCGGCGAGCACGCCTTCGAGGCGGGCCTGCTCGCCCGCGCCCACCAGGGGATCCTCTACGTCGACGAGGTCAACCTCCTCCCCGACCACCTGGTCGATGCGCTCTTGGACGCCGCCGCCTCCGGCGTCGCGCGCGTCGAGCGCGACGCCGTCTCGGTCGCGCACGCGGCGCGCTTCCTCCTCGTGGGGACGATGAACGTCGAGGAGGGCGAGCTCCGGCCCCAGCTCACCGACCGCTTCGGTCTCGGTGTCGAGGTACGAGCCCCGTCGGACCCGTCTGCGCGCGCCGAGATCGTCCGCCGCCGGCTCGCCTTCGAGAGCGATCCGGAGGGATTTCGCGCGGCCTGGGCCGCGAGCGAGCGCTCGCTCGCGGACCGGATCGCCGCGGCGCGCACGGCGGTGGCGGCGGTCCGCCTCCCCGAGCGCGAGCTCATGCGCGTCACCGGCGCGTGTGCCCGGTTGGGAGTGGATGGGGTGCGGGGAGACATTGTGTGCGCGTGGGCGGCCCGCGCGCTCGCGGCCCTCGACGGCGCCAACGAGGTCACCGAGGAGCACGTCCGCCGCGCGGCACCTCTCGCTTTGTCCCACCGGCGCCGGCGCGATCCCCTGGACGGCCGCGCGCCCGACGACGAGGAGCTCGAGCGGGCGCTCGACGGACCGTCGGGCGAGGACGAGCCGCCGCCGGAAGAGGGGCCGGACGGCGGGCAGGGGCGCGCCGACCGCTCCGACGGGCCGGACGGCGCCGACCGCTCCCACGTGCCGGACGCCGCCGACCGCTCCCACGGGCCGGACCCCACCGACCCGACCGACGGGCCGGACCCCACCGACCTCACCGACGGGCCGGACGACACCGACCCCACGGACCGGCCGCCCCCCACCGATCCCGCCCACCCCTCGGACGCCCGGCCCCGCCCCGATGTCCCCGCCCGCCCGCGCCACGACCCGCCCGCGCCGGCGCGGCTCCCCGTCGACGCCCTCGCGCTCGCCGGGGCGGGGTCGGGCCCGACGGGCCGCCGCGCTCGCGGGGGCGGGCCGGGCGCCGGCGCCATCGACAGCCGCCCCGCCGCTCCGGGCACCGACGACATCGCGCTCGTCGCCACCCTGCGCGCGCGCCTGCTCGGAGCCGCGAAACTGGCGGCTCAACCGAGCGGGGCCACTGTGAAATCGCCTGGCGCCAGTTCGGTTGGGAGTTCGCCCGGCGGCGGACATCCCGGGTCGCGGGATCTCCGCGAGCACGTCCGCGCCGGCCGCGAGGGGGCGTTCCTGTGCCTGGTCGTCGACGCCAGCGGCTCGATGGGCGCCCGCCGGCGCCTGGCGCGGGTCAAGGGCGCGCTCCTCGCCGTCCTCCGCGAGGCGTACGCGCGCCGGGACCGCGTCGCGGTGATCGTCTTCCGCGACAGCGCCGCCGAGCTGCTCATCGCCCCCGGCGCGCCGCTCGAACGTGCCGCCGAGGCCCTGCGGGCACTTCCCACCGGCGGCCGCACCCCGATCGCCGCCGGGCTCGACCTCGCCGAGCGCCTGATCCGCCGCGAGGCGGGGCGCGAGGCCGGCCGCCGCGCCATCGCCGTCGTGCTCACCGACGGTCGCGCCGCCGACCGCGCGCGGACGATTCCCGCCGCCGCCGCGCGCCTCGGCCGCGCCGCCGCAGCCGTCCACGTGATCGACACCGAGGACGGCCCCGTCCGGCTCGGACTCGCGGCCGAGATCGCCACCGCCGCCGGCGGCGAGGTCCACCGGCTGGCGCCGGCGCCGCCACGGAGGGCGGCATGAGCCCGCGCCCGCGAAAGTTGGCATCTGACTCCCCCGACGTCGACGTCCCCCACCGCCCTGGCGACCGCGGGAGCGCCGAGCCCAAGCGCCGGAAGCCGCGCGACCGGCCACTGGTGATCGTCATCACCGGCCACGGCAAGGGCAAGAGCACCTCGGCGTTCGGGATGCTCATGCGCTCGTGGGCGCGCGGGTACCGCTGCGGGGTGTTCCAGTTCGTCAAGTCAGGCAGGTGGAAGGTCGGCGAGGCGAAGGCGGCGGCCAAGCTCGGCGGCATCGACTGGGAGAAGATGGGCGACGGTTGGTCGTGGCTGTCGCGCGACCTCGAGGAGTCCGCCGACCTCGCTCGCGAGGGATGGGCGGAGGTCAAGCGCGCGATCGCCGCCGAGCGCTACGAGTTCCTCCTCCTCGACGAGATCACCTACCCGGTCAAGTGGGGGTGGATCGACGTCGCCGACGTCGTCTCGGCGCTGCGCGAGCGGCCCGGCTTCCAGCACGTGGTCATCACCGGCCGCGATGCCGCCCCTGAGCTCATCGAGCTTGCCGACCTCGTCTCGGAGGTGTCAAAGGTCAAGCACCCGATGGACGCCGGGATCCGCGCCCAGCAGGGGATCGAGTGGTAGGGGAATCCGCTAAAGCGGATTCCCTTAACAGAATCGCCTGGCGGCGATTCTGTGGCGTAGGGAAATCCGCTAAAGGGCGCCAATTCTGTGGGCGTGTGTGGTGATCCCGCGGGTCGTCATCGCCGGGACGAGCTCGGGGGCGGGCAAGACCACGGTGGCGTGCGGCCTGATCGGCGCCCTCAGCCGCCGGGGCCTGAGGGTCCAGGGCTTCAAGGTCGGCCCCGACTACATCGACCCGAGCTATCACGCGCTCGCCTCGGGGCGCCCGGGACGCAACCTCGACGCCTTCCTCGGCGGACCGGAGCTGATCGCGCCGCTGGCGCGCCACGGGGCGCAAGGGGCCGACATCGCCGTCGTCGAGGGCGTGATGGGCCTGTTCGACGGGGCGTCGGGGCGCGGCGAGCTCGCGAGCACCGGGCACGTCGCCAAGCTCCTGAAGGCCCCGGTCCTGCTCGTCGTGGACGCCGCCTCGATGGCGCGCTCGGCGGCGGCGATCGTGCACGGATATGCGACCTTCGACCCCGAACTCGAGGTTGCCGGGGTGATCTTCAACCACGTCGGCTCCGACCACCACGAGGAGCTCCTGCGCGAGGCGGTCGCACCGCTCGAGATTCCCGTCCTCGGGGCGCTCCGGCGCGACGAGCGGGTCCGCACCCCCGAGCGCCACCTGGGACTCGTCCCCGCGGGTGAGCGCGAGGAACGGACGCGCTCGGCGCTCGAGGCGCTCGCGGGGGCGGTCGCGCGCTTCACCGACCTCGAGGCGATCGAGCGCCTCGCGCGCGCCGCGCCCCCGCTCGCCGGAGCGACCTGGAGCCCGGAGCCGCCGGCCGACGGGGCGCCTACCGCGCGCATCGCCATCGCCCGCGGCCGGGCCTTCTCGTTCCATTACGAGGAGAACCTAGAGCTGCTCGCCGCCGCGGGCGCCGAGCTGTGTCCGTTCGATCCGCTCGAGGACGAGACGCTCCCCGACGGTGCCGGGGCGCTCGTGCTCGCCGGCGGGTTCCCTGAGGTCTTCGGCTCCGAGCTCGAGGCCAACGGCGCCCTGCGCGCCCGAATCGGTGCCTTCGCCGCCGCCGGCCGCCCCGTGCTCGCCGAGTGCGGAGGCCTCCTCTTCCTGGTCGAAGAGCTCGACGGCCATGAGATGTGCGGCGTCCTGCCGGGCCGCGCCACAATGTCCCACCGCCTGACCCTCGGATACCGCGACGCCGTCGCGGCCACCGCCACCCCGTGGCTCCAGGCGGGCGAGCGCGTCCGCGGGCACGAGTTCCACTACTCCCAGGTGGCCGCGACGGCCGACGCCGGCGGCCCGGCGTGGACCCTCTCCGCCCGCGGGACCGAACGAACCGAGGGCTGCGTCGCGGGAGCGGTGCAGGCGAGCTATCTGCACGTTCACTGGGCGGCGCACCCCGAGCTGGCGTGGCGGTTCGCGCGCGCCGCCGCCGGATGAGCCTCGCCCTCGTCATCGGGGGAACGCGGTCGGGGAAGAGCGGGCATGCCGAGCGGCTCGCGCGGGACACCGGCCTGCCCGTGCGTTACGTGGCCACCGCCGACGGCGCCGATCCCGCGATGCGGACGCGCATCCAGGCCCACCAGGCGCGCCGGCCCGCGGACTGGACGACGATCGAGGCGGGACCGAGCCTGTCCGACGCCCTCCTCGACGCCGCCGATCTCTGCGTGCTCATCGACGGGCTCGGTCCGTGGATCGCGACCTGGCTCGACACGGCGGGGGCGTTCGAGCGCCCAGATCGCCAGCTCCTCGAGCGGGTCGAGGCGGACATCCTCGCCGACGTCGACCGCGTCGCGGTGAGCGCCGAGGCGGCGGGGGCGGCGATTGTGGTGGCCGAGCAGGCGGGCGAGGGCATGCTCCCGCCCGACCTGGTCGCGCGCGCCTGGCTCGACATCCTCGGCGAGGCCACCCAGCGGCTGGCGTCCCGCGCGCAGTCGGTCGAGCTCGTGGTCGCGGGCCGGACTCTCACGCTGGGGTGATGGCCGCGTGCTCGTGACCCTCTCGGACCAGGCGCTCGTCGTCGACTTCGGCGGCGAGCGCCGCGCCCTTTCGAGCGCCGTGCTCGGCGGAGGCCTCGCTCCCGCCCGCGCGTGGCTGAACGTGACCGTGCCCGGGGACTACTCGCGCACCGATCCCGCCGCCGACCTCGCCGAGCGGGCGGCGGACCTCGGCCTACCCGCACCCGTCGTGGGCATGCTCACCGCCGTCGATGTCCGCCGGCACGAGCGGGCCGAGTTCGGCGCGGCGCGGGTGATCGCCACCGTCGGCGTCGGCCACCCGCTGGCCGCGGCGGGCACGCGCCCCCGTGCCGTGCCCGCTCCGGGGACGATCAACCTGCTCGTCATCGTCGAGGGACCGCTCGACGACGCCGCCCTGGCGGGCGCGGCCCAGACCGCGATCGAGGCCAAGGCCCAGGCGCTGGCGCAAGCCGGGGTCCGGGCGCAGAACGCGGCCGCCTTCGCCACCGGCACCGCCACCGACGCCTTCTGCATCGCCGCCCTCCCCGGCGGCGGCGTGCCCTTCGCGGGACCTGCGACGCGGGTGGGCGCAGACATCGCCCGCGCCGTCTTCACCGCCGTTCACGCCGGCGCCGCCGCCGATCGCCAAGCGCGGCGCGCCCGCGAGGGAGAGCGGCGATGACCCGGATCGTCGTCGTCGGCATCGGCGCCGACGGCTGGGACGGGCTCGGCGCCCCCGCGCGGGCGGCGATCCTCGCCGCCGAGGAGGTCGTCGGCTCGGCGCGCCAGCTCGCGCTGCTGCCCGCCATCCCTGGCCGCGCGCGTCCCTGGCCCTCGCCCATCGATCGGCTCCTCGACGAGCTCAGCACGCGGACGAGCGGCAGGACGTGCGTGCTCGCCAGCGGCGATCCCATGCTCCACGGCATCGGCGCCACGCTGGCGCGACGCCTCGGTCCCGAGCGCCTCGAGGTCCACCCGCACGTCTCGGCCTTCGCGCTCGCGTGCGCGAGGCTTGGGTGGCCCGAGGCGGAGGTGACGCTCGTGAGCACGGTGGGACGCGCGCCCGAGGCCGTCGCCCGCTCCCTCGCCCCCGGCCGCCGCCTCGTCGTCTACGCGAGCGGGCGCGACGGCGCCGCCGCCGTCGCGCGGGTTCTCCGCGAGCGCGGGTTCGGCCCCAGCCGCTTCGTCGTCCTCGAGCAGCTCGGCGGCCCGGACGAGCGCATGATCGACGACGTCGCCGAGGAGTTCGTCGACCGCGAGGCCGACCCCCTGCACGCGGTGGCGATCGAGTGCCGCGCCGGCGCCGGTGCTCAGGTCCTCCCCGCCATCCCCGGGCTCCCGGACAGCGCCTTCGACAACGACGGCCAGCTCACCAAGCGCCCCATCCGCGCCGTCACCCTCGCCGCCCTCGTGCCCCTGCCCGGCCGGCTGCTGTGGGACGTGGGGGCGGGCAGCGGCTCGATCGCGATCGAGTGGCTGCGGGCCGAGTCCACGGCCCGGGCGATCGCCGTCGAGGCGCGCGAGGACCGCGCCGCGCGGATCACCGGCAACGCCCGCCGCCTCGGCGTCCCCGAGCTCGAGGTCGTGACCGGGAGGGCGCCCGCGGCGCTCGCGGGGCTGCCCGCGCCCGACGCCGTGTTCCTCGGCGGCGGGCTCACCGACGACGGGCTGATCGAGCGATGCTGGAGCGAGCTGCGGCCTGGTGGGCGGATGGTGGCGAACGCCGCCACCCTCGAGGGCGAGCACGCGCTGACCGCCGCGCTGGCCTCCTACGGCGGCGAGCTCGTGCGGATCGAGATCGCCCACGCCGAGCCCATCGGGTCGTTCACCGGCTGGCGAGCGCGGCTCCCGATCGTGCAATGGGCGGCCGGCAAGTGACCGTGCACTTCATCGGCGCGGGCCCGGGAGCGCCTGACCTCCTCACCCTGCGTGCGCAACGGCTCATCTCCTCGTGCCCGGTGTGCCTGTATGCCGGGGCGCTCGTGCCCGCCGAGATCCTCGAGTCGGTTCCCGCCGGGGCCCACGTGGTCGACACCCAGGACCTGAGCCTGGACGAGATCGTCGAGGAGCTGCGGGGCGCCCAGGAGCGCGGCGACGACGTCGCCCGCCTGCATTCGGGGGATCTGTCGATCTACAGCGCGGCTGCCGAGCAGATGCGCCGCCTCGACGAGCTCGGGATCCCCTGGGACGTCACCCCCGGCGTCCCCGCCTTCGCCGCCGCGGCGGCGGCGCTGCGGCGCGAGCTCACCGTTCCCGGTGTCGCCCAGACGGTCATCCTCACCCGCTACGGTCGGCGCTCGTCGGCGATGCCGTCGGGCGAGGATCTCGCCGCCCTCGCCACCCACGCGACGACCCTCGTCGTCCACCTCGGCGCCCAGGCGATCGAGGAAATCGTCGCCGCCCTGGTTCCGAGCTACGGCGAGGACTGCCCGGCCGCCGTCGTCGCGCGCGCGAGCTGGCCCGACGAGATCGTCCTCCGCGGCACCCTGTCGAGCATCGCCGGCCAGGTGGCCGGCGCCGGGGTCAGGCGCACGGCCACGGTGATCGTCGGACCGGCGCTGGCGGCGCGCGGCTTCCGCGACAGCCACCTCTACTCGGCGGCGCGCGAACGAGGCGGCGCCGACCCGACGACGTGACCCTGGCGATCGACCACGAGGACCTCGACCTCGGTCGGCGCTCCCGCGAGCACGCCGAGGGCGACCCCCCGGGCGTCGGCGGCGACGCGGTCGCCGAGCGGCACGCCGGCCTGGCGGGCGAGCTCGAGTGCGTGGAGCCCGGTGTTGGCGCCGCGCACCGCGGCGGCGAGCTCCTCGGAGCCGCCGGCGGCGAGAGCACTCGCCGCCAGCCGCTCGAAGTCAACCTGCGAGCGTGCGGAATGGAGGTCGAGGGCACCGGCGGCGAGCTTGGAGAGCTTGGCGAACCCGCCCGCGATCGTGAGCCGCGGCACGGGATGGCGCGCCAGGTACTCGAGCACGGCGCCGGCGAAGTCCCCCATGTCGAGCACGGCGCTGTCGGGAAGGCGGTAGCGCTCACGGGCGGCGCGCTCGGAGGTGTCGCCGGTGGCGGCGATCACGTGCTCGTGGCCGGTGGCCCGGGCGACGTCGACGCCTTGGCGGATCGAGGCGATCCACGCCGAGCACGAATAGGGGATCACCACGCCGGTGGTCCCGAGGATCGACAGGCCGCCGATGATCCCGAGCCGGGGGTTCCAGGTCCGGCGCGCGAGCTCCTCCCCGCCGGGGACCGAGATCTCCACCGCGACGTCTCCCCGGCCCCCGTGCGCGGCCGCCACCTTGGCGACCGCGTCGGCGATCATCCGGCGCGGGGCCGGGTTGATGGCCGGCTCACCGACCTCGAGAGGGAGGCCGGGAAGCGTCACGGTGCCCACTCCCGCTCCCGCGCGGAAGCTGATCCCCGAGCCCGGCGGGCCCTCGGTCACCGTGGCCACGATCAAGGCCCCGTGCGTCACGTCGGGGTCATCGCCCGCGTCCTTGACCACGCCCGCGGTCGCGCTCGCCGCCTCGCGCCGGGCGAGGGCAAGCGGGAACTCGGGGTGCTTGCCGCCCGGGAGGTCGATCGCCACCGGGTCGGGAAACTCACCGGTGAGGAGTGCCTGGTACGCCGCCGTGGTGGCCGCGGTGGCGCAGGCGCCCGTGGTCCAGCCCCGGCGCAGAGGCGGCTGAGGCGCCGGGACGCTCAGGAGTCCACGCCCCCATGAGCACCGGGCGCATCCTCATCCTCGGCGGCACCGCCGAGGCGCGCGAGCTCGCGGGGGAGCTCGACGCCGCGGGCGTGCCCGTGATTTCCTCCCTGGCCGGGCGCGTCGGCCGGCCGCGGCTCCCGCCCGGCGAGGTCCGGGTGGGGGGCTTCGGCGGACCCGAGGCTCTCGCTGGCTGGCTTCACGATCACGGCATCGTCGCAGTCGTGGACGCAACCCATCCCTTC
>DASZMD010000061.1:0-8446 GCA_035551955.1 Solirubrobacteraceae bacterium | reverse complement strand
AGGGTTTTCGCACGCGAGCTCAACGTCGGCGGGGGCGCGAACGGGGCGCTGGCGGTCGACATGAACACGGGCCAGACCCTGTACTCGTACAAGGCCACGGTCGGGCGCCTGCCCGCCTCCAACGAGAAGATCTACACGACCTCCACCGCGCTCCTGCGCTTCGGCCGCTCGGCCACGCTGCAGACGGCGATCTACGGCGTCGGCACGCTGGGGAGCGACGGGACCTTCGACGGCAGCCTGTACCTGCACGGCGGCGGTGACCCCTCGTTCGGCTCGGCCAGCTACGACAACTACATCTACGGCCAGGATGTCATCCACGCAACCATGCAATCGCTCGTGGCCCAGCTCGTCCAGAGCGGGATCAAGAAGGTCACCGGCAACGTCTACGGCGACGCGTCCTACCTCGACTCCGCCCAGGGCACCGCGCCCTACGGCTACCGGGTCTCCTTCGACCTCGGCAGCCCCCTGAGCGCGCTCCTCTACAACCGCGGCTGGAGCGACCTCACCGGCTATCACTTCCAGGCCAACCCGCCCCTCTACGCCGCCCAGCAGCTCGTCACCGCATTGCGGTCGGCACGGATCAAGGTCCGGAACGGCCGCGCCGCCACCGGCAAGACCCCGGTCGGCGCCCAGAGCCTGGCCAGCGTCAGCTCCCCGCCGATGTCGAGGATGATCGCCCTCACCAACACTCCTTCGGACAATCTCTTCGCCGAGACCCTGATCAAGGACCTCGGCGCCGCCTTCGGCGGTCGGGGCTCGACGGCGGCGGGGGCGGCGGTGGTGCGCGCCGAGGTCGCCTCCCAGTTCGGCATCCACCCGAAGATCTACGACGGCTCCGGGCTCTCCTACAGCGACCGCTCGAGCCCCCACGACATCGTCACCGCGCTCGAGAAGATGGCGGGCAACGCCGATTTCGTCAACTCGCTGGCCGTGGCCGGGGAGACCGGCACGCTCCAGCACGAGATGGTGGGGACCAACGCCCAGGGCCAGTGCCGGGGCAAGACGGGCACCCTCGCCGCCGTCTCCGACCTGTCGGGCTACTGCCGGGCGCGGGACGGGCACATCCTCGCCTTCTCGATCCTCCAGAACTACGTCACCCCCAACGTCGAGCACGGGCTCCAGGATCTGATGGCCGAAGCCCTCGTCCGCTACAACGGCTGATTACGCTTTCCTGAACTCTCGGCGCACCCGGCGGGCCGACTACGGGTGCTCGCTACGGTGAGGGCAGTGACCGTTCTGCGCGCAGTTGGCCTCACCAAGACGGTGGGCGCCGGGCGAGCCGCACGCCGGGTCCTCGACGACGTCAGCCTGTCGGTGGCGGCCGATGAGGTGGTGGCCGTCCTCGGGCGCTCGGGGAGCGGCAAGTCCACCCTGCTCAACCTCCTGGGCGGTCTCGACACCCCGGACGCGGGAGAGATCACCCTGGGCGGCGAGCGCGTCACGAACCGGAGCCCGAGGGCGCTGGCGCGCATCCGCCTGCGCCAGGTGGGGTTCGTCTTCCAGCAGTTCCAGCTCATCGAGGAGCTGAGCGGCGCCGAGAACGTGCTCATGCCCACGCGCCTGCCCGGCGCCCCCGCCGGCGGCGCCCGCCGCGCCGCCCGGCTGATCGAGGAGCTGGGGCTCGTCCCCGTCGCCGATCACCTCCCCCACGAGCTTTCGGGCGGCGAGCAGCAGCGCTTCGCGCTCGCCCGGGCCCTGGTGAACGGGCCCAAGGTCGTGCTCGCCGACGAACCCACCGGGAGCCTCGACGCCGAGAACGGGGCCGCCGTCCTCGAGCTCCTGCGCGGTCTCACGGGCCGGGCGGTGGTGATCGTCACCCACGAGCCCGAGGCGGCGGCGATCGCCGACCGGGTCGTGGAGCTGGCCGAGGGCAGGCTGGTGGCCTCGGCGGGTCGCGGCCCGGTGGCCGGGCGCCCGGCGGCATGACGGCGCTGGCCGCCGCGCTCGCCGAAGCCCGGACGGGACTGCGCCTGCGCCGGCGCGGGGCTCTCCTGACCGGGATGGGGATCGCCCTGGCAGCGGCGATGCTCGCCGCGGCGCTCGTCGTCGGGGTCGGGCTCGGCGGCGGCTTCGATCGCGCCGCCCGCGCCGCCGACCTTCCCGACATCATCGTCCGCTTCAGCCCCCAGTCGGCCGGCCTGGTCGACCAGCGCATCAGCGCCCTCCCCGACATCGCCTCGTACTCGACGCGCCGTGAGTTCCTCAACGTCGGAGTGGCGGCGAGCGGACAGCGACGCAACGACGCCGTGGCCGAGGTCATCTCCGGCTTCGGGCGGCCCGGATACGCGGTCGTCGCCGGCCACAATCTCACCCCGACGGGCTCGCAGGTCCTCGTCGAGCTCGGGTTCGCGCAAGCGTGGCATCTGCACGTGGGAAGCACGCTATACCTGGGCGGGCTCGGACCCCAGCACGTGGTGGGGTTCACCGAGGCCCCCGACAACGTCGGCTTCCCCCTCGCCAAGCCCCGCATCTATCTCTCGCGACGCGCCCTCGTCGCGCGCTTCGGACGCGAGCCCAACCCCCAGGTCAACCTTGCCGAGATCTGGCTGCGCGACCCCCGCTACCTGAACGAGGTCCTCGTCCAGGCCCGAAGCACGAGCTTCGGCCTGCGCAACATCCAGTTCGCCACCCGCTCGGGTGTCCGCGTCCTCCTCGACCAGGCGGCGGGGATCGTCATCGACCTCCTCGTCGCCCTGTCGGTGATCGCGCTCGTGACCGCCAGCGCCATGCTCGCCGCCTCGGCGCGGGCCGAGGTCCAGCGCCGGCTGGGAGCGATCGGCGTGCGCCGCGCCATCGGCGCCCCGCGCGGGCACATCGCCCTGGCCCAGGGACTCGAGGCGATGATGATCGCCGTGCCCGCGGCCGCCCTGGGGGTGGCGGCGGGCGTGCTCGCGACCTCGGGACCCGGCGACCGCCTGCTCACCATGCTCAACGAGCCACCGCCGGGGTCAGCTTTGATCCTCCCGCTCGCGGCGGGCTTCCTCGCCAGCGTGGCCATCCCCGTGCTCGGCGCGGCGTGGCCGGCGTGGCGGGCGGCGGGGCGCTCGCCCGTCGGGCTCCTGCGCGGCGGCGAGCTCGAGTCCCGGCGGGGACGAGGTGGGCGCTTCGGCCCCGGCCGGAGCGGCGGCCTCGCCGTGCTCGGCGCGCGCCTCGTGGCGGCGCGCCGGGTCCGGCTCGCGGCCACCGTCGCCACTCTAGGGCTCTCGGCCGGGTTCGTGCTCCTCATGCTCGCCCTTGCCTCGGCGCTCAGCGCGCTCGAGACCGACCCCCAGGCCCTCGGCAAGCGCTACCAGCTCACGGCCACGATGCCCGTGCGCTCGGTCCCGCGCGTGAACGCGATCCCCGGCGTCGCCGTCGCCGCCCCGCGCTATGAGACCGAGGCGGCCGACTCATTCTTCCTCGGGGAGACGATCGACGTGATCGCCTACCCGGGCGATCACACCCTGTTCGAAGCCCCGCCTCTGGTCGCCGGGCGGCGGCTGAACGGCCCGCGCCAGGCCGAGGTCGGCGTGGGGCTCGCCGATGCGCTGGGGCTGAGCCCGGGCTCGACCCTCGCCCTCGCGCTCTCCTCGGGCGGCGAGCTCCGGCTCCGGGTCTCGGGACTCGTGAGCTCGCTCGACCACGACGGGCGCGTGGCCTACATCCCCGCCAAGGCCCTGCTCGCCGCGGACCCGTCGGCGCCCTACCAGATCGCGGTGGCGCTGCGACCGAACGCCGACCAGAGCCGGGTCACGGCGGCGCTGACCCGCCTGGGAGCGCAGCCCACGGTGGCGAGCGGGGCGACAGCGCGGGGGGCGCCGCTGGTGGCGACGCTGCGCGCCATCCTCCTGGCCATCGCCGTGGTCGACGGGCTTGTGTGCCTGTACGCCCTGATCCAGGCCTCGACGCTGACCGTGCAGGAGCGCCGCCGGACGGTGGCCGTGCTCCGGGCCTCCGGCGCGGGGCCGAGCGCGGTGCGCCGTCTCCTGCTCGGGGCGACGCTGGCCATCATCGTCCCCGCCGGCGTGGTCGGGGTGCTGCTCGAGCGCTACGTGTTCGGGCCCGCGCTCTCGCATCTGGCCGTGAACTACGCGTCGCTCGCGCTGGTGGCGACCCCCGGCGAGGTGCTTGCCACCCTCGCCGGCCTCGCGGTCGCGGGTGTCGTCGCCGTGGTGTGGGTGGCGCGGCAGGCGGGCCGGGAGTCGGTGGTCTCCGGGCTGGCGGCGCGATGAGGCGGATCACGCGCCGAGCGGCGATCGCCGAGGCGTGCGGGCTGGCGGGCGCGGTGATGCTCGGCGGGTGCGGCGGCGGCGGTCAGCGGGTCGCGGCCCGCTCGGGTTCGACGCTCGCCTCGACCTGGGGCGATCCGGTGGGCGACGGGAAGCTCCGTGTCCTCCCCGGGGAGCCGCTGGTGGACCGGATCGAGCTCGGCCCGCGCGCCGCTGCGACCTCGGTGCTGGCGAAGATCGGCCACGTCACCGACGCCCACGTGCTCGACGCCTCCTCGCCCGCGCGGGTCACCTTCCTCGATCGCCTGGGCCCGCCCTTCCAGTCCACCTTCCGTCCCCACGAGACGCTGAGCTCCCAGGTGCTGGCGGGCGCGGTCGCCGCCCTGCGCGCGACATCGCCGGACCTCGTCATCCAGGGCGGCGATCTGATCGACAACGACCAGCGCAACGAGCTGGACCACGCCCTCGCCGTGCTGGCGGGCGGCCGGGTGCACCCCGGGAGCGGGCCTCGCGGCTACTACGGCGTCCAGCTTGCCACCAACGCCGATCCCTTCTACTACCGGCCCGACCTCGACGCGCCGCGCCACCCCGGGCTGCTCCGCGACGCCGTCGCGGAGTTCGCCGGCCCCGGCCTCGGCGCCCCGAGCTATCCGGTGCTCGGCGATCACGACGTGCTCGTGGCGGGCGAGATCGTGCCCACGGCGCTGACCCAGTCGCTGGCCGTGGGCGACCGGGCGCTGTGGGAGCTCCCCGAGGGGCTCGCGCTCCCTCCGGGGGCCCGGGCCCAAGCGGCGACCTCGCCCGATGGGCCGCCTGACCCGGGCCTGGTCGACGCCTTTCTCACGCGCGCGCTGGCGGGACCCACGGTCACGGTCCCCGCCGACCCTGCGCGCGTCGAGATGACCGCGCCCGAGGTGGTGGCGGCGCTCGCGGGCGGGGCGGGCGCCGGCGGCGCGCCCGGGGTCGCCGCCGCGGCCCGCGCCGGGCGCCTCGACTACACGCTCGACCTCGGCCCGCAGGTGCGGATCATCGTCCTCGATCTGGCCCGTCGCGGGGGTGGCTCGGGCGGGCTCGTCGTCCCCGGCCAGGAGGCATGGCTCGCGGGCGCAGTCGCCGCCGCCGGTGAGCGGTGGGTGATCGTCGTCTCCCATCAGCCGCTCCAGAGCTCGACGGGCGGGGGAGCGCTGCTCGCCGTCCTCGACCGCTCGCCGCGCGTCATCGCCGCCCTCTACGGGCACATCCACCGCAACGAGATCATCCCCCGCCCCACCCCCGCGGGCGGGTACTGGCTGATCGGGACCGCCTCGCTCATCGACTATCCCCAGCAGGCGCGGGCGCTGCGGCTCCTCGCCACCGCCGGGGGCGGGGTGGTGCTCGAGACCTGGATGCTCGACCACGTGTTCCCGGGCCGACTTGGGCAGATCTCCCGCCAGCTCGCCTACGTCGACGCCCAGGGCGGGCGCCCGGCGGGGTTCGCGGGCGGGCGGCGGGACCGCAACGTGCGGCTGTACCGGCAGGCTTGACCGCCAGTGAACGCCTCGAGCGCATGCTCACCTGCGCCGGGCAGCGCCACCCGTGGCCTCACTCCCGGGGTGAGCGGTTGAGCAGGCCGGAGTGGCGCAGCCACAGGAGGATGAGCAGCAGGGAAGTGAGCAAACCTCCGACTCCCACGAGCCAGAACGTCCACACGGAGCCGATGTGGGTGATGAGCCAGTTGAAGTTCATCCCGAAGAACCCCGTGGCCATCGTCAGCGGCAGGAAGATGGTGGCGACGATGGTGAGCCGTTCCTGAACCTCGTTGGTGTACGTCTCGAGCATCCCCTGCAGGATCTCGCGAGCGGCATCCACCTCGTCCAGCGCTCGCCAGAGATGATCGCTGACGTCGCTCAGGTAGGGACCGATATCACCGCCGGAGCTGGGAATCTCCGCGATCCGTTCTGCCGCCCCGTCGAACACCTGTCGCTGGATGACGAGAATCCGCCGCAGCCGGTTGAGGTGGCGGCGCAGCATGGCCATCTTGTCCCGGTCGCTGGCCTGGGGCCGGCGGAACACCCGCTGCTCGTAGCCGTCGATCACTTCTGCCGCCGCCTGAAGGACGTCGAGGATCGAGTCGGTGAGCGCGTCAATCACCCGGTAGATGAGGATGCCCTCGTTCTCCGGGGGCCGCTTCTTCATCGCCTCGCGCAGGACGTCGAACTGCTGGCACGGGGTGCGATGCACGGTGAGGACGAAGGTACGCGCAATGTGAACGTGAACCTCGACGGGACACGGCGCGTCCGACTCATCGGTGCTCGCCCCGAAATAGACGATCAGGAGCTGCTCGCCGTAGGTATCGAGCTTCGGGCGCTGGCCGAAATCCTGAGTGTCCTCGAGGGCCAGCTCATGCAGGGCGAGGACGTCGGCGACGTCACTGAGCTCCTCGGCCGGCGGATCGTTGAGGTCGAGCCAGAAGAAGTCCCCCCGCGAGCACAGCTCGCGTAGCTCATCAAGGTCCGCCGCGGCCAGCTGTCGCACGGCTGCACGCTACCCGCGCTGGGCAGTTTCCTCTCAGGTCTTGAGAGTTACCAGGCGTTGTTGAAGCCCGCTCGCCGCGGGTAACTGCCAGCGGTGTCCATGACCAGCGCGCGGCGCCGGTCGGTAGGGGCGCCGTCCGCCGGGCTCGTGATCATGGGGCTGATCGCGCTGGCTCTGTCGGGGTGCGCGACCATCGACCGCGACGACCTCTCCAGCTACGTTGAGCAGGTCCACTCGGCCGCGGCCGAGGGCGCTCTTGTCGCCGCCCAAGCGGAGCGCCACGCGACACCGACGATCTTCGTATGGCTTGAGTCTGCGGAGCTTCGCCATAACGTCGAGACCGTCGCCGCCAAGCTTGCGGGCGAGGTCCCCGCTCCTGAGGTTCGGCCTGAGGTCGCGCAAGCGCAACTGCTCGTCGATTCGGTGGCGGGAGCCTTCCATCTCCTGCACCGGCTGCCCTACGATCCCCAAGCGGCCCATCGGGCGCGGGCGAAGCTCGTGTCCGAGACCCAGGTCGCTGAGCGTCTCACACAGGCGCTGCAATGAAGCGGGTCACCCAGATCGCCCTGGGCGTCGTCGCCTCCTTCGGCGGCTTCGTCGACACTGACGAGCTCGTGTTCAACACCGGTGCGGGCGCGCACTTCGGGTACGCGCTGCTGTGGGCGCTGGTCATCGGCGTGGTGGGGATCATGGTGTACGGCGAGATGTCGGGGAGGGTGAGTGTCGTCACCCGGCGGCCCTTGATGGGGCTGGTGCGCGAGCGCTACGGCCCTGGATTCGGGTTCTTCACCCTATTCGCCGAGCAGGTGGTCATCATCATGTCGCTGGCCGCCCAAGTGGGCGGGCTGGCCCTGGTGCTTCAGTTCTTCGCCGCCTCGCTCCCCTTCCGCCTGCTGCTCACCTTCGCCTTCTTGGGCTTCACCGTCCTCTTCTGGTTCCTCCCTTTCGGGGGGATTGAGCGGCTGTTCGGCTACATCGGCGTGGGCCTGCTGGTGTTCTGGGTCACGGCCCTGAGCAAGGGACCCGATTGGCACTCGGCCCTCCACGGACTGGTGCCCCGAGTGAGTTACGGCGACTACTGGCACAGCATCGACTACTGGTTCTTTGCCATCGGGGTGCTGGGTGCCGCGCTCATCCCCTTCAAACTCGCCTTCTTCTCCTCGGGCGCGGTCGAGGAAGGGTGGGAGGGTAAGGAGGGCATGACCTTCAGCCGCGACAACGCGCTGATTGGCTTCTTGCTCGGCGGCATCATGGCGGGCGGTCTGATCTTTGCCGGAGCCGAGATTCTCCATCCCTACGAGATCCATCCCGAGTATCTCTCGAGCATCGCCTTCGTCAATCAGATCCAGCTCGGCCGCGCCGGGTTGTACGTCACCGGGGCGGCCATGCTCTTCGCCATCGGTGGCGCGGCGGCCGAGTCGGTGCTCGCCGCGTCATACAACTGGACGCAGTTCTTCGGCTGGGAATGGGGCAAGGAGAAGCCCCGCGGACACACGCGCAAGTTCATCCTCGTGTACCTGGTGCTCTTGCTCGGCGCCTATGCGATCGTCATGACGGGAGCCAATCCGGTCATCATCGTCGACTACGCCGTGCCTTTGGCCGCGGTGGGGCTGCCTTTGAGTTACCTCGCCACCCTGCTCGTCGCCCGCGACAGCCGCTATATGGGCGAGTACGCCAACGGACGCCTGGCCAACGCTCTCGGCTGGTTGTACTTCGTGGTCACC
>DASZMD010000060.1:0-9653 GCA_035551955.1 Solirubrobacteraceae bacterium | reverse complement strand
CCGACGGCGATCCCCCGCCCCGAGCGGAGCACGCGGAGGGCGATCAGGTCGGTCGAGACGAGGAGGACGATCAGGCCCTGGATCATGTACGTGAGGTACTGGGCGAGGTTGGGGTCGAAGACGGTCGGGTCGAGGTTGCGCTCGGAGGTGCCGGTGAGCAGGGACCCGAAGAGGAGGGCGGCGGCGACCGTGCCGATGGCGCTGTTGCGCCCGAGGAGGGCGACGGCGATGCCCAGGAAGCCGATCTGCGAGGCCTGGATGTCGTTGGTGAAGAGCTGGAACTTCCAGCCGAGGATGTCGAGGGCGGCGGCGATGCCGGCGAAGGCCCCGCAGAAGAGCATCACCTTGACGTAGCTGCGCCCCACGTTCATCCCCGCGTAGCTCGCCGCGTCGGGGTTGAAGCCGACGGCGCGGACCTCGTAGCCGAGGCGCGTCCTGGTGATGAGGACCCAGAACACGACCACCGCGGCCAGGGCGATGAAGATCCCGATGTCGAGCCCCTGGAGCTGTGGATTGCCCCAGAAGACCGGGAGCTTGGCCGAGGCGGCGATCGTCTTCGAGACGGGCACCGACGACTGCCCGGGATCCTGGAGGGGACCGCCGAGCTGGAACAGGTAGACGCCCAGCCAGATGGCGATCCAGTTGAGCATGATCGTCGAGATCACCTCGTGGACCCCCAAGGTGGCCTTGAGGACCCCGGCGATCCCGGCCCACACCGCCCCGGCCAGGGCTGCCGCGACGATCGCCAGCGTGATGTGCAGCACCGGCGGCATCCCCCCGAAGGACGCGCCGAGCCACACGGCGACGATCCCACCGACCGTGTACTGGCCCTGGCCGCCGATGTTGAAGAGCCCGGCTCGGAAGGCGAAGGCGACGGCGAGGCCGACGAGGATCAGGGCCGTCGTGTCGATCAGCGTCTGCTGGAGCTCGAGCGCCGCCGTCGTCCGGGTGCTGCCGCTGACCCAGGGAAAGAGCCAGTTCAAGCCGGTGCCGTTGAAGAACGCCCGATAGGTACTGAGGGGGTTGTGGCCGGTGATGAGGACGACGAGCCCGGCGACGACGAAGGCGATGACGGTGGTGAGGATGGGGACGACGGCCCCGCTGACGCCGCGGGCGTAGGCGGTGAGCCGCGCGGGTGAGCGCAGGGCGGCCTCGACGTGCTCGTCGCCGGCCGCCTCATGCTCGAGCTCGAGCTCTTCGGGGTCGTCACTCATGCGGCCGTTCCTGCCGGCGCGTGACCTCCCGTCATCGCTATGCCGAGCTCCTCCTCGCTCGCGTCGGGGGGGAACTCGCCGGCGATCTTGCCCTCGTAGATGACGAGGATGCGGTCGGCGACCGCGCGGACCTCCTCATACTCCAGCGAGACGAGGAGGATGGCGCGACCGGCGTCGCGCTCGGCGATCAGGCGGCGGTGCACGAACTCGATCGCGCCGACGTCGAGGCCGCGCGTCGGCTGGTGGGCGATCAGCACCTTGGGATCGGAGGCAATCTCTCGCGCCACGCACACCTTCTGCTGATTACCACCCGAGAGCGACGACGCGTAGGAGTCGCAGTCGCCCCCGCGGACGTCGTACTCGCGCAGCAGCCGCCCCGCGCGCTGGCGCATCACGCGCAGCCGGAGCCAGCCCAGCGCGCTGATGATCGGCTTGCGGTACTCGCGCAATGCGAGGTTCTCGGTCAGGGTGAAGGGGAGCACGAGGCCGCGACGATGGCGGTCCTCGGCGATGTGCGCCACGCCGGCGTCAGTGGCGGCGCGGACGCCTCGGCTCGCGATGTCGGCGCCCGCGATGACGACCCGGCCCGACTCGGCCGCGCGCAGCCCGGTGACGGCCTCGACGAGCTCGTGCTGGCCGTTGCCGTCGACCCCGGCGAGAGCGACGATCTCCCCCGCCCGGACCGACAGGGACAGGCCCGACACCGCCTCGAGCTCGCGGTCGTCGCGGACGTGGAGGTCCTCGACGGCGAGCAGCGGCTCGCCCGGGGCGCCCGGCGTCTTCTCCAGTGAGAGGACGACGTCGCGGCCGACCACGAGGCGAGCGAGGCTCGGCTCGGTGGCGCCCTCCCGGGGCACGGTGTCGACCCGCTTGCCGCGACGGAGCACGGTGATGCGATCGGCAACCTCGAGCACCTCGCCGAGCTTGTGGGTGATGAAGACGATCCCGGTGCCGTCGGCCTTGAGCCGGTTGAGCACGCGCATCAGCTCCCGCACCTCCTGGGCGGTGAGCACCGCCGTCGGCTCGTCGAGGACGAGGATCCGCGCCCCTCGGTACAGGGCGCGGAGGATCTCCACCCGCTGCTGGGCGCCGACGGTGACGTCCTCGATGGTGGCGTCGGGATCGACGGCCAGGCCGTAGCGATCCGAGAGCTCACGGACGCGGGCCCGGGCCGCCTTGAGGTCGAGGAGGCCGCCCGGCCGGGTAGGCTCCTGGCCGAGGACGATGTTCTCGGCCACCGTCATCACGGGAACGAGCATGAAGTGCTGGTGGACCATCCCGATCCCGAGCTCGATCGCCTTCGCCGGGGACTCGATCTCGACCGGCTTGCCGTCGACGAGGATCTCGCCCTCGGTCGGCTTGTAGAGGCCGTAGAGCACGGACATCAGCGTCGACTTGCCGGCGCCGTTCTCTCCCAGCAGCGCGTGAACCTCTCCACTTCGGACGTCGAAGTCGACTCGGTCGTTGGCCACGACCGAGCCGAACTTCTTCGTAATGCCCCTGAGCTCTAGAACCGGGGGCGCGTCGGATTCCATTCAGTCCGTGATTATGGAACGGTGTCGGGGATGTTGGCGATCTTGCCGGATTTCATCTCCGAGTAGATCTTGGCGATCTGGGGAGCGAACTTGAGCCCGGCGGGGCCGATCTTGCCGTAGCCGATGCCGCCGTTGGAGATGTCGTTGGTCACGTTGGCCCCGGCCGCGAACGTGCCGGCCATCGCGTTCTTGATCGCGTTGACCACCGCCACGTCGACCTTCTTCTCGGCCGAGGTGAGGATGTAGGACCCCAGATAGGACTGGTCGGCATCGACGCCGATGCCCTGCACGCCGGCCTGCTGAGCCGCCGACAGGGCTCCGAGTCCGCACGCGCCCGCGACCTGGAAGACGACCTTCGAGCCCTGCTGGATCTGGTTGAGGGCGATCTGCTTGCACTTGGTCTGATCGACGAAGTCCTGCGAGTAGCCGTTCAGCGTCTTGATCCCCGGGTCGGCCTTCTTGGCGCCCGCCTGGTAGCCGGCGATGTAGTGATCGACGGGGGGGATCTTCTGGCCGCCGACGCTCGAGATCGTCTTGTAGCCGTGCGCCTTGGCGTAGAGCCCGGCCAGGTAGCCGGCCAGGTAGCCCGCCTGCTGCTCCTTGAACAGAAGCCCCTCGATGTTCTTGGGGTCGCCCTTCTCGGCGGTGGCGTCGGAGTCGATCATCGCGAACTTGACGTTGGGGAACTGCTTGGCGACCGAGTCGGTGGCGGCGGCCATGAGGAAGCCCACCGGGATCACGAGGTTGTAGCCCTGCTGGGCGAGCGTCGTCAGGTTGGGCAGATAGTCGGCGCCGGAGCTCGAAGTGAGGACGCGGCCCTGAATCCCCAGCTGCTTCTCGGCGGTGAGGAGGCCGACGTAGGCCAGATGGTTGAAGCCGCGATCGTTGAGACCGCCGATATCGGTGACCAGTCCGACCTTGAAGCTCGACTTCGGCGTCGTCGTCGCGCTCGTCGACCCGCCACTCTTGGTGCTCGTAGTGCTGCTGCTGCTGCCGCACGCCGCGAGCACCACAGCCACGACCACCACACCGACGAACGCGGCCCCGAGGCGCGCCATCCTTGCCGTCACAACAACTCCTCTCGTACGGGTGCGGAAAGAGCGCGAACCTAACACACCGCGCGGACTGTCAAAAGCGGCTCAGCGGGCCATCAAATGCGAACCTAACACTCGTCGGAGGAGCAGGCGCCGCCGCATGGGTGGACGGCGGCGGCGCCTGGCAAGACCGCCTACCCGGTGGTCGTGGTGGTGGGTGCGGCGCCGCCGCCGAGTCGCCCGGACACCCCGCAGGCCTTGAACGCCGCCTGCCGGGTCGAGCTGCTCGCCCCGCCGCCACCGAAGCCGCCGGCGGGAGGCGTGCCCGTGGGGTTCGTGCCCGTGCCGCTCGGGCGATGCGCCGGCAAGGTGACGCCGTGCTTCTTCAGGCAGGACACGAGCGCGGTGCGGGTGGCGCTCGAACCTCCGGCGGAGGCCGTCGTCGAGGTGGTCGTCGACGTCGTCGAGGAGCTGCTCCCGCACGCAGCGATGGCCACGGTGGTGGCGAGCGCGGCAATCACGATCATCAGGCGCAGCGTTCGTCGGCGGGACTTACTGGGGGAGCTCATGGTGCGGTTCCTTTCGTAGTGGTGTTGATCAGCCGCCGGTGGCGGAGGTGCTGCTCGTCGAGCCGCCGCCGGTGGTTCGCGCGCCCGAGTCACTCACGGAGGTGGCGACGACGGTGCCGCTTGAGTTCTTCACGCCCTGGATGACGACGGAGTCGCCGGGGCGCAGGGAGCTCTTGGAGACACCGAGGCTCTTGGTCAGCTTGGTCGTCCCCGACAGGGTGACCTTGACGGTGTTTCCGCTCGTATCGGTCAGGTAGAGGGTGTTGCCGTTCACGCTCGAGATCGTTCCGAGCGAGGCGTTACCGCCCCCGGCGCCGCCGGCGGCGCCGCCGGGAGCGCCGGGTCCACCGGCGCCGCCGCCGCCGCCGAAGCGCGCGGCGAACCCGCCGGGGGCGGCTCCAGTGGCTCCGGCGGCCGCGCCCGACCGCGCTCCGGCGGCCGAGGTGGTCGTGGCCGCCGACGCGCTGCCGGCGAGCTGGCTCTTCTCGACGCGGACACCGGCGAAGAAGCCGGCGGCGCAGGTGACCACGGCGGCGAGGGTGGCGGTGCGGCGGTTGAAGAAACGCCGGCGTGGCCGCCGGGGCGTCGCCGGCTGTTCGCTTGCCTCCCAGTCGTGCTCGTGGCTGTCGTCGTAGGGGATGGCGCTCATGGGGATTCCTCTCGGTCGGTGTCGTTGGTCATTCGAAGCGCAGGGCCTCGATCGGGCGCATCGAGGCGGCGCGACTCGCCGGATAGGTGCCGAAGAACAGGCCGGTGAGCAGAGCGGCGCCGAAGGCCAGCGCGACGGAATAGGGCGCGATCACGGGATGAACGCCGGCGATGGTGAACTCGCTGCCGATCACGCCGAAGAGAACGCCGGCGATGCCCCCGAGGAGCGAGACGAGCACGGCCTCGATCAGGAACTGGGTGAGGATGTCGCTGCGCCGGGCTCCCACCGCCTTGCGGATCCCGATCTCACGCGTGCGCTCGGTAACGGAGACGAGCATGATGTTCATCACGCCGATCCCGCCCACGAGCAGCGAGATCGCCGCAACCTCGCCGAGCAGGGTGGTGAACACGCCGCTGCTCGAGGCCGAGGTCTGGAGGATCGACCCCTGGTTGATCACGTTGAAGTTCGTCGAGGTTGAGCCGGGAGCGGGGGGCGACACCTGGTTGAGGATCTGGGTGATCTCGGTCTGCGCCGCGGTCAGCTGCTGTGTCGACTTCGCCTGCACGACGATCTGGTTGATGCTTCCGTAGCCGGTGAGCGTGTCCTGGACGGCGGTGAGCGGGGCGAAGGCGACGTCATCCTGGTTGGAGGTGCCGTTCGACCCCTTGGAGGCGGTGACACCGACGACCTGGTAACTGGTGCCGTTGACCTGGACGGTGTCACCGACCGGGTCCTGGCCGCCGAACAATGAGCTCACCACCGTCGGGCCCACCACCAGCACCCGGCTGTGGTTGGTCTCCTGGCTGCTCGTGAACCAGGAGCCTTCCGCGGTGGTGTAACTACGCGCGGTCTCGTAACTCGGCGTGGTGCCGGTAAATGAGGTGGGCGTGTAGGTGGCGCCGTTATAGGTAAGGGTTACGCCGTTGGCGGTGACCACGGGCGAGACGCTCTTCACGTCCGGGGCCGCGAAGGTGTTCTGGAGCGCGGTCGCGTCGGCCACGGTGAGGGCGGTGCTTCCCGTGGAGGTCCCGCGCAGGCCGCCCAGGGAAGGGGTGTTCTGGACGAGCAGGACATTGGAGCCCAGGGCGTCGATCTGCTTCTGGACGGCGTCCGAGGAGCCCGTGCCCACGGCGATGAGGACGATCACCGAGCCGACGCCGATCATGAGCCCGAGGATCGTCAGCCCGGAGCGGAGCTTGTTGGCGGCGAGGCCGGCGAAGGCCACCCGGATGGTCTCGATCATCGAACCTCCTCCGTGACCGGAACCTGGGAATGCTCGTCGCCGATGATCATTCCGTCGCGGACCCGGATCACCCGCTGGGCGTGGGCGGCGACGTCGTCCTCGTGGGTGATGAGGACGACCGTCCGCCCCTCGTCGCTCAAGCGCTCGAAGATGGCGAGCACCTCCTCGCTCGAGGTGGTGTCCAGATTCCCGGTTGGCTCGTCGGCGAGGATCAGGGCCGGGTTGGTCACCAGCGCGCGCGCGATGGCGACGCGCTGCTGCTGACCTCCGGAGAGCTCGGAGGGCAGATGGTTCACGCGGTCGCCGAGTCCGACCGCATCCAGGGCCGCGAGTGCCTGCTCGCGGCGCGCCGCGCGGGGAACGCCGGCGTAGGACATGGGCAGCTCGACGTTGGCCAGGGCCCGCGTACGCGGGATCAGGTTGAAGCTCTGGAAGACGAAGCCGATGAACCGGTTTCGCACATCGGAGAGGGTGTCTTCCTCGACATCGCGGACGTCGAGACCGTTGAGCAGATAGGCACCGCTGGTGGGAGCGTCGAGGCAGCCGAGGATGTTCATCAGCGTCGACTTGCCGCTCCCCGAGTGGCCCATGATCGCCACATACTCACCGCGCTCGACGCGCATGCTGACCCCGCGCAGAGCGTGGACGGCGATGTCGCCGATCTGGTAGGTCTTGCGCACGTCACGGACCTCGATCACCGGCCCGGGCATCAGCCTCCTCCTCCCGCCGGGGCAGCTGCCGCCCCGCCGCCGCCTCCGCCGCCGCCTCCGCCGAAGCCACCGCCGCCCCCGCGGGGGAACCCGCCGCCGCCGCCGCCCGGACCGACGGCGGTTCCGCCGAGCGTTCCGCTCCCCGTGCTCGAAGTCGTCGAGGTCGCCGAGGTCAGGGGCGGGAGCGTGGTGGTGACCGCGAGCTGATCGCCCGCCTTGAGGCCACTGAGGATCTGGGTGCGGTTGTTACCGCGAAGGCCGACGGCGACCTGCTGCTGAGTCTTCTTGCCGTTCGACACCAGGGTCACCGTTGCCACCGAGCCCGTGCCGGTGACGGCGCCGTTGGGCACGGTGACGCCCTGGGCCTGGCTGACGATGACCGAGGCCGAGGCGCTCATCCCCGGCTTGACCTGCGAGTCGCGCTGGTCGAGGGTCAGGGTCGCGTCGTAGGAGACGACGCTGCTGCTCGTGGTCCCCACCGTCGAGATCGAGGTGACGTGGGCGCCGAGCTCGACGCCGGTGAGCGCGTCGAGGGTCACGGTGGCCGCCTGGCCCACCTTGACCTTGCTGATGTCGGACTCGCTGAAGGCGACGGTCATGGTCATCGTGCTCGTGTTGACGATCTGGGCGAACGGCGTCGAGCTCGTCGAGCTCGAGGAGGACGTGGAGCCCGAGCTGCCGAGGCTGCCTGCGGTCGTCCCGGCGCCGGCGCCGGCCGAGGACGAGGAGGAGGACGAGGATCCGGTGCTCGAGGTGGTCGTCGACGCGTTCCCGGTCGATCCCGAGGAGACCGAGTCCCCGGGCGAGAGGGCGGCGAGCGAGACGATCGTGCCGCTGATCGGCGCATACAGCTTGGTGGCGGTGAGCGCCGCCTTGGCACTCTTGACGCTCGCCTCGGCGCTGTACACGCTGGCCTGAGCGGTGGCGAGGGTGGCGGCCGGATTCGACGAACTGCTCGAGCCGCTGCTGCTCGAGCCGCTGCCGCTCGATCCGCTGCCGCTCGAGCCGGAGCCGCTCGAGCCGGAGCCGCTCGAGCCGGAGCCCGTCGTCGGCGCCGCCGGCGTGGTGGTGGTCTTGGTCGTGGTGGTGGTCTTGGTGGTCGGGGTCGTGGTCGTGGTCGTCGGGGTCGTGGTCGTCGGTGTGGTCGGGGTGGTGGTGGCCGGCTGCGTCGTGGTGGTGGCGGGGGCCGCGTTCGAGTAGGACACGAACTCGGGGGTGACCGAGCCCGAGCCGGTGTCGAGGCTGGCGGTGGTCGTCGACGCCGCAGTCGTCTGCGCGGCGCTCAGCTGATCCTCGGCCGCGGTGAGGTTCTGCTCGGCCTGGTCGAGGGCGAGCTGCGCCGAGCCGGAGTCGAGGGTGGCGAGGAGCTGCCCCTTGGTGACGTGCTGGCCGGACTTGACGTTGACCTTCGACAGGGTCCCGCTCGTCTGGAAGTTCACGTTGACATCGGCGCCCGCCTCGACGTTGCCGGTGCCCGACACGGTCGACTGGACGATGCCGGTGGCCGCGGTGACGATCTGGGTCGAGGTGCGAGCCGAGCTCGTCGGGGGCCCGATCTGGGCCACGGCGAGAACGGCGAAGGTGAGGGCGGCGACGAGGAGCACATACACGTGCCAGGGCCGGTTCTGGCGACTACTCATGGCGCGCCTGCGCGTGGTCGACGAGATTGGTCATGCCATCAATGTCGCCCGTGCGCCTGGGGCGCACCCGTGCGGACGCTGAGGGTTTGCTGAGCACGTTGATCACCTTGGTTTTCGCTGGTCAGGAGTTGTGGATTCCGAAAGCACTCGAGAGCTCGACAAGGAAGCTGCGCATCGCCGCTCCCGAAGCCGTAGCCACGGTGCCGGGGTGGCTGAGTGGGTTGCCGGTGGCGTTGGAGAAGCCGATCTCGATGTGACCATGGCCGAGGCTGGCGGCGTCGCCGGTGTGGCCCATCACCGCGATCGGCTGGCCGGCGTCGACGTGCTGGCCGACGTGCACGAGGCTTGCGGCCACGTGGCCGTAGTAGAGGTAGTGGCCGGTGAGCGGGCCGGAGGTGACGCGGACGACCGGGTAGTCGGGGCCGAATCCGGTCGGGTCGCTCGCCACCGCGGTGACGACTCCAGCGGCGATCGAGTACACGGCGGCGCCGTCGGGAGCGGTCTCGATATCCACGCCCTCGTCGGTGCGCCCGAGCTGGCCCATGTACTTAGCGTCGAGCGGAAGCGCGTAGCCCAGGCTGCTCGTGTGCTGGTCCTTGGCCGCCCAATCGGTGATCAGCTGCTGGCGCCAGACGACGGCGTCGACATACCAGCTCGCGTGGTTATAGGCGTATATCGCCTCGCGCAGGTGCTGTGATCCGCCGTTGGCCGCGAGCAGGTGGGCGGCGGCAAAGATGGCGGCGCGAGGGTCGTAGGGGCTCGGCTTCCCGTTGCCCACCGCGACTGCGTACTCGCTCCACGTCGCGGGCATGAACTGCATCCACCCGATCGCCCCGGCCGAGGAGACGCTGAGGTTCTGCCCGTAGTTGGTCTCGATCCCGTTGATCGCGGCCAGGACCTCCCAGGGGATGTCGTAGCGGCGGCCCGCCGCCTTGTAGATCGGGATCAGGTTGCTGGGGGGAAGCGCTCCGTTCCCGATCACCTGTGCGAGCGTCCCGAGCGCGGAGCTCCCGGTCCCGAGGCCGGTGCTCCAGATGTCGGTGGCGCTCGCGGCGGCGG
>DASZMD010000059.1:0-12378 GCA_035551955.1 Solirubrobacteraceae bacterium | reverse complement strand
CGCCGTACCGTCTCCTTGCCGGGCGAGAGGGCGAGGATGGGGACGTGTGGCCGGTGAGCGGAGATCAGGCGCGCCGAGCGGCCCGACAGGGTGGGGACGATGAGGGCGGCGAGATGCAGATCGCGGGCGGCGGCGCAGGCGCTGAAGGCGATCGTGTAGGCGGGGTCGCGGGCGTCGCGGCGCACGCGGTCCTCGTTCCACTGGCGGTAGGGGAGCTCTCGCTCGGTGCGCTCGGCCACCGCCGCCATCATCGCCACCGCCTCGACGGGGTAGGCGCCCACCGCCGTCTCCCCCGAGAGCATGACCGCGTCGGTGCCGTCGAAGATGGCGTTGGCCACGTCGGTGACCTCGGCGCGCGTGGGCCGGGTCGAGGTGATCATCGACTCGAGCATCTGGGTGGCGGTGATCGAGGGGCGGGCGAGCCGGCCGGCGAGGCGGAGCATCCGCTTCTGCACGAGCGGCACCTCCTCGATCGGCAGCTCGATCCCCAGGTCCCCGCGGGCCACCATCACGCAGTCGGCGGCGTGGATGATCTCCTCGGCCGCGGTCACCGCCTGGGGCTTCTCGATCTTGGCGATCAGGGGCAGGCGCGTGTGGCGGCGAACGCTGGTGACGTCCTCGGCCGTGCGCACGAACGAGAGGGCGACGAGGTCGACGCCGATCGACTCGCCGAAGCGGAGCATGTCGAGGTCCTCCTCGGGCACGGCCACAAGTCCGCGCGTCGAGCCCGGGATGTTCAGCCCCTGGCGCGAGGCGACCGAGCCGCCGACCTCGACCACCGTCTCGACCTCACCGGGGCCCGTGTGGGCGTGCTTGACGCGCAGGCGGATCGCCCCGTCGGCCAGGTAGACAACGTCATCGGGCGACACCGCATCGGCGAGGCCGGGCCACGAGACCGACATGCGCTCGGCGTTGCCCACCTCGGTCGACCCGGCGACGAGGACGAGCTGCTCGCCGGGCTTGAGCTCGGCGATGTCGTCGGCGAGGGCGCCGATCCGGAGCTTGGGGCCCGGGAGGTCCTGGAGGATCGCGACCTGGCGTCCCGCCTGGGCGGCGGCGGCCCGCACGCGCTGGGCGTTCTCCTCGTGGAGCTCGAGGCTGCCGTGGGAGAAGTTGAGGCGGGCCACGTCCATCCCCGCCTCGATCATCCGCACCAGCGTCTCCGGCTCGCGCGAGGCGGGGCCGATCGTGGCAACGATCTTGGTGCGGCGCATCAGGCAGGGAAGCTACAGCGTCGCGGCGGGGAACTCACCGTCGCTCATGATCGTCTCGCCGTCGGCGCTGAGCCGTCCCCCGCGGCGCAGGTCGCACACCAGGTCCCAGTGCAGCGCCGAGACATTGGTGCCGCCGGTCTCCGGGTAGGAACGCCCGAGCGCGAGGTGGACGGTGCCGGCGATCTTCTCGTCAAGCAGGGTCGAGCCGGTGGCGCGGTCGATCCCCCGGTTGGTGCCGATCCCGAGCTCGCCAAGGAAGCGGGCACCGGCATCGATGGCGAGCGCCTCGCGCAGGTAGTCCTCGCCGCGCTCGGCGCGCGCCGCGACCACCTCCCCGGCCCGGAAGGTCAGCTCGACGTCGGCGACCTCGCCGCCGCCCCGGTTCGAGGGAACGGTGAAGCGGATCGTGCCCTCGGCCGAATCCTCGTGCGGCCCGGTGAAGACCTCGCCGCTGGGCATGTTGCGCCGCCCGTCGGAGTTGATCCACGTACGGCCCTCGACGCCGAGGCGCAGATCGGTGTCCTCGGCCTCGATCCGGATCTCGCGCGCCCCCGATAGGCGCCCGACGAGGCGAGCCTGGGCGGCACTGAGCTCGCGCCACGCCTCGGTCGGGTCGGGACGGTCGAGGAACAGCGCCCGAGTCACGAACACCTCGTAATCGCGGTCGGCCATCCCCGCCTGCTGGGCCAGGGCCGAAGTCGGCCACAGCGTGATGCACCAGCGGCGCCCGAGGCGCGCCTCCTGCAGCGGGCGGCGGGCGCGCGCCGCGCGGGCGATGCGAGCGGGGTCGATCCCCGCGAGCTCACGCACGTTGGCGGGCGCGTCGATGCGCAGCGACTGGTCGAGGGATTGCGCCTCGGCGAGCTCCAGCGGCGCGAAGCCGTCGAGCTGGGCCTCGCTCGCGAGCTCGTAGAAGTCGTGCTCGAGCCCGCTCGGCGCCAGGCGCAGGAGCGGCCACGCGCCGCGTGTGAGCGCCTCTCGGTGCACGGCGGTGGCGAGGGGGACGGCGAGGGTGGTCGTCCTCACCCCGAGCTGATCGCCGGGGGCGGGCTCGAGGCACCAGTCGCACAGCAGCTTGGCGAAGGCGGCGGCGTCGATCACGGCGTCTGGAGCTCGGGAAAGTGCTCGGCGAGATGCGCGCGGAGCGAGTCGCGCACGAACCGGCGCTCGTCGGCGGTGGCGATGCGCAGGCGCGCCAGGAGCTCCTTCTGGCGCGTCGTCGCCACCCCGGCGATCTCCCACTCCACGGCCAGGCGCTCGAAGAGGAACTCGACCGCCCGCTGCCACGCGTCCTCGCGCTCGAGCGGGCTGCCGGCGAGCACGGCGGCGTACTCGCGCCGGGTGGCAGGCGTCATCGAACCCCGCAGCGTGAGCACGTCGCCATCTGCGTCGCGGTACTCGCTGGTGGGAGCGGTGAGCTTCTCCCGCTGGCGGTGTCGCCGTCCCATCTCGCTATCGCGCCGCCAGGCTCCGGAGCTGCGAGGCGACATCCTCGGTCATCGGGTTGGTGTGGCCCGGCCACACGGCACTTGGTTCGAGATCGGCTAGGCGCCGAACCGAGTCGCGGGCCTGCTCGGTGTCGAGATTGTAGGCGGAGTGCGGGACGCGGGGGTGGCCCCGGAGCCCCGTCTCGATGTCGAGCGTGTAGATGCAGTCCGAGCACAGCGCCAGGCGGTCGGACTCGCGGAACAGGCCGATCTGCCCCGGCGCGTGGCCGGGGAGATGGATGACCCGGAAGCCGGCGAGCTCGTCCCCCTCGGCGACCGTTCCCGTAACCGTCACCGCACCGCCGTCCCAGTGCTCGAGGAGCTTGGGCATGACCGCGTTGACGGGCCGCCTGAGCTTCCCGAAGTCCCAGTAGTCGCGGTAGGGCGAGGGGGACTCGGCGGCGGCGCGGTCGGCCTCGTGGCAGTAGACGGGCGCACCGAGACGCGGCGCCGACCCACGGTGATCGGCGTCGGCGTGGCCGAGGACCACGCGCCGGATCCCGCCGAGCTCCGCGGCGGCGGCCACCACCGCGCGCGCCATCGCCTCGATCCCGGCGTCGAACAGGGTCACCCCGCCGGCGTCCTCGAGCAGATAGACGTTCATGATCTTGGCGGGGAAGCCGCCGCGGACGACCCACACGCCCTCCGCGACTGGCTCGGGCGCTCGGCCCGGACTCCAGACGAACACGAGGGGCGAGTGTAGGGGGTGCTGAACCGGACCCCATATCGTTCCCCGTCATGCCCAGACAACGCGAGCTCGGACGCGGCGAGCGCGTCCTGCCCGGACTGTGGCGCCTGCGGCTGCCGCTGCCCTGGCCGGGAATCCCGCATGGCAACGCCTGGGCCCTCGGCGCGGGCCCCGGTGTCGTGCTCGTGGACACCGGCGCGTACGGTCCGGGCTCGATGGCCGACCTTGAGCTGGCCATGCGCCAGGTCCGCCTCCGCGTCGAGGACGTCAGGCTAATCGCCTGCACCCACGCCCACGCCGACCACCATGGGCAGGCGGCGCCGGTCGTCGAGCGGGCCGGCTGCGAGCTGTGGATGCATCCGTCGCACGAGCACGCCACCCGTCCCCTCGAGGACCCCGCCCTCGCCCTCGCGCGCCGGCTCGAGGTGGCCCGCCAGAGTGGGGTGTCCGGGCCGGCGCTCGCGCTCTATGCCGAACGGGCCAAGGAGCTGCCCTCCTGGGTGGCCGGCTGGCACGAGCCCGATCGCGGGCTGGTGGCCGGGGTCGAGATCGAGACCGACCTCGGCCCCCTGATCACCTACGAGACGCCCGGGCACGCGCCGTCGCACGTGTGCCTGTTCCAGCCCGACCGGCGCCTGCTCGTCTCCGGCGACCATCTCCTCGGTCGCGTCTCGCTGTACTTCGAGTACGGCTGGACGCCGGACCCGGTGGGGGAGTTCCTGGACTCACTCGACGTCATCCAGGGGCTCGACGCGCGGCTGTGCGTCGCCGGGCACGGCCGTCCCTTCGCCGACGTCGACGCCCACATCGAGGCCAATCGCAAGCTCGTGCGCGAGCGGCTCGAGGCCGTCGTCGCGGCGCTCGGCCGGGGCCCGCGGACGGCGGTGGAGGTCGTTCCCGAGGTCTACGGCGAGCCGCTCACGGAGATGAACGCCGGCTGGTGGCTGTCGGAGACGCTGTGCTATCTGCGCCACCTCGAGGTTCAGGGCCGGGCGACCTGCGAGTCCGGCGAGGGGACGGCGGCTGGAGAGCCCGATCGCTGGCGCGCCGCCTGAGGGCTAGCTCGGGCGCAGGCGGAGCATGACCACGTCGTCGGGGCCGACCCGGGCGCCGATCGTCCGCGCCGAGCTGGTCCACGAGCGGTGGCGCCAGAGATCGCGTACCGCGTAGCGCCGGCGCGCGGGCAGGCCCACCCGCGAGGCGCTCGCGGTGATCCTCGCCGAGGCCGGACCCGTGTTCAGGAAGAGCACGGCGACGGACCCGTTCGCGAGCCGCTTGAGCCATACCTGGTGTCCGCCGCGGTTGCTGATACGTACGCCCTGGCGGCCCGCGGAATCCTGGTCGACGGCGATGACCTCGCGGTTGGTGAGGATCGCGGCGGTGGCCGGCGACATCGAGCGCACGTCGTTGTCGGTCAGCAACGGCGCGGCCATCACGCTCCAGAGCGAGAACTGGGCGCGATCCTGGGAGGTGGTGAGCAGGCCGGTCCCGGTCAGGAGGATGTCGGGGTCGTTCCACGCCCCCGGCTGGGCGAACCGGGCGAGCCCCGCGTTGATGTCGGCGATCTTCAGGACCGCGGCCCACCAGTTGCCGAACTGGGCGCCGTACGCGGTGTAGTCGTTGGTGGTGCGCCACATGCTGGCGAGGCCGGGACCCCACAGCCACGGCCGGTCGAAGCCGTCGTCGGACACGCTGAGGACGATCGGGCGTCCGGCGGCGAGGACGGCCTGCTGGACCTGCGCGTAGACGGGCTGGGCGGGAACGAGGTTCGTGTAGCAGTAGTCGACCTTGATGAGGTCGACGCCCCAGGAGGCGACGGTGGCGGCGTCCTGAGCGAAATGGTCCGCCGAACCGGCGCGCTCCATGCACGTCTGGGTGCCCGCGTCGAGGTAGATCCCGAGCTTGAGCCCCAGTCCGTGGACGTAGGAGGCGAGGGCGGGAATCCCGTCGGGGAAGTTCGCTGGGTCGGCTTGGAGCGCGCCGGCTGAGTCGCGCGAGGCGGCCATCCAGCAGTCGTCGAGGTTGACATACCGGTAGCCGGCGGCGGCCATGCCCGAGGAGACGATCGCCTGCGCGGTCTGCTCGATGAGCTGCTCGCTGGCCTTGCACCCGAACATGTACCACGGGTTCCACCCCATCGGAGGCGTGGGGGATAGCGCCACCAGCGACGCGCTCACCGCCGGAGGCGAGCTGAGCGGCCGGGCGGCGGCGGATGACATGCTCGGAGGCGCCGGTGCGGCAGCGGCCCGGGCGACAGCTACGAGGGCGGTGAGGAGTGCGACCACCACGGCGATCGCGAACTGCCTCGCTTCGACATGACGCGACTGACCGGTCAAGTTTCGCCCCTCGAATCAGCACCTCTCCGGCGGCCGGCCTCTGCGGCCACGGTCCCGGAGAGTACCGGCTGGCGCCGCCGGGTCCAACTTTGACACGTTCGTGTCAAGGTTGGTAAAGTGGCCCCGATGCACGTCGACGAGATCATCGCCGCGAAGGGCGAGCCGGTGTTCTCGTTCGAGTTCTTTCCGCCCAAGAGCGATGACGGCGAACGCAACCTGAGGGCGGCGCTCGCCACCCTCCGCCCGCTCGCACCCGACTTCGTGTCGGTCACCTACGGCGCGGGAGGCTCGACGCGCGACCGCACCGTCGAGCTCACCAAGTGGATCAAGCAGGATCTCGGGATCGAGGCGATCGCCCACCTGAGCTGCGTGGGAGCCACTCGCGAGGAGCTGTGCGGGATCCTCGACGGGCTCGAGGCGGCGGGCATCGACAACGTGCTCGCGCTGCGCGGGGACCCGCCCCGCGGCGAGACGGACTGGAAGCCTCACCCCGGCGGCCTGCACTATTCGACCGAGCTGGCGACGCTGATCTCCGACCAGTATCCCTTCTGCATCGGCGCCGCCTGCTTCCCCGAAATCCATCCCGAAGCCAAGGACATGGCCCACGACCTGCGCTTCCTGCGCGAGAAGGTCAGGGCCGGCGCCACCTTCGCGATCACGCAGCTGTTCTTCGACAACGAGTTCTACTTCCAGTTCGTCGCCGAGGCGCGAGCGGCGGGGATCGAGATCCCCATCATCCCCGGGATCATGCCCATCACCGACGTGGGGCAGATCAAGACGATCACCGGCATGTGCCAGGCGACGATCCCGCACGAACTGCTCGAGCAGCTCGAGCTGCGGGCCGGCGACCCCGACGCCGTGCTCCAGCTCGGCGTCTCCTACGCCACCCTCCAGTGCGCCGAGCTCCTCGCCCGCGGCGCTCCGGGGATCCAGTTCTTCACCCTCAACCGCTCCTCCGCGACACGGGCGATCCTCGCGGCGCTCAAGCTCCTGCGCCCCTGGTCATCTCGCCTCGCCGCCGGCGCCGCCCGCGAGGCCTAAGCGCTTTCAGGCGCCCGTGCCCGTCTTCGGGTTGCTCTGGTTCTGGATCAGGCTGATGAAGTCGTGCAGGGGCTTGGTCCCGGCGGCGATGGTGATCCCGGTGAAGAACGAGTCGACGGTGTGGGACACGTGCATGCCGATCGCGGTCAGGAAGAAGAGGCCGAGCCCGCAGCTCAGACCCACGCCCAGCAGCGCCGCGAGGCCGGCGGTGACGAGGGCCCGGTCGGCCTTGATCTGGGCCGCCTTCGCGGTCGGGCTCGTGCTCGATGTCGGCGGCGTCCACGGCGGGAGCATCGGCGAGACGAGCTCGAGGACGCGCTCGATGACCTGAGCGGCGGCGTAGAAACCGGCGAAGAGCGCGAGGTTGGCCTTGACCAGCTGCGACGGATCGAACGCCACCGAGGTCCAGTGCAGGGCGTTCAGGGCAATCGCCAGGCCCAGGGCGAGCGCGGTGCACACGAACAGCGAGATCCGGGCATACGACGTAGGGTCCGGAAGCGTGGTGTCCCCACCCGCGGCGCCGGGATCATCGGCGGCGATGGCCTTGATCTTGCCCTGCTTGTTGACCGCCATACCGGCACGCTACCTGCAGGGGCCGACGGCATTACGCGGGATTGCTCACCTGGGCGAGGAAGAGGATCGTCCCGGTCGCGTCGTCGCGCAGGAGGGCCAGGAACGGATGGTCGAGGGTCAGGCGCGTGGCGGGCTCGGGCGCGGCCATCGTGGGCTGAAGACCGATCCCCGTGGCGGCGGCGGCGACCGTCCCCTCCTCGTCCACCTGCAGGACGGCGGCGTGCTCGACGGCGGAGATCTTCAGCCTCGTGGCGGCGGTGATGCCGGAGAAATCGGCGGCGTCGGTGAAGGCCACGGGCATCCCCAGCGCCGAGAGGATCGGGTTGAGCTCGGCATCGAAGGTGAGGCGGAAGCGCGGGACGTGGAGCTCGACGCGCCTCGATGACAGTGCCCGCACGATCTGCGCGAGCCCGTCCGGCGTCAGTCCCCGCTCGAAGCGCGCGAGCGTGCCGGGAGCGGGCATGACCATGAGCATCGACAGGGCGGAGTGGAGGTAGGGGAGGTCGATCGCCTGGTAGCCGGCGCGTCGGGCGTAGCGGACGTTGACCGGAGTCTGGGTCATGAACGGCACCTGCACGGTGGGCCCCGCGGCCGGGTAGAAGGGGCCGGGGGCGGTCTGCGCGCGGGTGAAGGGACTCGCCCAGTGCGCGGCGAGATAGATCGCGTCGGCGAGGACGGCACTCGTCTGCGCAGTGATGGTGCCGGCCGGGAAGAGGTCGGCGATCTTGTGGCCGGTGTGGCCGGCCACCCAGGCGTTGATGACGTTGCGGGCCGACTCCGGCGCGCCGGCGAAGTTGACGGCCTGCGGCGCGGCCCCGAACAGGGTGGCCAGGGTGCGGGTGAACGGCTTCTCGAGCGCGAGGCCCGACTGGACCCAGAGGGCGTTGGCGATGTGAAGGCTCGGCGACTTCGGGGCGGTCGAGCCGGCGCTCAGGCGGGCGCCGAGTGCCGCGAGTCCCTTGGCCACGGCGGCGGGGCTGGTGACGTGGAGGACGTGGTCGATCTGGGCGGCCGTCGATCCCGCCGCCCCTGAGTCGACCATCGCCAGCGCACTCTCGATGCTGTAGGGCGAGAACACGACGTTGCCGGCGCCCTGGCCGAGGCGGTCGAGGAGAGCGAGGGCGAGCCGTTGGTCCGAGGCCGCCGCGGAGGAGGCCGCGGCGGGGGTGGCCGCGGAGGGGGTGGCGCGGGCCGGCGGCTTGGTCGCTCCGGCGCCCCCGCACCCCGCGAGCGCGGCGACGATGGTCGCCAGCGCGACGGCCGGCGAGGTGCGCCAGCGTGGGCGGGCCGAGCTCACTCGGGGGGGATTACGTCGAGCGCGTGGGCGAGCATCGGGCGCCCGTCGACCTCATAGCGCACGTCGATCTCGTCATTCTGGTTGTAGGTGCCGATGCCCCAGATGCCGAGGAACCATTTGCCCAGGCCGATCTTCGAGCGCTTGAGCTCCCGGGCAAAGCGCAGCTCGCCGCCCGACACCCGATAGTCGGCCCCGAGCTCCTGCTTGACGCCGTTGACGTAGACCTCGTACGGAGGGCGGATTCCGGCGGGGAGCTTGACGCGCGACTCCGGAGGCATGGCGGGATTATCGTCCGCTCGCGTCCGAGGCGATCCGCGACAGGACGGCGAGGTCCACGCGACCCCCGCCAGCACGCGCGTGGGCGCGGAGGACGCCCTCGCGTGTGAAGCCCGCCCCGAGCGCAGCGCGGATCACCGCTTCGTTCTCGGGCGGAGCCATGAGCTGAACGCGGACGAGACCGGCGGCTTCGATCAGCCACTCGGCCGCCAGCGCGAGGGCGCGGGGCGCGAGCCGACGCCCGCGGGCGTCGGGGACCAGCCAGACGGCGAGGTTGGCGTGCGCGTGCTCCCAATCGAAGCGGTCGGCCTCGATCTGGCCGCGGCAGTCATCGGAGCCCGGCTCGAGGATGGTCAGGGTGACCCCCGCGCCCGCCTCGCGCCGCTCCTGCGCCTCCTCCATCGCCCGACCGAGCTGGGCGCCGCTGGGCGCTCGCTCGAGTCCGAGCGCCGCCGCCAGCCCCGGGTCCTCCTGATGGGCGATGAGCACCTCGGGGATGTCTCGCTCGGCCGCCAGCCGCAGGCTCACGTGGCCGTCGGACAGCGGCTCGCCTGGCTCGGGGATCGCGGGCATGTCGCCATCCCACCGTACCCTTTCCGGCGTGGAAGATCCCATCGCCTACAGCGTCCGGCGCTCCGAACGTGCCCGCCGGGTCCGGATCACCGTCGATCCGACCCACGGCGTCGAGGTCGTGCTCCCGCACCGTGCTCCCGAGCGGGAGGCGGCTGCCGCGGTGCGCGAGCTCCGGCCCTGGATCGAGCGCCGCTTCGCCGAGCTCGACCGCGCCCGCCAGGCAATCGCCGACCGCGGGTCCGCCGTCCCCTATCTGGGCTCGCTGCTCGATGTCGTCCCCGAGTCCTCGCGCACCCGCGTGCATCGCCGCGGCGACGAGCTCCTCGTCCCCGCCGGGGACCACCGCCCCGCCCTCGAGCGCTGGTACCGCCGGGCCGCCCGCATCGAGATCACTCCCCGCCTCGAGCACGCCACCGCCCACACCGGCACCGCCTACACCGCCCTCACCATCCGCGGCCAGAAGACCCGCTGGGCAAGTTGCTCACGCACCGGAGCCATGAGCTTCAACTGGCGCCTGCTTCTCGCCCCCGAGCCCGTCCTCGATTACGTCATCTGGCACGAGGTCTGCCACCTCCAGATCATGGACCACTCACCCCGCTTCTGGTCCCTGCTCGCGGGTGTGTGCCCGGAGTACCGGGGCCCGAAGAGCTGGCTGCGGCGCAATGGGGGGACGCTCGTGCTGTAGGGGCCGCGGGCGACGGCGCGCGACGGGGGCGGTCCGCGGCGTCCGAGCCGAGCTGCCCATACCATGCCCCAAACCCATGACCCCCGACGAGCTCAAGGCTGCGGTCAACACCGGGGCTATCGATACGGTCCTGCTCGCCATCGCCGACATGCAGGGCCGCCTCCAGGGCAAGCGCCTGACCGGCCGCCACTTCGTCGACGAGGTGCTCGTCCACGGCGCCGAGGGGTGCAACTACCTGCTCGCGGTCGACGTCGAGATGAATACCGTCGAGGGCTACGCGATGGCGTCGTGGGAGAGCGGCTACGGAGACTTCGTGATGCGCCCGGACCTCGGCACGCTGCGCCCGGTCCCGTGGCATGAGGCGACAGCGATGTGCCTCGCCGACATCGTGTGGGCCGACGGCTCCGATGTCGTCGCTTCGCCGCGCCAGATCCTCCGGCGCCAGCTCGGGCGCCTGGCCGAGCGGGGGTGGACGGCGAACGCGGCGACCGAGCTCGAGTTCATCGTCTTTCGCGACGGCTACGAGGAGGCGTGGCACAAGGCCTATCGCGACCTCGAGCCCGCCAATCTCTACAACCTCGACTACTCGCTGCTCGGGGCGGCGAGGATCGAGCCGCTGATCCGGCGCATCCGCAACGGCATGGCCGGCGCGGGCCTGGTGGTCGAGAACTCCAAGGGGGAGTGCAACCTCGGCCAGCACGAGATCAACTTCCGCTACGCCGACGCGCTCACCGCCGCCGACGAGCACGTGATCTTCAAGAACGGGGCCAAGGAGATCGCCGCCCAGGAGGGAATGTCGATCACCTTCATGGCCAAGTACAACGAGCGCGAGGGGAGCTCATGCCACGTCCACCTCTCGCTCGCCGCCGAGGGCGGGGGGAGCGTCTTCGCCCGCGACCGGGACGTGTTTGAGCAGTTCCTGGCCGGACAGCTCGCGTGCCTGCGGGGGCTCACGCTCATGTTCGCCCCCAACATCAACTCCTACAAGCGCTTTCAGGCAGCCACCTTCGCCCCCACCGCCGTGGCCTGGGGGCAGGACAACCGCACCTGCTCGTTGCGGGTGGTCGGCCACGGGCAGGGACTGCGCCTCGAGAACCGCCTCGCCGGCGCCGACGTGAACCCCTACCTCGTCCTCAGCGCGATGATCGCCGCCGGGCTCCACGGGGTCGAGCACGGGCTCGAGCTCGAGCCCCCGTGCGACGGCAACGCGTACCTCTCGGGCAAGCCGCGGGTGCCGAGCACCCTGCAGGCCGCGCGCGATCTCTTCGCGACCTCGCCGATCGCCACCGATGCCTTCGGCCCCGAGGTCGTCGACCACTACCTCAACAGCGCCGACATCGAGCTCCGCGCCTTCGAGGCGGCCGTCACGGACTGGGAGCGCTACCGAGGATTCGAGCGCCTATGAGCGGCGGGCACGCGGGGGTGACGGTCATCGAGCCGGCCACCGAGCAGGTCCTGGCCGAGCTCCCGCAGGCCGGGGCCGAGGAGGCGGACGCGGCGGTCGCGCGCGCCAAGGCGGCCTTCCCGGCCTGGCGCGCGGTTGCGCCCCGCGATCGGGGCCGGATCCTCAGCGCCCTGGCGGAGGCGATCAACGACGGCCTCGAGGCGCTCGCCGAGCTCGAGGCGCGCAACGCCGGCAAGCCGATCGGCGACGCCCGCGGCGAGATGGAGATGGTGGTCGAGACCTTCCGCTACTACGCGGGAGCGCCCGAGCGCCTGCTCGGGGACGCCATCCCGGTGGCGGGCGGAATCGACCTCACCTTTCGCGAACCGCTCGGGGTGGTGGGCCTGATCGTTCCGTGGAACTTTCCCCTGACCATCGCCTCGTGGAAGGTCGCCCCCGCCCTGGCGGCGGGGAACACCGTCGTCCTTAAGCCGGCCGAGCTGACGCCCCTCACCGCGCTCGAGCTCGAGCGGATCGCGCTCGAGGCAGGGCTCCCCGAGGGGGTGCTGAACGTCGTCGTCGGTCCCGGACGCACGGTGGGCGAGCGGCTGACCGAGCACCCCGATGTGGCCAAGGTCGCGTTCACGGGCTCGACCGAGGTGGGCCGGCGGATCGCCGAGGTCGCGGCGGGGACGATCAAGCGCGTCACCCTCGAGCTCGGCGGCAAGTCGGCGAACATCGTCTTCGCCGACGCCGACATCGAGCGCGCCGCGGCGGCGGCGCCCATGGCCGTGTTCGGCAACGCCGGCCAGGACTGCTGCGCG
>DASZMD010000058.1:0-5354 GCA_035551955.1 Solirubrobacteraceae bacterium | reverse complement strand
TCGACCATCGTGTCCTCGATCTCGGCCTGGGCCATCGACGGCCCGCCGCCCTGCTTGCCGACGTAGATGAGCTCGGCGCCGGGTCGCGCGCCCGCGAGGGCCGATGCCGGAATCAGCCGGTCGTAGAGCACGACGTCGGCGATGGCGATGAGCGCGAGCGCGCGCGCGGTGAGCAGGCCAGGATCGCCGGGCCCCGCCCCGACGAGGTAGACGGGACCACTCATGTCTCTCCCCACGTCGAAGTCGCTGCCGCTCACGACGACTGGGCCTCCGCGGCCCGCAACAGCTCGCCGGCGCCGGCGGCGAGTAGTCGCTCGGCCACGGCGAGACCGAGACCAGAGCCCGCGGCCCCGCGCAGCTCGTCGCGCAGCCACTCCGAGCCGTCGGGCAGCCCCACCCAGGCGGTGAGCTCGAGCTCGCCGCTGCCGAGGGCGCGGGCGTGGGCGCCGACCGCCGTGTTGCAGGAGGCGCCGAGCGCGCGCACGAGCTCGCGCTCGGCCCCCACGCAGGCGGAGGCGACGGGGTCGCTCAGCGCGCTCAGCGCATCCGCCACCTCGGCGGCGGCGGCGCGGGCCTCGAGCGCGAGCGCGCCCTGGCCGGCGGCGGGGACGAGCTCGTCGAGGACGCCGCCCGCCGCCTCCTCGCGCCCCAGCCGCAGGAGCCCGGCGAGGGCGAGCACGAGCGCGTCGCACTCCCCCTCGGCGAGCTTGCGCAGGCGGGTGTCGACGTTGCCGCGCACCGGAAGCACCTCGAGGTCCGGGCGCTCGGCGCGGATCTGGGCGGCGCGGCGCAGGCTGCTCGTTCCCACCCGGGCGCCGGGCGCCAGCGCGCGCAGCGCCGGCGCGCCGCAGATCGCGTCGCGGGCGTCGACGCGCTCGGGGATGGCGACGAGCTCGAGGCCGGGGGCGAGCTCGGAGGGCACATCCTTGGCCGAGTGCACGGCGAGGTCGACGCGCCCGTCGAGAAGCGCCTGCTCGAGCTCCGAGATCCAGCGCGACTTGTCGCCCACGGCGGCTCCGCGATCCCCGGCCACGGTCACCGTCACCACCTCCGCTTCACCGTCGAGCCTGCCCGCCACCCACCGCGCCTGGGCGAGCGCGAGAGTGCTCCCGCGCGTTCCCACCCGGATCATGCGCTCAGGCGCCCGGAAGCCGCCGCCTGCGCTCGCCGAGCTCGCGTACCTCGGCGACCTCGGCGCGGGGATGCTGGGCGCCGGCGCCTTCGTCGGCACCCTCGAGCCCGAAGAGCTCGCGCATCAGCTGCATGCGCGCATGCACGCGGTCGCCTCGGAGCTCCTTCATGCGCAGGGTCGGTTCGTGGAGCAGGCGGCTCACCACGGCGTGGGCCAGGGCATCGATGCGCTCGAGGTCGCGCTCGGAGACGGACTCCCACTTACCCGCGTTCTCGGCCGCCACCTGCTCGGCGATGGCGCGGCCGCGTTCGCGTAGGGCGGCCAGCGTGGGCAGGACCTCGAGCGAGCCCAGCCAGGTCGCGAAGTGCTGGATCTCCTCCTCGACGATGCCCTCGGCCTTGCGGGCCTCGGTGCGGCGGACGGAGCGATTGCGGTCGATGACCGCTTCGAGATCGTCGATGTCGTAGAGGCTGACGCCATCGATCGCCGCGCACGCCGGGTCGATGTCCCGCGGGACGGCGAGATCGATCATGAGCAGCGGGCGACCCTCGCGCCCGTGCATGACCGCGGCGATCTCCTCGGCCTCGAGGAGAAGGTGGGTCGAGGCGGTGGCGGCGACGACGATGTCGGCGCCGCGCAGGCGGGGCGGGAGCTCGTCGAAGCTGATCGTCTCCCCGCCGAACCGCCGGGCCAGACTGAGCGCCCGGTCCTTGCGGCGGTTGGCCACGAACACCGGCTGCACCCCGCTGTCGGCCAGTGCGCGAGCGGTGAGCTCACTCGTCTCGCCGGTGCCGACGATGACCACCTCGCGGCCTGCGAGCGCGCCGAGCTGCTCACGGGCGAGCGTCGCCGCCACCGCGGGCAGGCTGAGGGCGCCGGCTCCGATCGCCGTTTCGCGGCGCACGCGCTTGCCGGTAGCGAGGGCGGCCTTGAACATCCGGTTGGTCAGGGGCCCGGTGGTATGGGCGGCGAGGGCGCTGTCGTAGGCGCGCTTGACCTGACCTTGCACCTCGGCCTCGCCCACCACCATCGAGTCAAGGCCGGCCGTTACCCGGTAGAGGTGGCGGGCGGCGTCGCAGTTGCGGTGGGTGAAGATCCCGGGGGCGAGGGCGGTGGGACGGATCCCCGATTGGCTCGCGAGCATGGTGAGCGCTGCGCTCTCGGCCTCGACCGGGTCGCCCACCACGAGGTAGAGCTCCATCCGGTTACAGGTGGAGATGCCGACGGCCTCGTGCACCTCGGTGTCGCCCCGGAGATCGCGCAGGAAGTCGGCGGCCCGGCCTTCGCTCAGGGCCAGGCGCTCGCGAACCTCGACGGGCGCCGTCTTATGCGAGACGCCGATGCACAGGAGCTCGCTCACAGCGACGAGTCTCCGGGGGCGCGCCCCGCCGGCGCCGGCTCGCGGTCGAGGCCGGGCGGGCGGACCTCGTCGCGCGCGGCCGACCGCGCCGACTCGTCGCGCTCGGCGATGTCGCGGTTGAGTTCGACGAGCGCCCGCTCGGTGCGGCTGAGGCGGACCGCCATGATCATCACGTAGATGAGAATCACCACTACAAAGACTACGTAGGCCGCAGCGACGTACTTCCCGGCGGCGTGGAGCGGGAGGGCGGGGGCGATAGCCAGGGGGAGGCTCATAGCGAGGGAGCGGCGGTGCGTTGGAGGGGACTGACGTCGTCGTCCCCGAGCACGCGGCGCCGCAGCGCGCGCAGCTGGATCCGGGCGTTCTTGGCCGCCATCTCGTACTTCCACAGGGTTGCGTAGAGGAGGGCGATACCGATCAGCGAGATCAGGAAGGTGAGAGCCATGGGGCCGGGCAGGTTGCCGCCCGAGACGGTGAGGACACGCGGGTGCACGAGCCCCTGGGCGGCGCGCACGGCGACGAAGTTCAGGGGCACGAAGGCGCCGCCGAGGATGGCGAACACGCTGGCGTAGCGAGCCTGGCGCTCGGGGTCCTCGATCGAGAAGCGAAACGGCGTGTAGGTGGCGAACATGAGGACGACGATCAGGTAGGACACGAGCGTGGGGTCATCCCACACCCACCAATGCCCCCACGACGCCTTCGCCCAGATCGACCCGGAGATGAGGGCGGCGACGCCGAAGATGAGCGACATGTGGATGGCCACGTAGGAGCGCATGTCGTAGCGCCGGTCGCCGGTCTTCAGGTGCATCACGCCCAGCAGCCCTCCGAAGACGAACCCGCACAGCGAGACGATCGCCAGCGGCACGTGGATGTAGAAGATCTTCTGGATGAAGCCCTGGTTGGCGTCGAGTGGCGCGTAGAAGAACACGAGGATCAGCGCGGCGGAAATTGTGACGACGGTGAGGATGGAGAGGACCCGCAGGCCCCTCCCGTAGGTGGGCACGTCAGTCCTCCAAGAGAAAATCGAAGACGGCGTAGGCGACCAGGGCGAACACCAAATCATAAAGAGCGAGGATGAGAAGCCACTTCCCCGGCAGCGGAGCGGGTCCGGTGGCCCTGAGCAGCGGGCCGATCGCGCGCGCGGTGGCGATCAGCGCGGGGACAAGGAGCGGCAGCCCGATGACGGGACCGATGACGTCCCGGGCCCGGGTCTGGACCGCGAGCGCGGACACCAGCGTGCCGATGACCGCGATGCCGAGATCGGCGAGTGCGAGCACGGCGATGAGCGAGGGGAGCGCCGGCCCGAGCGGGGGCCCGAGGAGGAAGAGGCTGAAGGCTGGCACGGCGATCACCTCGAGCACGGCGAGGAACAGGAACAGGGCGCTCGCCTTGGCCAGGAGCAGCGCGGTGCGATCGACGGGGGCGAGCAGGAAGGCGTCGAAACCGCCCTGCTCGCGCTCGGCCACGAACAGCCGGTTGACACCGAGGATGCCCGCGAACAGGAGCGTCACCGTGAGCACACCGGCGGCAAGCTGGCCGTCCACGGTGGGGCGGTTGAGGCCGAAGTGGAAGATCACGAAGGTGGTGATCGAGAACAGGGCCATGGCCGGGATCGTCTCGAGCGTCCTCAGCTCGAGCAGGAGGTCCTTGCGCAGGACGGCGAGTGCCGTGCTCACGCGTAGAGCTCCCGGACCAGGTCCGGGGTAACCTGGTCCGCGGGGAGCGAGAACATCGGGCGCCCGTCGCGTAGGCCGAGCGCGAGGTCGGCTTCGGCGAGCGCCGCCTGCGGGTCGTGGCTGGTGATCACGCGGGTGCGACCCGCGGGTCGCCCGAGCAGCGGTTCGACGAGCTCGCTCGCGCCCGGGTCGAGGTTGGCCCGTGCCTCGTCGAGCAGGAGGATCTCGGGATCGTGGAGGACGGCTCGGCACACCGCAACTCGCTGGACCATGCCGCGGGAGAGCAGGCGCACCGGCTCGTCCGCGCGGCGCTCCATGCGCACGGCGCGCAGCACTTCCTCGACGCGCTCGCTGCCGACCCCGTAGAGGCGAGCGTGGTAGCGCAGGTTCTCGCGGCCGCTCAGATCGCGGTACAGGAGCGGCTCATGGGCGAGCAGGCCGAGCCTTCCCCGCACCGCAAACCCCCGGCGCGGGAGCGGCTCACCGAGCAGGAGCACCTCACCGGCATGCTGGCGCAGCAGCGTTGCCAGCACGCGCAGAAGCGTCGACTTGCCGGCGCCGTTGCGCCCGAGCACGGCGAGGGTGGCGCCGGCGGGGACGGCGAAGGTGATGTCCCTGAGCGCGATCCGCTCGCCGAAGTAGCGAGCTACGTCCCGCAGCTCAATGGCCGGCGTGTCCACCATGCGCTGCGCGGCCGCCTGGCCCGCGCCGCAGGGTCGCGACGGCGTGTTCGAGCGTGGGGGCGATGACCGGGAAGAGCTCGCGGACCGCCTTTGGGTTACCGGGGAAATTGATGATCAGGGTCCCCTTGGCGGTCCCGGCCACACCCCGGCTGAGCATGCCCAGGGGCTTGATCCGGGTCGACTCGGCGCGCATCGCCTCGGCGAACCCCGGCGCGTCGCGCTCGATCACCGCCCGCGTCGCCTCGGGGGTGACATCGTCGGGAGTGAGCCCGGTGCCGCCGGTGGTGAAAACGAGCGCGGCGCCGTCCTCGACGTAGCGCCGGAGCGCCGCCTCGATCGCCTCGCGATCATCGGACACGGTCTCCTGGCGGTAAACCTCGGCGCCCGCGTCCTGCGCGAGCCCGGCGAGGAGCTCGCCCGAGGTGTCCTCGCTCGTTCCGGCCGCCACCGAGGTCGAGATGGTGAGAATCGCTGTCTTCATCGCGCGCGACAGCATAGGGCGA
>DASZMD010000057.1:0-3469 GCA_035551955.1 Solirubrobacteraceae bacterium | reverse complement strand
GATCGCCTTGTCGGGGAGGAAGCGGTCGGAGATGTAGCGGTCGGCCAGGTCGGCGGCGGCGGCGAGCGCCTCGTCGGTGATGTTGACCTTGTGATGCTGCTCGTAGCGGTCGCGCAGGCCGGTGAGGATCTGCACCGTCTCTTCGGTCGAGGGCTGCTCGACGCGGATCTGCTGGAAACGGCGCTCCAGCGCGGAGTCGCGCTCGAGGTACTTGCGGTACTCCTCGAGCGTGGTAGCGCCGATCGTCTGCAGCTCCCCGCGCGCGAGGGCGGGCTTGAGGATCGAGGCAGCGTCGATCGCGCCCTCGGCGGCGCCAGCGCCGACGAGGTTGTGGAGCTCGTCGATGAAGAGGATGATGTCGCCGCGCTGGGTGATCTCCTTCATCACCTTCTTCAGCCGCTCCTCGAACTCTCCGCGGTACTTGGAGCCCGCCACCAGGGCAGCGAGGTCAAGGGTGTAGATCTGCTTGCCCTTGAGCAGCTCGGGGACATCGGAGTTGGTGATCCGCTGGGCCAGGCCCTCGACCACGGCGGTCTTACCGACGCCGGGCTCACCCACGAGCACCGGGTTGTTCTTGGTGCGCCGAGACAGGATCTGCATGATCCGCTCGATCTCCGTCTCGCGCCCGACCACGGGATCGAGCTTGCCCTCGGAGGCGAGCTTGGTCAGGTTGCGACCGAACTGGTCCAGGAGCTTGGAGGACTTCTTGCCGCCCGGGTCGGCACCGGCAGCGCCGGGCTGACCGCCGCCCGAACGCTGGCGCGAGCCGGGTCCGGAGAGCATGCGGATGACCTCGTTGCGAATCTTCTCGGAGTCCGCGTCGAAATCGAGCAGGATGCGGGCAGCGACGCCCTCGTTCTCGCGTACGAGACCGAGGAGGATGTGCTCGGTGCCGATGTAATTGTGTCCGAGGCTCAGCGCCTCGCGGAGCGCGAGCTCGAGGACCTTCTTGGCCCGTGGGGTGAAGGGAATCTGGCCGGAGGTGACCTCCTCGCCGGATCCGACGATCCGGACGACCTGGGCGCGTACGCGCTCGACCGTGATGTCCAGCGACTCGAGCACCCGAGCAGCCAGGCCCTCCTCCTCGCGCAGGAGCCCGAGCAGGATGTGCTCGGTGCCGATGTAGTTGTGCTTGAGCGTCCTCGCCTCTTCCTGCGCGAGGACGACCACCTGGCGGGCTCGCTCTGTGAATCGCTCGAACATGACTTGGGTCTCTCTGTGTTGCGGTGCGGGCTCGAAGCCAGCGGGATTTATCGAAAGGTCGAGGGTTTACGCGTTTCCCTGGCTCCTACGCTTCCGGAGCCGTACCGGATGACGGCCGGAGGGACGCAAACGGCCCCGTCTGCTCATCTAATCGACCGACAGTGGGTTCTCGATGAGCGAAACGAGGTCGATCTGGTGCCATGCCTCAGTCTACCAGCCACTCCCGGGCCTCCTTCCGGAGGCGGGCCCGGCTGCCCCCGATATCACGCTCCGGTAACTGGCATTACTGGAATAACGGCGTGATCGGGCGTTCCGGGGCTGGAAGGTGACGCTTATACGGGTCCAGGTTAGCGTCGCCGGAGGGCAGACCCGATCACTCCCGCATGGCGGGAAAGAGCACGACCTCGCGGATCGCCCGCGTCCCCGTGAGCGCCATGACGAGGCGGTCGATGCCGATCCCGATCCCCGCGGTGGGCGGCATGCCTTGCTCGAGCGCCTGGACGAAGGCCTCGTCGTAGGGCTGCGCCTCCTCGTCCCCGGCCCTCGCCAGCGCCCTCTGCTCCTCGAACCGGCGGCGCTGCTCGTCGGGATCGTTGAGCTCGGTGAAGGCGTTGGCGATCTCCATCCCGCCCACGAAGGCCTCGAAGCGCTCGACCAGGCCCGGCTCGGAGCGGTGGCGCTTGGCCAGGGGCGAGAGCTCGACGGGATAGTCGAGCAGGAACGTCGGCTCGATCAGCGTCGGCTCGACGTGCTTTGACACGAGCTCGTCGACGAGCTGGGGCCAGGTGTCGTCCTCGGGGACGGCGAGGCCCCGCGAGCGCATGGCGGCGGCGAGCGAAGCGCGGTCGCGGGCGGCGAGGATATCGACGCCGGTGCGGTCGAGGATCGCCCCGGCCAGGGTCTCGCGCCTCCACGGGGGCGAGAAGTCGTACGGCCCTTGGTAGCCGATCTCGTCGGCCACGTAGGCCACGAGCCGCTCGCAGCGCTCGGCCATATCGAGGTAGTCCGCGTAGGCCTCGTAGAACTCGAGCACGGTGAACTCGGGATTGTGCTTGGGCGAAAGTCCCTCGTTGCGGAAGTTCTTGCCCAGCTCATACACGCGCTCGAGCCCGCCGACGATGAGGCGCTTGAGGTAGAGCTCGGTGGCGATGCGCAGGTAGAAGGTGCGGTCGAGGGCGTTGTAGTGGGTGGTGAAGGGCCGGGCTGCGGCGCCGCCATAAAGCGGCTGGAGGATCGGGGTCTCGACCTCGATGAAGCCTTCGGCATCGAGGAAGCGCCGGATCGCCGAGATCACCTTTGCACGCGTGATGAAGAGCTCGCGTGCCTCCTCGCTGGCCATCAGGTCGAGCTCGCGGCGCCGGAAGCGGGTCTCGACGTCCTGCAGGCCGTGGTGTTTCTCGGGCGGGGGCCGCAGCGACTTGGCCAGGAGGGTGTACTCCTGCACGCGCAGGGTCAGCTCTCCCCGGCGCGAGCGGAACGCGGTTCCGTCGACACCGATCAGGTCCCCGAGGTCGAAGTGCAGGAGCCGCTCCATCGCCGCGGGGCCGAGCTCGTCGACGCGGGCCTGGAGCTGGATCCGCCCCGACCGATCGACGAGATCGAGAAACGCCATCTTGCCCTGACCGCGCCGGGCGGCCAGGCGACCGGCGACCCGGTGGCGAGTCTCGGTCTCCTCGCCCGGGGCCAGATCCTCGTGTGTGGCCCGCACCGCGGCGATCGGCTCGACGCCTTCGAACTCGTACGGGAAGGGCTCGACCCCCTCGGCCCGGAGCGCGTCGAGCTTGCGCCGGCGCGAGGCGAGGACCTCGGGCAGAGCCGAGGCGTCGTCGCCGGGCCTGTCGTCGTCGGCCATGGCCGGGATGCCAGCTACTTCGAATCGACGTCGATCTTGGTGATCTTCAGCTTGCGCTCGCCGCTGGGCGTGGCGAAGACCACCTCGTCGCCGCGCTTGCGCCCGAGCAGGGCCTTGCCAACCGGAGACTCGTTGGACAGTCGCAGCTGGGCCGGATTGGACTCGGCCGAGCCGACGATCGTGTACCTGGTGGCCTTGCCGCCCTCGTCCTTGACGTGGACCACGGAGCCGACCCGGACCAGGTCCGTACCCAGATCGGAGGAGTCGATCACGGTCGCGGAGCGGAGCTTGTCCTCCAGCTGGGCGATACGCGCCTCGAGCATGGCCTGCTCGTTCTTGGCGTCGTCGTACTCGGCGTTCTCGGAGATGTCGCCGAATTCGCGCGCCTCCTTGATCCGTCCGGCGACCTCGCGC
>DASZMD010000056.1:0-4344 GCA_035551955.1 Solirubrobacteraceae bacterium | reverse complement strand
TCGGCTCGGCGGTCACCAACGTCGCCATCGGCGACACGGTGATTGTCCATCCTCTCATCACCTGCGGGCTGTGCCGAGCCTGCCGGGCGGGGGACGACGTCCACTGCTCGAACAACCTGTTCCCCGGCATCTCCGTCGATGGCGGGTTCGCCGAGCTCCTGAAGACGAGCGCCCGCTCGGTGGTCAAGCTCGACCCCGTTCTCCACCCCAAGGACATCGCCGCGCTGGCCGACGCGGGCCTCACCGCCTACCACGCGGTCAAGAAGGCGGTGAGCGTGCTGTATCCCGGCTCGCGGGCCGTGGTCATCGGCGCGGGCGGACTCGGGCACATCGGCATCCAGTGCCTGAAGGCGATGACGCCGGCCGAGATCATCGTCATCGATCCGTCCGAGCGGGCACGGGCCCTGGCCGGCGAGATCGGGGCCGACAGCACGGTGGCCGCCGATGGCACCCAGGTCGAGACCGTCCTCGAGATGACCGATGGCGCGGGCGCCGAGGCGATCATCGATTTCGTCGGCGAACGCGGCGCGATCGAGGATGGCGTGGCCATGCTCCGCGAGGCCGGCTCCTACTACGTGATCGGCTACGGCGAGAACATCAACGTCCCCACCATCGACATCATCTCGCGGGAGATCAACTTCATCGGGAACCTCGTCGGGTCCTACAACGACCTCGCCGAGCTGATGACGCTCACCGCACAGGGCAAGGTCACATTGCACACCAGTGGCTACCCGCTCACAGCCGTCAACGATGCGATGGCAGATCTCGACCAGGGCCGCTTGCAGGGCCGCGGCATCCTCGTCGCCGACGCTGCCTGAGAAGGAGAGACATAGCCCATGGGCAAGATCATCCACTTCAACGACGACGCCCGGCGCCGGCTCCAGGCCGGGGTCGATGTGCTGGCCGACGCCGTCAAGGTGACGCTGGGGCCCAAGGGGCGAAACGTCGTGCTCGAGCGCCTGACCGGCGCGCCGACGATCACCAATGACGGAGTGTCGATCGCGCGGGAGGTCGAGCTCTCCGATCAGTTCATGAACATGGGCGCCCAGCTCGTCCGCGAGGTGGCCGACCGGACCTCCGAGGAGGCCGGCGACGGCACCACCACCGCCACCCTGCTCGCGCAGTCGCTTCTGCGCGAGGGCATGCGCGTGCTCGCCGAGGGCGTCAACCCGATGCAGCTCAGGCGCGGGATCGAGGACGCCGTGGAGCTCGTGGTGGCCGACCTCCGAGCCGCCGCCCAGCCCGTCGCCGGGATCGACCGCCTATCCCACGTGGCCACCATCGCCGCCAAATCCGACGAGCGGATCGGACTCGCCGTCGCCGAGGCGCTCGACCGCGTGGGGGAGGACGGTGTCGTGAGCGTCGAGGAGGCGGCGGCGCCGGGAATCTCGGTCGACTTCGTCGAGGGCTTGCACGTCGAGAACGGCCACATCTCGCCCTATCTGATTCGCGACCGCATGCGGATGGAGACGGTCCTCGACAACCCCTACGTGTTGCTCACCACCCACCCCATCTCCACCGTCCAGGAGCTGATGGGAGCCATCGGCCAGGTCATGCGCCGCCCCGAGCCCCTGATCATCGTCGCCGAGAAGGTCGACGGCGCCGCCCTCGGCATGCTCGTCCAGAACAACCAGCACGGGACGCTCGAGGCCACCGCGATCCGTGCCCCCGGATTCGGGCACCGGCGCGTCGCGTACCTCGGCGACCTGGCCGCCTTCACCGGCGCGCGGGTGATCACCGCCGAGGCCGGCCTCAGCCTCGACCAGGTCGAGCTCTCGAGCCTGGGACGGGCCCGCCGGGTGATCGTCACCGAGGACTCCACCACCTTCATCGAGGGCGCGGGCTCCGAGCACGATGTCGCAGGCCGGCTCAACGAGATCCGCGTCGAGCTCGAGCGGGCTACCCACGAGGCCGACATCGAGTCGCTGCGCGAACGCCGCGCCCGCCTCTCGAGTCGCCTGGCCGTCCTTCGCGTGGGCGGCGCCACGCCGGTCGAGACCAAGGAGAAGCTCCGTCGCACGGAGGGGTCGCTCGCCGCCGCCCGCGCGGCGATGGCGGAGGGCATCGTCGCCGGCGGTGGCACCGCACTCCTCCGCGCCGAGCGAGCGCTCGCCGGGGTAGCCCCGGCCGGCGATCGCGCCACCGGTGCCGAGGTGGTCCGCTCGGTCCTCGCCGACCCGCTCTTCTGGATCGTCTCCAACGCCGGCTACGACGGCCAGTCGGTGGTCGACCAGGTGCGGGCGATGCCCGAGACCCACGGCCTGGACGCCCTCACCGGGAACTTCGGCGACCTGTTCGAGGCCGGTGTCATCGACCCGGTGCGCGTCACGCGCCTGAGCCTCGAGCACGCCGCCTCGGTCGCGGCCCTGATGCTGACCACCGAGGCCCTGATCGCCGAGGAGCTGATCGGTCAGCCCGGGGCCATCTTCGCCCCCGGACTGGGCGACCTCGCCGAAGGGATGGCGAGACCGTCGTCTCCGGTCTGAGGCCTCAGACCGCGGGCGGAGCTGGCGCCAGGTCGAGGTCGCTGTCCTCGAACACCACGTCGACCTCCTCGAGCACGACGCGGCGCGGCCCGGGTTCGACGGTGCCCGCGACGTGCGCGGCGAGGTCGAGCTCACCCGCCAGGGTGACGACGCGCTCTCCTTCGCCGGGGGCGGTATAGATGGCGAATCCGGCGCCCATGTTGAAGGTGGAGTACGCCTCGTGCGCGGGCATGCCCGCCGCCTGGACGAGGAACTCGAGCACCTCGGGAACCTCCGGGAGCCGGGTGATTCGGTAGCCGAGCTCGCGCCGGGGGCGCATCAGCTTGAGCAGGCCGTGGCCGGTGATGTGGCTGAGGTAATGGACGTCCACGTCGCCCGCCAGAAGTGCCTGGACGAGGGGCACGTAGATCACGGAGGGGTCGAGGAGGGCGGCGCCGAACGTCCGCCCGCTGGGGAGAACGGTGCGGTAGCCCTCGTCGAGCTCGGCGGCTATTTTCCGCGCCAGCGAGGCTCCGTTGGCGTGGAGACCGCTGCTCTGGACGCAGACGATCTCGTCGCCGGGGGCGAGATCGGCGCCGAGGATCGGTCGCTTGCCGGCGGGCACGGCGCCGATGGCGCTGCCCGCGAGCTCGATCTCCGGCCCCGCCACCATCCCCGGCAGCGAGGGCGACTCGCCCCCGCCCCACGTCGCGCCGGCGTCGACGCACGCGCGCTGCCACCCGGCGAGCAGGGCTGTGTGGCGCTCCTCGCCTGCGTACCAGTCCGACGAGCCGGTGGCGAAATAGGCGTTGACGACGAGGGGCAGTGCCCCCACGCACACCAGGTCGTTGACGATCGAGGCCACCGTGTCGTAGGCCACGTTCGCGTACCCCGCGACGCCCGCGTCCGCTTCGACCTGGCGGGCGATCATTGACTTGGTGCCCAGGCCCTCGACCACGAAGGCGAGGGTCTGACCGCCGAGCTCGAACACGAAGGCCGGCTCGCCCCGCGAGGCGTCGACGGCCGTGCCCCCGCGGACGGCGAGCAGGCCCGAGGTCGCAAGGGCGGCGCTCAGAGCCCGGCGCTTGCCGCCGTCGAGCGCGTGATAGTCGATGCCGGCGGCGCCGTAGGCCGATCCCGGGCCCACGGGAGGGGAACTCATGCGGGCGAGAATAGCGCTCGCTCGGTCTGGAATTATCCGGCGGCAGTGGATCCCGCAGGTGAAGAGCTCGCGCAGCTGGCGGCGATGGTTCCCTTCGCCGCCAAGCTCGGGATCTCGCTGCTGGCTGCCCGCCCGGACGAGGTCGTCGGGCGCTTGGACTTCAGCCCCGAGCTGTGCACCGTGGGCGGCGTCGCCGCTGCGCGTGGGGAGCACGGTGATCGTGTGGAGACCGAGATCCGGGACGGCGAGGGGCGGCTCCTGGCCCAGGTGGTGCAGGCGCAAGCGGTGATCGGGAGGTAGATCGATGTTCGCCCGCTGACACCGGAGCTAAGGTGATCTCCCGCCGTGCCGATATCACCCCGGTACGTGCCATCCAGTGGTCTGGGACATGCCTGAGCAATCGCAGCGGAGCCGTGCCGCCTTCGCGGTCAGCCATCGTCATCTCGACGCGCGCACCAGCGTGCTCTGCGTCGAAGGTGACTGTGATCTCGCCTCCGCTCCGACCCTGAAGTGGGCGATGGTCGATCTCCTCGCCGAAGGCCGCAGCCGCCTGATCGTCGACCTCTCGCGCGTGACCTTCATGGACTCCACCGCGCTCGGCGCGCTCGTCGGGATCCAGATGAACATGAAGGCGGGCGAGCTGCTCCTCCTCGCCGCCGCACCTCCCGGCGTCGTCAGCCTGTTCGAGCTCACGGGGCTCGATCGACGCCTGAGCCT
>DASZMD010000055.1:0-14061 GCA_035551955.1 Solirubrobacteraceae bacterium | reverse complement strand
GAACGCGACCACGGGGCTGAACCTGATCGCCCGTTCGCTCGTGCCCGCGCTCACGAGCGAGGACGAGGTCCTGGTCACCAGCCTCGAATACGGTGCTCAGCATCTCGCCTGGCGGTGGCTGTGCGAGCGCCACGGCGTCCGCTACCGGGAGGCGCAGATCTCGGTACCGCCGCGCCGCGGCCGCGAGGATGTCGCCGCGGAGGTGCTCGGTCAGGTGGGCGCCCGCACCCGGATCGTCCTCATCTCCCACATCACCTCCGAGACCGCGCTGCGGCTGCCGCTGGATGAGATCTGCACCGAGCTGACACGCCGCGGGATCGTCAGCGTGGTCGACGGCGCCCACGCCCCGGGCCAGATCTCGCTCGACCTGCGCAACGGTGCCTGGGATTACTACGTAGGCAACCTCCACAAGTGGTTCGCCGCTCCGCGAGGCGCCGCCTTCATCTACGCCGATCGCGCCAGGCAACGAGCACTCGAGCCCCTGGTGGTGAGCTGGGGCGGCGCGGACGCGAACGACTCCCTGGCCGCGAGGACGCAATGGGCGGGAACGCGCGATCCCTCGGCGTGGCTCGCGGTCCCCTTCGCCCTCGACTTCCACGAGCGCCGGCTCGGCCCGCTGGCGCCGGCCGCGCGCGCCCTGCTCTCCGACGTCCGCGCCGGGCTCCGGGCGCTGGGGCTGCGCCCCTGCGCTACCGAGCCCGACCCCGAGCTCCTGATGTCCGCCTTCCTGCTGCCCGACCGTGAGGCCGCCGGTCGCCTCGAGGCGCTCCTGGACGCCGACCGCATCGAGGTCCTGATCAAGCAGGATGGCCTGCACGGGCCGCTCCTGCGCGTGTCGGTGGCCTGGTACGTGACGCGCGAGGACACCGATCGTCTGCTCACCGCCGTGACCGCCGCGCTCGGGCGTCGCTCCCGCACCGGCCTATGAAGACGAAAGGAGACCCGAGATGAACTACCGGAACCTTGGCAACACGGGCCTGCGCGTGTCGCGCGTGTGTCTGGGGATGATGAGTTACGGCAAGCACGAGAGCCGCGAATGGACGCTTGACGAGGCGGGCGCGGAGCCGATCGTGCGCCGCGCCGTCGAGGGTGGGATCACCTTCTTCGACACCGCCGATGTGTACAACGGCGGCAAGAGCGAGATCGTCACCGGCCATCTGCTGCGCAAGCTCTTCGGGATGCGCGAGGAGTACGTCCTCGCCACCAAGGTGCACGGCCAGACGATGCCCGGGGAGAACGGGCGCGGCCTCTCGCGCAAGCACATCATGGCCTCGATCGACGCCTCGCTGGCGCGCCTCGAGCTCGACTACGTCGACCTGTACCAGATCCATCGCTGGGATCCGCTCACTCCGATCGAGGAGACGATGGAGGCGCTCCACGACGTCGTCAAGGCGGGGAAGGCCCGGTACATCGGCGCCAGCAGCATGTTCGCCTGGCAGTTCGCCAAGGCGCAGCGGGTCGCGAGGACTCCGTTTGTGTCGATGCAGGACCACTACAACCTCATCTACCGCGAGGAAGAGCGGGAGATGATCCCCCAGTGCATCGATCAGGGCGTCGGCGTCATCCCCTGGAGTCCGCTGGCCCGGGGCCTCCTGGCCGGCAACCGCACGCGCGAAGGCGAGCGGCTGACCACGCGGGCGAATACCGACGCCTTCGCCGACTCCCTCTACCGCCCGGAGGTTGACTTCGCGGTGATCGAGAGCCTGATCGAGGTCGCCAGCGAGCGCGGTGTCCCGAGCGCCCAGGTCGCCCTCGCCTGGCTGCTGCAAAAGCCCGGGGTGACGGCGCCGATCGTGGGCGCAACTAAGCTCGAGCACCTCGAGGACGCCCTTGCCGCCGAGCAGCTCGAGCTCAGCGAGGACGAGATCGCCCGGCTCGAGGAACCGTACGTCCCCCATCCCGTGGCCGGGCACCAGTAGCGGACGGTCCGCCGCCCGCGCCCGCGCCAGCTAATGTTGTCCGCCGTGGACGAAGGTCTCCCCATCGCCTATCTGGTGCTCGAAAAGGGCGTGCCCGTGTACGCCTCGGGCGGGGAGGAGGTCGGAACCGTGGATCACGTTGTCTCCGCGCCCGAGAAGGACATCTTCCACGGCGTCGTCATGCGCGGGGCCCACCACCAGCAGTTCGTGCCCGCCGACCAGATCGCTTCGCTGCACGAGCACGGGGTCGATTTGCTCCTCGACGCCGAGGAGGCAACGGCGCTGCCCAACCCGCACGGAGGTGCACCCGTGTGGCGCGACAACGAGCCGGGAGCCACGCCGAGCCCCTGGAAGCAGGTGATCGGCTTGTTCGGCCCCAACGGGCCGAAGCGGCACGGTTGGAAGCGCGAGGACTGAGGACAGGACTCGGGCGGCCGGCCCGGCCGGCCAGCGCCCGGTACCCCGGTGACCGTGCGGCCGACGACATCCTCCGCCGCGACCGACCCGGTCTCGCTCCCCGCCCTGTGTGAGTCGATCCTGCGCCAGAACTGGCGCGAGGGACATCGCAAGGCCGACGGCACCCCGTTCGCCTACACGTGCCCGAGCCCCGGCCACTATCCGTGGCAGTGGTACTGGGACTCGTGCTTCACCGCCATCGCCTGGCGGCATTTCGACCCGGCCCGCGCGCGTCGCGAGCTCGAGTCGCTCCTCGCCGCCGAGCGCGAGGACGGCTTCATCGGCCACACCATCTTCTGGAACACCCCGCTCACCGGGCGCCGGCGCTGGACCTACAACGTCACCTCGCCCGACGCCACCATGACCGCGAGCATCCAGCCTCCGGTCCTCGCCTGGGCCTGGCGCATCGCCGTCGGTGACCCCGCCGAGGTGCCCGCCGTCGTCCGTCACCACGCGTGGATCGCCGAGCACCGCGATCTCGACGGCGACGGCCTGGTGTGGATCGTCCAGCCCGACGAGTCAGGACTCGACGCCTCGCCCCAGTTCGACGCGATCTGGGGGCGCCGCGCGCACGGACGCCCCGGGTTCATCTCGCTCGTGCGCCGCAACCGCGGCCTGGGCTACGACCTGCGCCGGGTGGACGCCGCCGGTGGCCCCGTGTGCTGCGAGGTGATGACCAACGTCCTCCACAATCTCTCCCGCCTCGCCCTCGGCGGCCCCTCGCTCACGCCGGTGATCGTCGCGCGCATGTATGACGAGGCCGCCGGGGTCTTCCTCCCCCTCGCCCGGCCTGATCCCCGCGGGAGAATTGCGGCAACGTGGGCGGCGCTCTCGCCCCTCGCCCTGCCCGACCTCCCGGAGGCGATCGGACGCCGACTGGTGGAGGAGCATCTCCTCGACCGCCGGAGCTTCCTGACCGCGGTGGCGCCTCCCTCGGTGGCGATCAACGACCGCGCCTTCTCGCTCGCGGACGAGAATCGCCTCGGGTTCCGGCGCTACTGGCGCGGCCCGACCTGGGTCAACGCCGCGTGGCTGGTGTGGCTGGGACTGGTGCGGCTCGGCTACGCCGACCCCGCCGCCGCGCTCGTGCGCGGCCTGGCGGGCGCGATCACGGCCGCGGGCCTGCGGGAGTACTACAACCCGTTCACCGGGCGGGGGATGGGAGCGGTCGACTTCGGCTGGTCGACGCTGATCATGGAGATGGTCGCGCAGGACGAGCGCGCGGCGAGCAGCTACCTGTAGCGCGCGCCCGTCAGCCGGCCAGCGTCACGCCCTTCTTCAGGCTCCCGCTTCCCTTCGTCGCCGTCGCCTTGAGCGTGGCCGCGAGACGGTGGTGGGAGGCGGATGAGACGAGGGCGAGGCAGCTCTTGCCGAGCGCCACCCGCACGGTGCGGTGCTTGCCCGTCGAGGCGCTGAAGGTGCCGCTGCCGCAGCTCACGGTCCCGGCCTTGCCATGGGTGGAGAGCGACATCTTCACCTTGCACGCGGCGCCGGACGAGCCGCTGCAGCTCCAGGGGATCGAAGCGGCGCCACCGTGCACGTGAAGGGTGTGGCTCCGCAGCGAGGCCTTGGCGTGCTTGCTCCCGTTCGAGGAGGTCGTGGTCACCGAGCCGGAGCTCGGTGTCGTGAAGCTCATGTCGGCGCCCGTGTAGCCGGTGGCGTCGCCCGAGGTCCCCGCGGCGCCCTGGACGGCGACGAGGCGGAAGTGGTAGGTGGTGTCGGGCCGCAGGCCCCTCACCAGCGTCGACACGGACATCCGCGTCGTGCCGCTGAGCGGCCCGACGGGGGTGGTGTCCGTCCCGTAGGAGGTGGACGTCCCGTACTGGAAGGCCCAGAAGGTGCCGAGGCCGCCCGGATCGACGGCGCCGTTGAGCTGCGCGGCGGTGCTCGTGATCGCCGTCGCGGCCTGAGTCACGGCCGGCGTTGATGCGGCGTCGCCGACGCCGGCGCCGACAAGTATGATCGCGGCGCCGCTCGTGATCGCGGCCGCGAGAGTGCGAAACCTCTTGCTGTTGCCCACCTGGATGCCCTCCGTTTGTTTTCTGGAGTATCGGCAGCTGGTCAGGATTCCTGAGCGCGCGGGGGTGGGAGCCCGGCCGCCAGGGTGTCGATGAGGCGCGCGAAGGAGACGTCGCGATCGAGCGGGAGGCCGAACCCGCCGCCCGCTTCCAGCGACACGAACCCGTGGAGCGCGCTCCTGATCACCCGCACCTCATGGAGCGTCTCCTCGTCCTCGAGGTGCCAGGCGCGCAGGATCGCAGCCATCACCTGTACGGCCGCCGCCCCGGCCTTCTCGTGTTCGCCGTCGCCCGGGGCCGCCGCCCGCAGGGTCGCCGCGTAGGCCCCGGGACGCTCGTGCACGTACCCGCGGTAGGCGTGCGCGGTCGCCCGCAGCGCTTCGGCCCCGGCTCGTCCCAGCGCCGCCGCCTGCAGGGCGGCGGTGAGCTCGCGGAGCCCGCGCAGGGCGATCTCGCGCATCAGGCCGTCATGACCGCTCACGTGGTGATAGAGCGAGGGCGCGCGCACCCCGAGCGAGTCGGCGACGCGCGCGAGGGTGACGGCCGCGAGGCCGTCGCGGTCGGCGATCGCCACCGCGGCGTCGACCACCTGCGCGCGGTCGAGCCCCCGTCTCCCCATCGTTAGGCCGCCGCGGCGATGGCCTTGGACATGGCGGCGACCGGCGCCTCGACGACACGGCCATGGCCGGGAGCCAGTCGCGCCGGTTCGAGGTCGCGCAGCGCCCGCGCGCTGGCGAGCTCGGTGGGCCGGTGCCAGGTGGCCATGGTCGGGAGGGGGAAGCGCGGGTTCATCTTGGCCGAGGTAGCGACGCCGCCAAGGGTCGAATATGCGTCGCCGCACAGCAGCGTGCCGTCACGGGGGTCGAAGAAGGCGACGTGCCCCGGGGTGTGGCCGGGGGCGGCGATGACCTCGAGCGATCCGACGCGGTCGCCGGCCTCGAACGTGCTCGTGGGCGCCGTCTTGGCCCCTGGGTAGGCACCGCGGAGCTTGACGTCGGGCTCGCCTGGATCCATCGAGCGATCCTTGGCGAGCAGGCGGGCGTCGCGCGAGGAGATCAGGACCTCGACCCCGGGGAGCTTCTCGGCGAGGGCGTCGAGGGAGCCGATGTGGTCGCCGTGGGCGTGGGTCAGAGCGATCCGCACGATCGGGGCGCCGGCCTCGTTCGCTGCTCTGAGGATGGTCTTCGCGCTCCCCGGAAGCATCGTGTCGACGAGGGTGAAGCCGTCGTCCTCGTGGATCAGGTAGGCGTTCACGAAGCCAAAGCGGGAGAGGCGAATCGGTGGGGTCATGGATGCGCTCCTAATAGCAATAGGGAGATAGCTAATAAGAATAGGCTAGCACGAGCGCACGGCGTGTCACCTTTCGTTCATCTCCTGAGCGCTACCGTATGGGCATGGCCGATCAAGAAGTCAAGACACGCGAAGTCGTGCTTACCGACAGCGAGTGGAAGCAGCGACTGACGCCCGAGCAGTACGACATCCTCCGCCGCCACGGGACCGAGCGACCGTTCACGGGCGAGTACGTCCACGTCAAGGACGACGGCACCTACCGGTGCGCCGGCTGCGGTGCCGAGCTCTTCAACTCCGATACCAAGTTCGACTCGGGCACCGGCTGGCCGAGCTTCTATGAGCCGGCGGTGGCTCAGGCGGTCGAGCTCAAGACCGACCGCAGCCTGTTCATGACCCGCACCGAAGTGCTGTGCCGCCGCTGCGGCGGGCACCTCGGCCACGTCTTCGACGATGGTCCCGCCCCCACCGGACAGCGCTTCTGCATCAATTCGGCGGCGCTCGAGCTGGACCCAGAAGCTCCGGAATCCGGCAACGGCTAGCTCCGCGCGGGGGTGCAAGACTCCCGCCTGTGAGCTTCCCGAGGCCGGTCGCGCCGGCTCGCCCGCTGGCCGGGTGGTGGACTCGTGGCGGTGCCCTGGCCATCGACCTCCTGATCACGGGCGTGATCGAGATCGCCCTGATGGTGATCGCGTGGGTGCTGGACGGCACGCCCCGGTGGACGCTCGCGCACGTCGAGCGGATCAGCTTCGAGCTTGGGCTCCCGGTCGCCGTCCTCTACGCGCCGCTGTTCATGGGGCGCGGCGGCCACCGCAACGGTCAGACGATCGGCAAGCAGGCGATGGGCATCCGAGTCGTCCGCCAGGATGGCCTCCCCCTCAGCTTCACCACCGCCCTCGTCCGCGAGGCGCTCGGCCGCCAGGCTCCGGCCCTGCTCTCGAGCGGGCTCTACGTCCCCGTCGACTACCTGTGGCCCCTGTGGGACGCACGTCATCAGGCCCTCCACGACAAGGTCGGCCGCACCTTCGTGGTCCCCGCCACCGGAGCCGCTCCAGACTCCGAGCCTCGCGAGGAGCTGATCCGCGGTGGCTGGCTGCCGCCGCTCGCGCCTACTCCGGAGCGCGCCGGCGCCGCTCCCGGACCTTGACGACGATGAACCCCGCCACGAGCACGATGCCGAGGGCGATCGCCCCGTAGATACCGACCTTGGTGATGATGTCCTTGGCCGCCTGCCCGCCGTAGTAGACGACGAGCGCCACCGTGGTCGCCCAGGTGATGCCGCCGAGAGCGTTCCAGAAGAAGAAACGGGGGAAGGACATCTCGTTGATCCCGGCCATCCACGCCACCACCACGCGGGCGATCGATACCCAGCGCCCGAAGAACACTGCCCGGCTCCCCCAGCGTTCGAAGAAGTGATCGCCGACCTTGGTCAGCCGCTTGCGGTGCTTCTCGAACGGCCCCGGCGCCTCCAGGACCTCCCGGCCGACCCTGCGTCCGATCGCGTAGCCGATGTTGTCGCCGACGATCGCGGCCGCTACGGCGATCACGATGACGAGCCAGATCTGGAGCTTGCCCGCGGCCGCGAGCCCCGCCGCCAGGATCAGCGCCGTCTCGCCGGGAACGGGAATGCCGAGCGACTCGACGCCCACCAGGGCGGGGAGGGCATAGCCGAGGCTGCTGGAGACGCTGATGATCGCGCCAAGCAGGATCATCCGCTGGTCCGGCCCGGCGCGCCGGCCACGTTCTCGAGTACGGCGAGCAGCGACAGGCCGGCCGCCAGGGTGTATCCGCGCCTGAGCACGGCGGCCTCGAAGCGCAGCGGGCGCTCGAGCACGCCGTTGAGCCAGTGGGGGCCGACGCGGAGCTCGGAGACGTGGTCGTGGTGGTTGCGCAGGCGGTAGCGCTGGGAGACGCGGACGGCCGCGGCGGCGGGGAGGAGCAGGCTGTTGAACGCGGTCAGGCGGTCGACCCGCCAGGCCGCATCCGTCGCCGCGCGCCTGATCGTCCGCCGCGTGTAGCGGCGGTAGTGGTGGTTGACCACGTCGTGGGTCGACCACAGCGAGGGGTAGGCGGGCACGGTCACGAGCAGCCACCCGCCCCGCCTGGTGACGCGCCGGAGCTCCTGGAGGGCGACGCGGTCGTTCGGCGTGTGCTCGAGGACATCCAGGCAGGTGACGAGGTCGAAGGAGTCGTCGTCCCAGGGCAAGGACTCGACACGGCCGACGCGGACCTCGCCGATCTGGCGCTGGCGCGCATGCTCGGCCGCCAGTTCGGAGAGCTCGATCCCCGCCACCTCACCGTAGGCGCGGAGATCCTGGAGCGTTCGTCCCGAGCCACAGCCGGCGTCGAGGATCCGGGCTCCCGCCCGCAGCGGGAGCCGGTCAAGCTCCGCGCCGATGATCCGTCGTCTCCCCCGGTACCACCAGTGCTGCTCGTCAGCGTCCAGCAACGCCCTCAGTTCGCGCTCCTCCATGAGCTGATGCTGTCATAGCGTCGGTCGCCGGGAGGCGCAGGGTGAAGGTCGCTCCCGGTCCGCCGCCGATCTCGAGGATGAGCTCGCCGCCCATCCGCTCCGCGAGCTCGCGCCCAATCGCCAGGCCGAGTCCGAACCCGGCCGAGCCGCCGGTCTCCCGGCCACGGTGGAAGCGCTTGAAGATGAGCTCGCGCTCCTCGGGGGCCACCCCGGGGCCCTGATCGCAGACGCTGACCGAGACGGGGCCGGCGCCGTCGTGGAGCGCGACCAGGATCTCCGATCCGGCCGGCGTCAGGTGGACGGCGTTGTCGAGGAGGATGCGCAGGATCTGGGCCACGCTGCCCGGGTCGGCGAGCGCCCAGCACGGCGCCGCCGGCTCCTCGAGCCGGGCGCTGACGCCCCGCTCGGCGTTGCCCGGTTCGAATTCCGCGAGCACGGCGCGGCTCAGCTCGCCCAGCTCCACGGGCTCGCTCCGGAGCTCGACCTCGGCATCGAGGCGGCTGAGGTCGAGGAGGTCGCTGGCGAGCCGGCCGAGGCGGCGCGATTGGGCGCGTGCCCGCGCGAGCAGGCGCCGGGCGTCGTCCAGGTCCGGAGTGGGGTCGCGGAGATCGTCGTCGAGGAGCTCGAGCATTCCGTGCAGCGAGGCCAGCGGCGTGCGCAGCTCGTGAGAGGCGGTGGACACGAACGCCCGCCGCGCCTCCTCCTGCTGGGCCAGCCGGTGCTGCATGATCGCGAAGGTCCGGGTGAGGTCTCCCACCTCGTCGCCCGCGCGATCGACGGGGATCTCGACCGGGGGGCCGCCCTGGGCGAGGCGGATGGCGGCGGTGCGCAGGCGGCGCAGGCGCCGCAACAGCGTGGCCGACAGGGGGATGCCGAGGATCAAGGTCAGGGCGATCCCCGCCAGCGCCGCGTAGAGGAAGGCGCTGCGGACGACGCGAACGGCCCCCGGAATCTCGGTGATCGCTCGGCTCGCCGCCAGGATGTAGGTGGTGCCGCCGATGCGAATGGGCACGGCCACCTGGGCCGCGTCGGCATTGGCCCCCGACCCGAAGCTCTTGACGATGCGGCCGGTCTGGAACGCCTTGATGACGTAGTCGGTGTTATCGGTCGACCCGTTGGGCGCGCTCGAGGCGATCATGACCAGGGGATAGGCGTAGAAGCTGACCGTCGCTCCCACCCGCTCGCCGAACGCGCTGACATCCTGGGCGGCCAGGTTGCTCGGCGTCGTCGGCTCGCCGGTGGGCGCGGTGACCACGGGCTTGCCCGACGAGTTGGCGTCGACGATGTCGTCCACGGTGAGGTGACTGAAGGTGGACTGCTCGGCGGTGATCTCGCTCACCAGGGTGGCCCGGGCCTCGTTGCGGAGCTGGCTCTCGAGCTTGGGGAGCAGGGCCAGGGCGGCGACCGCGAGCGTCGCCACGGTGCTGATGAGCAACGCGCCGACGATCCGCCCGCGCAGGCCGAGGGCACCGGGGCGCCTCAGCACTACGGTCCCCGCAGGCGGTACCCGGCGCCGCGCACAGTGAGGATGTACCGCGGATTGTCGGGCTCGGGCTCGAGCTTCTCGCGCAGGTGGCGGATGTGCACGTCGATGGCGCGCGGGTCGCGATAGGCGCTGTCGCCCCAGATCGCGCGCAGCAGCTCCTGGCGGTTGAGCAGGCGCCCCGGGTCGGCCATCAGGGCGTCGAGGAGCTCGAATTCGGAGAAGGTGAGGCGCACCTGCTCGCCGTCCATCGTCACCTCGCGTTGGGCGCGATCGAGCGAGATCGGGCCGACCACGAGCACCTCGTCGCCCATCGCCCGTGTGCCCGCCCGCCGGAGCACGGCGCGGATGCGGCTGCGCAGCTCGGCGAGGCCGAAGGGCTTGGTCACGTAGTCGTCGGCGCCCGCCTCGAGCCCGAGCACGGCGTCGGCCTCGGAGTCCAGAGCCGTGAGCATGATGATGGGCACCACGTTGCGCCGGCCCCGCAGCGTGCGGCACACCTCGTAGCCGTCGGGCCCCGGGCCGAGGGCGACGTCGAGGAGCACGACGTCGAAATGGTCGGTGCTGGCGCGGTCGATGGCAGAGCGCCCATCCGCCACCGCCATCACGCGATGGCCCTCGCGCGAGAACGAGCGCGTGAGCATCTCGCGCAGATCGGATTCGTCATCGACGACGAGGATGCTGAGCGAGGGGTCGGCGCCGCGCGAGGCGGCGGGAAGCGGGCCGGCGGTCACTGGACGATCTGCGGGCATCGGCGTGTCGATCGTAGCGGGAGGTGGTGTAAGGACTTGCTCATCGGCGGCCTAGCTCAGCGAGCCATCGGACTTGGCCACACCCGACCGGGTGTACGTCGTGAAGAAGTACGAGCGGAACGACGTCTGCCCGCCCACGACCGAGTACGCCCCCAGGGCGGAGGGCAGTTCCCGGAGGCGCAGGAAGGCGGACACGACCCCCGCGCGCGGATTGCCGGCGTGGATGCCCACCGAGTGCAGCGCGCTCAGGACCCCGCTCACGGCGACGTATCCGAAGATCCCGCTCTCCCACGGAGCACGGGTCCCGTAGGCCGTCATGAAGTCGCTCTGGAACTGGCTTCCGGCGCGCGGGAGCCCGCGACCGGGAAGGAGCCCGGGGGCGCTCAGGTAGGTGTCGTAGCGTGCCTGTACGGAGGTCAGCGGCCACGATGTCGAATCGGTGATCGAGGCGGACGCGATCTTCTTGATCGACGGCGCGGCGGCGGTGACGGCATTCCACAGCGGCCCCACCGAGGCGGCCGGTGACCCGGCGTAGAGGAGGGCGCCCGCCTTGGACCTCTTGATCGCCCGCAAGAGCAGGCGAGTGTTGCCGCTCACGCTGTTGCGCGTCGGATCGACGACGCGGATCCCGTAGGAGGGTGCGTCGCTGAGGATGGTGGTGGCGATGTCGCGCCCGTGCGTCGTCCGGTCCGCGAGCAGGTAGATGCTGCTCACCCCGAGCTTGCGGAGCGCGGCGAGCTGGGCGTCGGCCTCGTCGGAGTCGCGGGGGACGACCCGCGCGAAGGTCTTGCCCGCCAGGCCGGTGGCCGAATCTCCGGGGCTCACCTGGAGGATGCCCGCCGGACTGAGGATCTGGATCGAGGTCAGCGACGAGCCGGGCATGAGCTCGCCGATGTAGGCGATCGTGCTCTGATCGGCGGCGGCGATCCGCGCGCTCTGACCGACCAGGGCAGGCGTCGACCCCGCCCCGGCGGTGGCGTCGTCGAGTCGCCTGAGCACCACCTTGGCGCCGTCCACCTCGTCCCCCGCCTGCGCGAGAGCGAGCTCCTCGCCCTGGTACATGGCGCCCGCGGTGGCGCCGAAGGGACCCTCGAAGGGAAGGCTGGTGTAGATCGAGTACGTCCTCGTGCTCGTCCTCGTGTGCCGGCCGGTCCCGCCGCAGCCGCCGAGGCCGAGGCCGAGGATGAGGGCGCCGCCCAGGAGCGCCGCCGTGGCCGCGAATCGCCCTCGTCGTCGTCGTGGCACGGCGGGCGGGGTCAGGGGGCGGCACCGCCGACGGGGTCCGCGATCCGGACCTCCTCGGCCCGCACCTCGGCTGCCGTCCGCGGGGCGGAGGCGGTGCGCGGCACGAGCCGGCCTGCCGCCGCCACCGACCACAGGATCGCGAGCCAGGTCGCCGTCGCGAGCCCGACATGGACCCACACCATCTCGGTGGGGAGGTGGAGCTCGTACTGGACGCTTCCCACCAGCCCCTGCGCGGCAATCAGAACGCCCAGCGTGGTCAGCGGCTCGATCACGCTCGAGGGGGCGCCGCGGCGGCGATAGAGCAGCCACACGGCGATCACGGCGACCCCGAGGAGCGCGGCCACCGTCCCGTGCTGCTCGATCACCCATTTGAGGGTGTCAGGGCCCTTGAAGGTGAGGCGCTTGATGTCCTGGCCCACCCCGCCGCCCGAGTGGGGACCCGCAGCCGTGCTCGCGGTGCCCGCGAAGATGGTCACGGCGCCGAGGACGCCGAGCGCGCGCACCGACCACACGCCGAGCCGGTCGCTCGTCCGGGGCCGCGCCCGGGGCTCGAAGGTCGCCCGCCAGGCAAGCGCGACCGCAAAGATGAGGATCACCATCGAGAGCAGGAAGTGGGCCATCACGAAGCCGGGCGCGAGGTGCTCGCGGACCGTGAAGCCGCCGAGCACGGCCTGGGCGAGGACGCCGAGGGGCAGGCAGAGCGCGAGCCAGGCGAGATCGCGCCGGAACGGGCGGCGCGTGAAGCCGAGGACGGCGACGACGACGCAGACGACGCCGACGAGGCCGGACACGGCGCGGTTGCCGAACTCGATCAGCGCGTGCGTGTCCAGCGGCGGATAGACCTTGCCGTAGCACTTCGGCCACGTCGGGCACCCGAGTCCGGACGCGCTCAGCCGCACCGCCGCGCCCGTGAGGACGATCACCGACAGGGCGCCCAGCGCGATGTAGCTGACGCGGCGGAACTGATCGGGCGTGACGGCGAGACGGCGGCGCATCGACCAGGCAATGATGCCGGATGCGCGCGCGTGAGGCGCTGCGCAGGGGCGCTAGCCCCTGTACCGGAAGGGCAGCGTGTCGGCGATCTCCGCCAGCGTCGGGGCGCTCGTGTCCCGCGCCGAGGCGATCAGCTCCACGGCGGTGGGCCACTGGATGGCCACCTGGGGGTCGTTGTAGGCGAAGCCGCGCTCGAGTTCGGGGGCGTAGTAGGCCGAGGTCTTGTAGACCACGTCCGCGTCCTCGCTGAGGACGCAGAAGCCGTGCGCGAAGCCGTCGGGGCAGTAGAGCTGGTGGTGATTGGAGTCGCTGAGCTCGAACGACTCCCATTCGCCGAAGCGGGGCGAGCCGAGGCGGACGTCGGCGAGCACGTCGAGGATGGCCCCGCGCGCGCAGCGCACGAGCTTGGCCATCCCGGGCTGGAAGTGCATCCCGCGCACGATCCCCCGCCGGGAGCGGGAGTGGTTGTCCTGCACGAACTCGTCGCGGATCCCGATCTCGGCGAAGCCGCCCTGCCGGTAGGTCTCGAGGAAGAAGCCACGGTGATCGCCGTGGACGACGGGCTCGAGGAGAATGGGACCGCTGAGCCGGACGGGGAGCGTCCGCATCAGCGCCGGCCGCGCGCGCCCTGGTTCTCGAGCAGCGCCAGATCGGCGTCCACCATCATCCGGATCAGCTGCTCGAAGCTGACCTCAGGCTCCCAGCCGAGCTTGGCCTTGGCCTTGCTCGCATCGCCGATCAGATGCTCGACCTCGGCCGGGCGCAGGAACGACGGGTCGATGACAACGTGGTCGGCGATCGCGATGCCCGCGTGCTCGAAGGCCACCTCCACGCAATAGCGCACCGAATGGGCGACCCCGGTGGCGATCACGTAGTCGTCGGGCTCGTCCTGCTGGAGCATCAGCCACATCGCCCGCACGTAGTCCCCGGCGAACCCCCAGTCGCGCTCGGCGTCGAGATTGCCAAGCCGGAGCTCATCCGCGAGCCCGAGCTTGATCGCCGCGGCATGCCAGGTGATCTTGCGGGTGACGAACTCGAGGCCGCGACGGGCGCTCTCGTGATTGAAAAGTATCCCGCTACTCGCGTGCAGCCCATAGCTCTCGCGGTAATTCACCGTGATGTGGTGGCCGTAGACCTTCGCCACGCCGTACGGGGAGCGCGGGTAGAAGGGGGTCTTCTCGGTCTGCGGGACCTCGAGGACCTTGCCGAACATCTCGCTCGACGAGGCCTGGTAGAAGCGGGCCTCGGGGCACGCCTCGCGCATCGCCTCGAGCATGCGCGTAACCCCCACGCCGGTGAACTCGGCGGTCAGGGTCGGCTGGATCCAGGAGACGGCGACGAAGGACATGGCGGCGAGGTTGTAGATCTCGTGGGGGCTCGCGGTCCGGAGGGCGTCGACGAGCGAGCGGTGGTCGAGGAGATCGCCCTGGTGGAG
>DASZMD010000054.1:0-4572 GCA_035551955.1 Solirubrobacteraceae bacterium | reverse complement strand
CGCGAAGTCGATGTACTTCTCGGCGGTGAGGGGGAGGGCGATGTACCGGACCTGGGCCTCCTGGCTCGTGTCGAGGCGGTCGACCTCGATCACCGCCGAGCCCGCGTTCTCGTTGACGAAGAGCAGGGGGGAGGAGATGTGGAAGCCGGCGAGGTCGAGCGGGGCGGCCGACGCCGCGCCGGGAGCGGCCAGCGCGGTGAGGATGAGGGCGGCGAGGGCCGATATCAGGCGGAGGGAGCGCATCAATCGCAATGTCGACTTGACGCGCGCCGGGCTTGATTGTCACGGTCTCTCGGCCGACAGATCGACAGCCGCGGGCCTGGCTTGTCGTTACGCGACCCACGCCCAGTTTGCCCACAGGCCGCTGAATGCCACGAGAAGGACGGTGGAGGCGCTGAGCACGCCCACGGTCAGCTTGCGGCGGCCGGAGAGTCGCGCGGCCACACCCATGAATAGCGGGAAAATCACCAGCAGATACCGGGAGAATGACGCCAGCGGCGCATACGGATACGGAGAACTGGTGGCGGCGATCAATAGCACAAGCGCGTAGACGACATATGCCAACGGCAGTCGTCGCCAGGCCGAGATCAACCCGAAGATCGCTAATGGGACGAAGCCGGAGTCGATCAGGTTCTGGGTGGTCCAGCTGATCGGATCGCCGGTTGCGACGGGCGCTGTGGTCCCAGAGGCGATCCGGTGGATGTCGCCCGGTACCGCTGCCACTGCCTTCACGAGTGCCCACAGGGGCCCAGCGAAGGACCGGCCCCAGTAGTCGGACTCGGCCTTAAACGGCGCCAGAGGATCACCATGAAGGATCCCGAGGTAAGCGAGGTAGGCGATCGCCCCGATCGGCACTAGCCCCAGCCATAGCGCTGAGCGCCAGCCGCGGTACCGGGGCTGCCACCACCGCTCAAAGCCGCTCCGTTCGACCTCGCGCCGTGGGCCGTAGGCGTATAGGAGCACGAGCGGTACTGCGATCAGGATGCCATCTGATCGAGTCGCTCCGGCGAGGCAACCAAGTACGCCCGCCCACATCCACCGCTCCGTGCGCGCGGCGTAAACCGCACTGACCGACAGCGCCAGGAATAGCGACTCGGTGTAAACGGCCGACAGGAACAGCGAGGTTGGGAAGAGCGCCAGAAGCACCACCGTCAGCCGTGCCGCAGGTGCGTCGAGGTCAAGGAGCGCGAGTCGGTAAAGAGCCATGAAGCCCAGCACCATCGACGCCAACGAGATCACCAGGCCGGCGATAAAGGGCGAACCGAAGAGCGGTGCGGTGAATGCCATCAGCAACGGATAGAGCGGGAAGAACGCGCTGGACTGAGGGCTGAAGTAGCCGTGCTGCGCAATCGCGATGTACCAGGCCGAGTCCCACCGCGCCGCCGGCGCGACGAGGTTGTCAAGCGGGATCGAATGGAACGGCTGGGCCAGGAGGCGCGGGTCGATCTCGCCGATATTCGCGCCGAAGATCGTGATCACGGCAAGTCCAACCACCCACACGATCAAGCGCGAGCCGAGCGCGGCTCGCAGCGCCAGATGCATCGAGGGGTCGCGTTTCAACGATCCGAGGACCGTGCCGCCTCGTCGCCGCAAGAATTCAAGCCGCGGGCGACGGATCACGACTGTGGCCCGCCCGGAGTCGATCACACCATCGGTATCGACTGCCCGCGCGCCGTGCTTGAGCAAGAACACGGTCCGAGGTCAGGGATTCCGCGTTCGACAGCGGGCCGGAGAACCGAGCGTTCGTCACGGGACGGGACCGGCTTACACTCCGCTCCAGTGATGACCTCCGACGAGATCAGGCGAACGTTTCTCGAGTTCTTCGAGCAGCGCGACCACCTGCGATTGCCCTCGGCGCCGCTCGTGCCCGCCGAGCACGACCCCTCGGCGCTGTTCACGGTCGCCGGGATGCATCCCCTCAAGCCGTACTTCCTCGGGACCGAACGCCCACCCCACCACCGCGTCACGACGTGCCAGAAGACGTTCCGCACCGCGGACATCGAGATCATCGGCACGACGACGCGCCACCTGACCTTCTTCGAGATGCTCGGGAACTTCTCGTTCGGCGAGTACTTCAAGCGCGAGGCCGCGCGCTTCGCGTGGGATCTCTCGCGCGACGGCTTCGGGTTCCGCGCCGAGGACATCTGGATCACGGTGTTCGCCGGGGACGACGACCTCGGCCTCGGACCCGACCAGGAGGCAATCGAGGCGTGGCTCGAGGTCGGCGTCCCGCGCGAGCGCATCGTCGAGTGCCCGCGCTCTGAGAACTTCTGGCAGATGGGGCCGACCGGGCCATGCGGGCCGTGCTCGGAGCTCTACCTCGACCGCGGCCTCGAGCTCGGCAAGCCCGACGACCTCCCCGGTGGCGAGAACGAGCGCTTCCTCGAGTACTGGAACCTGGTGTTCATGCAGTTCGACCAGAACCCCGTCAACGTGCTCACGCCGCTCCCGGCCAAGAACATCGACACCGGCATGGGCCTCAACCGCATGGCGGCGGTGCTCCAGGGCAAGACCTCGGTGTTCGAGACCGACCAGTTCGCGCCCCTCATCGCCCTCGGCGAGGAGATGTCCGGCCAGCGCTACGGCCACGAGTTCAAGACCGACCGCGCCCTGCGCGTCCTCGCCGACCACTCACGCGCCATGACCTTCCTGATCGCCGACGGCGTCGTCCCCAGCAACGAGGACCGCGGTTACGTGCTGCGGCGCATCATGCGCCGGGCGATCCTCCAGGGGAGGCGGCTGGGCCTGGAGCCCGGCTTCCTCGAGAAGTACGCCGACGTGGTCACCGAGATCATGGGCGGCGAGTACCACGAGCTCCACGACCAGCGCGACTCGATCCACAAGTGGCTCCACGACGAGGAGGTGGGATTCGGCCGCACCCTCGCCCAGGGGCTCAAGCAGCTCGAGGAGATCATCGACCGCGCCATCGCCACCGGCGCCGAGGGGATCTCCGCCGCCGACTCGTTCCGCCTCCACGACGAGCAGGGCTTCCCCATCGACCTCACCCTCGAGCTCGCGGCCGAACGCGGCGTGGGGGTCGACGAGGACGGCTTCGAGCGACTCATGGAGGAGCAGCGCAACCGCGCGCGCTTCGGCAGCGGCCGCGGCCGCGTCGACGAGTCGGTGCGCGAGCGGGCGATCGCCCTCGCGGGCTCAGCGGGCTTCGCGACCGAGTTCGTGGGCTACGAAACGACCGATCAGGAGACCACGGTCGGCGCGTTCGAGCACGAGGACGGCCGCGTCCTCGTCAAGCTCCTCGAGTCGCCCTTCTATGCCACCGGCGGCGGCCAGGTCGCGGATACCGGGTGGATCGAGTGCGCCGACGGAGACTGCTTCGCGCGTGTGGAGGACGTGGTGCGGATCGGGGACGATCAGGTTGTGGCCGTCTCGCCCGAGCGCGGCGAGCCCAAGCAGGGCGAGCGGGTGCACGCGCACGTCGACCGCCGCGCTCGCCACGCCACCGAGTGCAACCACACCGCCACCCACCTCCTCCACGCCGCCCTGCGCAGCCGGCTCGGGACCCATGTGCGCCAGGCCGGCTCCTACGTGGGCCCGGACAAGCTGCGCTTCGACTTCACCCACGGACAGGCCATGAGCGCCGAGGAACTCACCGACGTCGAGGACATGGTGAACCGCTGGATCCTCGAGGATCAGCCGGTGCGCGCCCTCACCACCACCCTCGATGAGGCCAAGCGGCTCGGCGCCATGGCCCTGTTCGGCGAGAAATACGGCGACGTGGTGCGCATGGTCGAGGTGGGCGACGGTTCCTTCTCTCGCGAGCTGTGCGGCGGCACGCACGTGCGCTTGACCTCCCAGATCGGCGTCTTCAAGGTCCTCGGCGAGACCTCGAGCGCGGCCAACGTCCGCCGCATCGAGGCGGTCACCGGCCCCGAGGGCGTGAGCCTCATGCGCCGCCACGATCGTGCCCTGAGGCGCGCCGGGGAGCTGCTGCGCGTCCCGCCCGAGCGCGTTCCCGATGGGGTCGCCGAGCTCCGCCAGCGCGCCAAGGACCTCGAGAAGGCCGTCCGGCGCGGAGGCACGAACGGCGCCGTCGACGTCGAAGCGCTGGCCGGGCAGGCGCACGACCGCGACGGAGCGCGCTGGCTCGCCGCCGTCGTCGAGGTCAAGGAGGCCAAGGCGCTGCTCGATGCGGCCGACAAGCTGCGCGCCCGGCTCGGGGATGCCGCCGTCGTCCTCGGCCGCGCCGATGGCGAGCACGTCGATCTGGTGGCCAACGTCGCCCCCGCGCTCGTGCAGCGGGGCGTGCGCGCGAACGAGATCCTCGCCGAACCCGCCAAGCTCGTCGGAGGGGGAGGGGGCGGGCGCGAGACGATGGCGCGCGCCGGCGGGCGCGACGCGGCCAAGCTTCCGGAGGCGATCGCCGCCGCGCAAGCGGCGATCGAGGCGGCCCTGGACCATTAGGCTCGCGGTGCGTGTGCTTGCGCTCGACTACGGCAGCGCGCGGTGCGGTTGCGCGCTCAGCGACCCCACCGGCGTGCTCGCCACCCCGATCGAACCGGTCCTCAGGCCCGCCACGCGCCGCGGTCTCTCCCGCCTGCGCACGCTCGCCCG
>DASZMD010000053.1:0-2239 GCA_035551955.1 Solirubrobacteraceae bacterium | reverse complement strand
TGGGCACGAGCTGCTGGTGGCGACAGCTGTCGCACAGACCGGCTGGCTGCCTGGGGACCGTCAAGACCGTCGATTCTCGCAGCCCCCGGCGCCCCGGGCGGAGGACTGAGAGACTGCGCGCCATGCCTGAGCGACCGATGTCGTGGGCGGGCTGGGGAGATCCCGAGGAGGTCGTCCAGCTTCCCGACCGCGCGCGCGAGCTCGTCCAGCAGGCGCTCGGCGTGCGCGGCCCCGCACCGCCGGTGCCAGAACTCGGCGACGTGCGCCTTCCGGAGCCACGACTCCCGCCCACCGCTCGGCGGCGACTCGCCGCCGCCGTCGGGGAGGCCAACCTCGGCGAGGACCGCGAGACGCGCATCCGCCACACGCGCGGGAAGTCGACGCCGGATCTCCTGCGCCTGCGGGACGGCGAGGCCGACGACGCCCCCGACGCGGTCCTGACCCCGGGCAGCCACGATGAGGTCCTCGCGGTGCTGGGCGTCTGCATGGAGGAGCGGGTCGCCGTCGTCCCCTTCGGGGGCGGCACGTCGGTGGTGGGTGGGCTCGAGCCGAGCCGGGCCGGCTTCGCGGGCGTGATCGCGCTCGACCTGAGCCGCCTCAAGCGCCTGCTCGCCGTCGACGCCGAGTCGCGGACCGCGACGCTCGAGCCGGGTCTGCGCGGCCCCGAGGCGGAGGCGCTGGTGGGCGAGCACGGGTTCACCATCGGCCATCATCCCCAGTCGTTCGAGTACGCCACCATCGGCGGCTTCGCGGCCGTGCGCTCGAGCGGGCAGGCGTCCGCGGGGTACGGGCGTTTCGACGAGGTCGTCCTCGGGCTTCGGGTCGCCACCCCAGCGGGGACGCTCGAGCTCGGCAGAGCGCCCAGGTCGGCGGCGGGACCGGATCTGCGCCAGCTCATCCTCGGCTCCGAGGGCGCCTTGGGGGTCATCACCGCGGTCACCGTCCAGGTCCGCCCGGAGCCCGAGGAGCGGGTCTACGAGGGCTGGCGCCTGCCGTCGTTCGCCGCGGGCGCGACGGCTCTGCGCCGGCTCGCCCAGGACGGGCCCCTCCCCACCGTGGTGCGGCTCTCCGACGAGGCGGAGACGGCCGTGAACCTTGCCGAGCCGGCGGGGCTCGGGGCGGGGACGGCGGGCGGCAGCCTGGCCATCGTCGGCTACGAGGGCACAGCCGCCGAGGTCGAGCACACCCGCGCGGGGGCGTCGGCGGCGCTGCGCGAGTGTGGCGCCGAGCCCGAGGCGGGCGCGGGCGAGAGCTGGCGACGCGGGCGCTACCACGGCCCTTACCTGAGGGACGCGATGCTCGACGCGGGCGCGCTTGTCGAGACGCTCGAGACGGCGTGCTTCTGGTCGCGCCTGCAGGAGCTCTACGGCGCGGTGTCCGAGGCCCTGCGGCGCTCGCTGAGCGGGCAGGGCACGCCACCGCTCGTCCTCTGCCACATCTCGCACGTGTATCCGGCAGGGGCATCGCTGTACTTCACGGTTGCGTGCGCCGAGCTCGACGATCCCGTGGCCCAGTGGCGGGGGGCGAAGGCGGCGGCCTCGGAGGCGATCCTCGCCGCCGGGGGCACCATCAGCCACCATCACGGCGTCGGCTCCGATCACCGCCTCTGGTACGCGCGGGAGATCGGCGAGCTCGGCGTCGAGGCCCTGCGCGCCGTCAAGTCAGCGCTCGATCCCGCCGGGATCCTCAATCCCGGCGTGCTGATCCCCTAACTTTCGGTTTGCGACTATACTTTATGAAGTATGCGTACGTTCCGGCGTCTGCTCGGCTTTCTCGCGCCCTATCGCAGGGGCGTCTACTGGTCGTTCGCGCTCGCCTTCGGGGCCATGGTCGCGACCGTCCTGATCCCGTATCTGACCGGGCGGGCCATCAACGCCATCCGCGCCCATCAGCATCACCAGCTGACCACGCTGGCGATCATCATCGTCGTCGCCGCCGTGCTCCGGCTCGGGCTCAGCGTGATGCGGCGCCTCGTCGCCGGACGTGTCTCGCTCGCCGTCGAGTACGACCTCAGAGCGGCGCTCTACGGGCACCTCCAGCGGCTCGAGCTCGGATTCTTCGACCATCAGCAGACGGGCCAGCTGATGTCGCGCTCGACCGTCGACCTTCAGGCCGTGCGCTTCTTCCTCGGCTACGGCCTCGTCTTCATCGGCCAGTCGGTTCTCACCATCCTCCTCGCCGCCGTCGCCATGTTCGCCATCAGGCCCGATCTCGCCGCCATCTCGCTCGCTCCCGTGCT
>DASZMD010000052.1:0-10352 GCA_035551955.1 Solirubrobacteraceae bacterium | reverse complement strand
GGGGCGAGGGGCGCGGGCAACCGTTGCGCCAGGTCGGCCGCGGCTCGCTCGAGGTCGGCGGCGCCGTCCCGGAGAATGGTCACTCTCTCTCCCAAGGGCGCGATTATCAACGAATCGGTGCGAGGGTGCCCGGCGCACGCGCGGAGGCCGCTGGGACGCGGGCGTTTGGACGCGACGTTACTGCCGACTGGCGCGCGTAACGTCGCGCGCAACGGGAGGGCGCGGGTGGCCGCCTCCCCTTAACCTCACGGCGGTGACCGGCGACCTCCCACTCGGCGTGCTCGCCTTCGGCGACTCGATCACCAACGGCGGCGGCGAGCTGCAATGGGGGGTGGCGCTGCAGTCGTGGGCGCTGTGGGTGGCGCGGGGACTTGGCCTGCCCTACACCAGCTACGCGGTCGACGGCGCCGATGTCCATCACGTGGTCGAGTGGCAGATCCCCGCCTTCACCTCGCTCACCGCCCATCCCGGCGCCGGATACGAGCTCGGCTGCCTGTACATCGGCGTCAACGACGTGCGCCGCCCCGAGTTCGACGTGGCCGCCTTCGCGCGCGACTACGGGACGGCACTAGATTTCCTCACCGCCCGCTGCCGGCGCACGATGACGATGACCGCGCCGCTCGATCTCGGTCGGCCCCGCGCCGGAGCCAAGGTGGGCGACCTGAACGCGGCGATCGAGGACGCGGCGCGCGAGCGCGGGGTGCTCGTCGTCGACCTGCGGGGGCTGCGCTCACGGAACCTGGTGATGGCCGACCACGTCCACCCGACCGCCCTCGGCCAGGTGGCGATCGCCGAGCGCGCGCTCGGCGTGCTCGCGCGGGACGGTCTGGCGCCCGCGATCATGCCCTCGTCGCTCATCACCTACCAGGCGACGCGGTGGGGGAGGCTGCGCGGGGACATGACCTACGCATACCGCAGCGCCAAGTACCGCGGGCCGGGGCGAGTCACCCAGGCAGCCGCCCGCCGGCTTCGGTCGCGGCGCGCAGACGCCGGGCCAGGGCCGGGGTGAGCACGCGCTCGCCCATCTGCCAGCGCCAGCTCCCGCCCGCGCGCCCCGGGTCGTTCATCCGCGCCTCGCTGCCGAGCCCGAGAACGTCCTGAGCCTGCATCATCGCCACGCGGGCGGGGGAGCGCTGGGCGAGGGCAATCAAGCCCCACCAGGGCTGCTTCTCGGCGACCCCGAGCCCCGTGACGGCGCGGTCGACGAGCTCGCGTCGCTCGCGGGAGAGCGACTCGTACCACCCGCGCGCGGTATCGGTGTCGTGGGTTCCCGTGTACACGAGCCGGTTGGTGGCGTGATTGGCGGGGTCGTGCGGGTTGCGGGGATCGTGGGGATCGAAGCCGAACTGGAGGACGATCATCCCGGGTAGCCCGAGCGAGTCGCGCAGGCGCTCGACCGCCGGGGTTATCACCCCCAGATCCTCGGCCACCAAGGGGAGGCCGGCGGCCGAGGGCGCGGCGGGCGCGGGAGCCGGGGGCGCGAGCGCCAAGGGCGCGAGCGCCAAGGGCGCGAGCGCCCCATCGACGGCGTCGAAGAGCGCCCGCCCCGGGCCGCGCTTCCACGACCCCGAGGCGGCGGTGGGCGCCCCGGCGGGCACCGCCCAGTAGGCGACGAAGCCACGGAAGTGGTCGATGCGGGCGAGGTCGAAGAGCTCGAGGGTGCGCCGCAGGCGCTCGATCCACCACCGGTAGCGCCGGCGGCGCAGCGCCGGCCAGTCGTAGAGCGGGTTGCCCCACAGCTGCCCGGCGTCCGAGAACGAGTCGGGCGGCGCGCCGGCGACGAGCCCGTCCTGGAAGAGCTCGGGGTGGGCGCGATGGTCGGCACTGCCGGGCGCCACGTAGATGGCCACGTCGCCGAGGATGCGGACGCCGCGCTCGGCCGCGTAGGAGCGCAGGGCCGACCACTCGCGCTCGAACCGCACCTGGTCGGCCGCCGCCCCGCGCGCCGAGAACCGCTCCCAGTCCCCGATCCAGTAGGACTGGCGCTCGCGGAAGTCGGCGATCTCGGTCGCCGAGACGGGCGCGCGCGGCTCGGCGAGCAGACCCGGCCACGCCGCGAAGGCCGAACGTGCCTTGTAGGGGGAGCGGTGGCGGTCGGGCGGACCCAGGGGCAGGACCTGCCACCACGACTGCCCAGCGGCGGCGAGCCAGTCGACGAATCGGTAGGCGGGGACCCCGAGGCGCCCGCCCGGCAGCGAGGTGATGTGGAGCTGGACGCCGCTCGAGCGGGGGATCGGACTCACAAAAAGTGGTTTAGCGAACGCGGTGCACCGGATACCTTCTAAGGAGATGCCCCTGCCCGCGTCTGGTCAACCGCCGAAGCGGATCGTCATCCAGTATCCAGCTCCGAGCGTCGACGGGGGGTCGTTCCCGGCCAAGCGGTGCGCGGGCGACCTCGTCGTCGTCGAGGCGGACGTCTTCCGCGACGGCCATGACAAGCTGCGCGCCGTCGTCCGCTCGCGCGGGCCCGGCGAGCGCCGCTGGCGCGAATCCGAGCTCGAGCCGATCGACGCCCACCTCGGCGGGGTCAGGTGGGGGGGAGAGTTCACCGTCGACGCGATCGGCCGCTGGCTCTACACCGTCGAGGCGTGGACCGACGTGTTCGGGACCTGGCGCGACGAGCTCGAGCGCAAGCGCGCAGCCGGCCAGGAGGAGCTCGCCGGCGAGCTCTCGGAGGGCGCCGTCCTCCTGCACGCGGCCCTCGAGCGGGCGGAGGCCAAGGGCGACCGGGCGCTGATCGAGCACGCCCTGACCACGCTCGAGGACCAGTCGACGCCCGAGCCGGTCAAGCACGACGTCGTTCTCGGCGCCGAGCTCTTCGAGGCCGTCGAGCGCTCCCAGGAGCGCCACGGGAGCGTGACCCTGGAAGAGCCCCTGGCGCTCGAGGTCGACCGGGTGCGCGCGCGGTTCGGCGCCTGGTACGAACTCTTCCCACGCTCGTGGGGCGGGCTCGCCGGGGTCCGCGAAGTGCTCCCCGCGCTCGCCGGCCTTGGCTTCGACGTCGTCTACCTGCCCCCGATCCACCCGATCGGCCTCACCAACCGCAAGGGCCGCGACAACGCGCTCACGGCTGCGCCCGGCGACCCGGGCTCGCCGTGGGCGATCGGGGCTGAGGAGGGCGGTCACGAGGCGGTGCACCCCGAGCTGGGGACGCTCGAGGACGTGCGTGCGCTCACCGACGCCGCCCAGGAGCTGGGCATGGACATCGCGCTGGACTTCGCCATCCAGTGCTCGGCCGACCACCCGTGGCTGCGCGAGCATCCTGAGTGGTTCCATCACCGCCCCGACGGGACGCTCAAGTACGCGGAGAATCCTCCCAAGCGCTACCAGGACATCTACAACGTCAACTGGGACACGCCGGACTGGCGCGCCCTGTGGCAGGCGCTGCTCGAGATCATGCTCCAGTGGGTCGAGCTCGGGGTCAAGGTCTTCCGCGTCGACAATCCGCACACGAAGCCGTTCCCGTTCTGGGAGTGGCTGATCCGCCAGGTCCACGCTCGCGACCGCGACGTCATCTTCCTCGCCGAGGCGTTCACCCGCCGGGGCGTCATGCGCCATCTCGCCAAGATCGGCTTCAGCCAGTCCTACACCTACTTCACGTGGAAGAACTCGCGCTGGGAGCTCACCGAGTACGTGACCGAGCTCGCGTACTCCGGAGAGCAGGAGTACTTCCGCCCTAATTTCTTCGTCAACACGCCGGACATCCTCCACGCCTATCTTCAGCATGGCGGGCGGCCGGCCTTCGAGGCCCGGCTCGTGCTCGCCGCCACCCTGAGCCCGAGCTACGGCGTCTACTCGGGCTATGAGAACCTCGAGCGCGTGGCCGTCCGCGAGGGGTCAGAGGAATACCTGCACTCCGAGAAGTTTGAGACCAAGGAGCGGACGCTCGAGGGGCCGCTGCTCGGAATGATGCGGACCCTGAACGAGGCGCGGCGCGCCAACCCCGCCCTCCAGGAGCTCTCGAACGTCACCTTCCTCGAGACGGCCAATGACGCGCTGATTGCTTATGCGAAGCAGTCAGGGGGAAATACCCTGATAACGGTGGTGAACATCGATCCTCATGTTGCCCAGGAAGGGCTGGCCGTCGTCCCGGCCGAGCTCGGCCTGCCGCCGGTCTTCACCGTGCACGACATCCTCAGCGGCAGCCGCTTCCAGTGGCGGATCGGCCCCAACTACGTGCGCCTCGAGCCCGGCGTGCGCCAGGCCCACGTGAACCTGGTGGAGACCCTGTAGCGATGGTCGGCCCCCCGACCCTGACCCATCTGATCGTCCCGCGGCGGACTCCGCCCCAGCGCCGGGAGCCCGAGCCCGAGCCCGCCACCGACGGGGCGCTGGCGCCGAGCCAGCAGTGGTTCGAGTCCGATCCGCTGTGGTTCAAGCGCGCGGTGTTCTACGAGATCCACATCCGCGGCTTCTATGACTCCAACGGCGACGGCCTCGGCGACTTCCGGGGCCTCACCGAGAAGCTCGACTACCTGCAGTGGGTGGGCGTCGACTGCATCTGGCTGCTCCCCTTCTACCCCTCGCCCCTGCGCGACGGCGGCTACGACATCTCCGACTTCACCGGCGTGCACCCCGACTACGGCACGGTCGAGGACGTGCACGAGTTCATCGACGCGGCCCACGCGCGGAAGATCCGCGTCATCGCCGACCTCGTGATGAACCACACCTCAAGCGATCACCCGTGGTTCCAGGAGTCGCGCTCGAGCCCGGACTCCCCCAAGCGAGACTGGTACGTGTGGTCGCAGACCGACGACCCCTATCCCGAGGCGCGGGTCATCTTCGTGGACACCGAGACCTCGAACTGGAGTTATGACCCGGTGGCGGGAGCCTATTACTGGCACCGGTTCTTCTCCCACCAGCCCGACCTCAATTACGACAACCCCGAGGTCCAGGAGGCGATGCTCGATGTGCTCCGGTTCTGGCTCGACCTCGGGCTCGACGGGCTGCGCCTCGACGCCGTCCCCTACCTGTTCGAGCGCGAGGGAACGAACTGCGAGAACCTGCCGGAGTCCCACGAGTACCTCAAGCGCGTCCGCCGCGAGATCGACGAGCACTACCCCGACCGGGTGCTCCTGGCCGAAGCCAACCAGTGGCCGTCGGACGTGGTCGAGTACTTCGGCCGCGGGGACGAGTGCCAGATGGCCTTCCACTTCCCGGTCATGCCGCGGATGTTCATGGCGGTCCGGCGCGAGGAGGCGGTGCCCATCTACGAGATCCTCGCCCAGACGCCCGAGATCCCCGAGACCTGCCAGTGGGGGCTGTTCCTGCGCAACCACGACGAGCTCACGCTCGAGATGGTCACCGACGAGGAGCGCGACTACATGTACGCGGAGTACGCCAAGGACCCGCGCATGAAGCTCAATGTCGGGATCAAGCGCCGGCTCGCCCCGCTGCTCGACAACGGGCGCGACGAGATCCAGCTCATGACCGCGATCCTCTTCTCGCTCCCCGGCTCGCCCGTCCTCTACTACGGCGACGAGATCGGGATGGGGGACAACGTCTTCCTCGGCGACCGCGACGGCGTCCGCACCCCGATGCAGTGGACGGGCGACCGCAACGGCGGCTTCTCCACCGCCGACTTCGCCCAGCTCTACGCCCCGCCGCTGATGGACCCGGTGTTCGGCTACCAGGCGGTCAACGTCGAGGCCCAGCTGCGCTCGCCGAGCTCGCTGCTGCGCTGGGTGCACCGCTTCATCGAGCTGCGCAAGGAGCATCCCGTGTTCGGCTTCGGGACCTACGAGCCGATCGTCACCTCGAACACGCGGATCTTCGCCCACATCCGGCGCTTCGAGGCCGACGTGATCCTGTGCGTGCACAATGTGGCTCGCTCGGCCCAGGCCGTCGAGCTCGATCTCTCGGCCTACGAGGGCCGTTACCCGGTGGAGATGTTCGGTCGTTCCCGGTTCCCCCGGATCGGGAGCCTGCCCTACCTGTTGACGCTCGCCCCACGCGGCTTCTTCTGGTTCCGGCTCGTCGACGAGAGCGAGGAGAATCGCAGCGATGACTGACGACGTGCAAACCCCCGCCAGCGAGCTCAGGCACTTCCTGGACATCGACGCGCTCAAGGAATGGATCGAGAACCAGCGGTGGTACGCCTCCAAGTCCCGGCGCGTGGCATCGATCGAGCTCGACGAGAACGTCGTCCTCTCCGAGGACCCGATGCTTCTGCTCGCGCTCGTCCAGGCCGTTTTCGCCACCGGGCAGCACGAGCTCTACCAGCTCCCGCTCGGGTTCCGGCGCGAGGGCGAGGAGCGCGGCCCGGAGGCGATCGCGGTGGCCGAGGGCTGGAGCGTCTACGACGCGCTCGCCGATCCCGACCAGGCGCGCGAGCTCCTTCGCCACATCGATGCCGGCGAGGACCTCGAGACCACCGAGGGCTGCCTGCGCTTCCGCCGCGCCGACGGACCCATGGGCGTGCCCGACGACGTCCCGGTGCGACCGGTGGGCGTCGAGCAGTCCAACTCCTCGCTGGTGTTCGGAGACGACCTCGTGCTCAAGGTCTTCCGGCGGATCGAGCCCGGCATCAATCCCGAGCTCGAGATGCTCCGCTTCCTCACCGCGCGTGAATTTCCCAACATTGCTCCGCTGCGCGGGTGGTACGAGTACGACGGGCGCCCGGTCTCCGCCACCCTCGGCGTGGCCCAGGAGTTCCTCCCCGACGCGCGGGACGGTTGGGAGCTGGCGCTCGAGCGGATCGCCGAGGATCCCGAGGGGCTCCTCGAGCTCCTCGGCGCGCTCGGCACGGTGACCGCCGAGCTGCACTCGGTCCTCGCCTCGGACGCCAGCGACGCGGGCTTCATCCCCGAGGAGCCGAGCAACGAGGCACTGTCGCTCCTCACGGCGACGATCGACGAGGACATCCAGCGGATCTTCGCGCGCCTCCCCGACGACGAGCGCCTGGCCCCGATCGCCGGGCGCGGTGCGGACGTGCGCGAGCGGCTCGCCCAGCGATCGTCGGTCAGCGCCGGGGGACACGTGATCCGCACCCACGGTGACTTCCACCTCGGGCAGACCCTGTACACGCCCCGCGGCTGGGTGATCATCGACTTCGAGGGCGAGCCCGCCCGCCCGCTCCCCGAGCGCCGGCAGAAGCGCTCGCCGCTGCGCGACGTGGCGAGCATGCTCCGCTCCTTCGCCTACGCGGCCTCGGCGCTCGAGATCCTCTACGGGCACCCGGCGCCGGACGACTTCGAGGAGAGCGCCCGCGAGACCTTCCTCGAGCACTACTTCGGAGCCGTGGATCCCACCCTCCTCCCGGGCGGGCCGGCGGCGGTGGCCAACCTGCTCTCGATCTTCGAGCTCGAGAAGGCCATCTACGAGCTCCAGTACGAGATCAACAACCGGCCCGATTGGGTAACCATCCCCGTTGCGGGGATCGTCCGCATGCTGGAGTCCGCATGAGCGTCACCACCTCAGAGCTCGACGCGATCGTTCGCCGAGAGCACTCCAACCCGCACGCCGTGCTCGGCCCTCACGCGGCCGACGGGGGAGTCATCGTCCGCGCCTACCGCCCCGGAGCGGCGAGCGTGACGGTCCGACTCGAGGACGGCGACCGCACCCAGGAGCTCGAGGAGATCCACCCGGGCGGCGTCTTCGAAGGGCTGATCGAGGGGGCGGAGCCGCCGCTGCGGTATCTGCTCGACGTGGACTACGGACCCGGCGGCAGGTTCACCGTCGACGACCCCTACCGGTACTCGCCGACGCTCGGCGAGCTCGATCTCCACCTGATCGGCGAGGGCCGCCATGAGGAGCTCTACGACCGGCTCGGCTCCCACGTGCGTACGCACGAGGGAACGCGGGGCACGGCCTTTGCGCTGTGGGCGCCCGCGGCCCGGGCGGTGAGCGTGGTGGGCGACTTCAACTCCTGGGACGGCCGCCTGCACGCGATGCGCTCGCTGGGGGCCAATGGCATCTGGGAGATCTTCCTCCCCGGCGTCGGGTCGGGTGCCTGTTACAAATACGAGCTCCTCACCGCGGCGGGCGACCTGTCGCTGAAGGCCGATCCCTACGCGCAGAAGACCGAGGTGCCGCCGAAGACGGCGTCGGTGGTGTTCGAGCCCCACTACCAGTGGTCGAGCGAGGACGCCGAGTGGCTGGCGCGCCGCCGCGAGGACCTCCCGCTCTTGGACCCGATCTCGATCTACGAGGTCCACCTCGGCTCCTGGCGCCTGAACACCCTCGACGGCAATCGCTCCCTCACCTACACCGAGCTTGCCGACGAGCTCGCCGCCTACGTCCAGGACATGGGCTTCACCCACGTCGAGCTGCTGCCGGTGATGGCCCATCCGTTCTCCGGGTCGTGGGGGTACCAGGTCACCGGCTACTTCGCGCCCACCCCGCGCTACGGCGATCCCGACGACCTGCGCCACTTCATCGACCGCATGCACGAGCACGGCATCGGGGTGATTCTCGACTGGGTTCCCGCCCACTTCCCGCGCGACGAGTTCGCCCTCGCCCGCTTCGACGGCACCGCCCTCTACGAGCACGCCGACCCCCGCCGCGGCGCGCACCCCGACTGGGGAACCCTGGTCTTCAACTATGCCCGTCACGAGGTGCGCAACTTCCTCATCTCCAACGCCCTGTTCTGGCTGCGGGAGTACCACGTCGACGGGATCCGCGTCGACGCCGTCGCCTCGATGCTCTACCTCGACTACTCGCGTCGGGAGGGGGAGTGGGTCCCCAACGAGCACGGCGGGCGCGAGGACCTCGACGCCGTCGCCTTCCTCAAGGAGCTCAACGAGGTGCTCTACGGCCGCGAGCCGGGGATCATCTCCGCCGCCGAGGAGTCGACGGCGTGGCCCGGCGTATCCCGGCCCACCTACCTCGGCGGTCTTGGGTTCGGCTTCAAATGGAACATGGGCTGGATGCACGACACCCTCGCCTATTTCCAGCAGGATCCGATCTACCGCCGCTTCCACCATCACGAGCTGACCTTCAGCCTGATGTACGCGTTCTCGGAGAACTTCATCCTCCCCCTCTCCCACGATGAGGTCGTCCACGGCAAGGGCTCGCTGGTGGAGAAGATGGCCGGTGATCGCTGGCAGAAGCTCGCGAATCTCCGCGCCCTGTACGCCTACATGTGGGCCCACCCGGGCAAGAAGCTCCTCTTCATGGGCCAGGAGTTCGCCCAGGAGCGCGAGTGGAGCCACGAGCGCTCGCTCGACTGGCACCTGCTCGAGCGACCCGAGCACGCGGGGATCCAGGCGCTGGTGCGAGACCTCAATCGCCTGTATCGCGAGGAGCCCGCGCTCTACGAGCGCGACTCCGATCCCGCCGGCTTTTCGTGGCTCGAGCCCAACGACGCCGACCGCAACGTCCTCGCCTTCGCCCGCACCTCGCGCGACCGCGAGCGCGTGCTCGTGTTCGCGGCCAACCTCTCGCCCGTGCCGCGCGAGCACTACCGGCTCGGCCTCCCCCGCTCGGGGCGCTGGCGCGAGGCGCTCAACACCGACTCGACGTTCTACGGCGGCAGCGACATCGGCAACCTCGGAGGGATCGAGGCCGAGCCGATTCCGTGGAACGGGCAGCCGGTATCCGCCGAGGTGACGCTCCCGCCGCTCGCGGGGGTCTGGCTCGTTCCGGATGACGACTGACCCCGCGACGTCGAAATATCCCTGGGAGCGCGAGCTGGGAGCCCGCCCGCTCGGGGACGGGCGCTTCTCGTTCCGGGTGTGGGCGCCGCGGGCGTCGGAGTCCGTCGCCGTGCGACTGTCCGGCGGCGACGTCGCCTTGGAGGAGGCCGGGTACGGCGTCTACGAGGGGACGGCGCCGTGCCAGCCGGGAGCGGACTACTGGTTCGTCCTCGACGGCGTGGCGTTGCCCGACCCGTGCTCGCGCTGGCAGCCCGCGGGGCTGCGTGGGCCCTCGCGGGTCGTCGATCCTTCGGCGTGGGGTGGCGCCGGCGCGGCCTTTGTCCGGCCGCCGCTGCCCGAGCTCGTCCTCTACGAGCTCCACGTCGGCACCTTCACCGCCGAGGGGACGTTCGCAGCCGCGGCCGGACGTGTGGGCGAGCTCGCTTCGCTGGGCGTCGGCGCGATCGAGATCATGCCCGTGGCCGAGTTCCCGGGGGCGCGGGGCTGGGGCTACGACGGCGTCTACATCTCGGCCGCCCAGTCCTCCTACGGCGGTCCTGAGGGGCTCGCCCGGCTCGTCCACGCCGCCCACGCGGCTGGGCTCGCCGTGATCCTCGACGTCGTCTACAACCACCTCGGCGCCTCCGGCGTCCAGGCCATCGAGGCCTTCGGCCCCTACTTCACCAACAAGTACGAGACGCCGTGGGGGCGGGCGATCAACTACGACGACGCCGACTGCGACCCGGTGCGCGAGTTCGTGTGCCAGAGCGCGGTGGG
>DASZMD010000051.1:0-7106 GCA_035551955.1 Solirubrobacteraceae bacterium | reverse complement strand
GTTCCGATACCGCTTGTGCCAGAAGCCACTGGGTGCAAGGGCAAACCACTCGCGAGGGTGGGACTGCAAAGCCACGGACCTCCGTCAGGAGGTAGCCGAGCTACCACCGAGGCTCGAATGCTGTACGAGCCCAACATGGCTAATTGGATCCAAGGGATCTGGCGCAACAGGCCCAATCAAACGATCCCTAGGAGGATCCATGCTTGCCAAGCTACGTCGTCGTGCCCAGGAAGAGAAGGGCTTCACCCTAATCGAGCTCCTGGTCGTCATCCTGATCATCGGCATTCTCGCCGCGATCGCCATCCCCGCGTTCCTCAACCAGCGCAACAAGGCGTACGACGCGGCCGCCAAGTCGAACATCAAGACGGCGCAGACCGCCGAGGAGACCGCCGCCACCGACAACAACGGCACCTACGCGTCGGACACTCTGACCGCGACCGACACCGGCACGCTGGCGACGATCGAGCCTTCGCTCAAGAACGCTCCGTTCGTCACCGCGACCGGCAACACCACGACGGGCTACACGCTCGTCGCGACCTCCGCCGGTTCGGGCGGCAACAGCGACGTGTTCACCCTGACCTCGGCCAACGGCACCGTCAGCCGCACGTGCTCCGGCTCGGGGGGTGGCTGCGTAGGCAGTAGCTGGTAGTTCGCAGGATCTGAGACCACATGGTTTCCGGAGGGCGGGACGCGAGTCCCGCCCTCCCTCGTTTAACCGCTTCACTCGTCGCTGACTCCTGCCGATACTGACCGCATATGGCGTCGAGGATCATCACCCTTCTCCTCACCGCTGCCTTCGCCCTGGCGGCGCCCGCGGCCGCAAGCGCTGTCCCGACGGCGGGAGCGCGCACCACCGCGCCCGCGATCCTCTATACCCAGCAGGGCACCGCGCTGGCCGAGGTCAGCTCGGCGACGAGCGTCCCGATGGATTTCACGTCGAACGCCGGGGAGGTCATGGCCGCCGCTGAGCACACTCCGACGCTCGAGTCGCTGCACCGTCGAGTGCATCCGCTTCGGGTCGTTCCCTACGTCTCGCGCGGCGCGCACCCCTTCTGGTACGTCCAGTTCACCTACCGGGGAAAGATCGTCGCCGATGCCAGCGTGAGTCCCGCCGGCAAGGTGACTGGCGTCTGGACCGGACCCCAAGCTTACGCCCCCTACACCCACGGCGGCTGGGCGGGCGTGCTCACCAGCTGGTGGATTCTCGTGCCTGCCTCGGCGCTCTTCATGCTCGCCTTCTTCGACCCGCGGCGGCTGCGCCGCATCGCCCATCTCGACGGGCTCGCCGTGCTCGCCTTCCTAGCGTCGTATGTGCTGCTCTCCCAGGCCGATCTTGAGGCCGCGGTGTGGCTCGCGTATCCGCCGCTCATCTACCTGCTCGTGCGGTTGCTCAAGGCCGGGTTCCGCGGTAACGCCGTCCCGGGGCGGCTGGCGCCGCTGCTCGGTACCCGCGTACTCGTCGGTGGCTTGCTGCTCATGCTCGCGGCGCGCATCGTCCTTTCCCTGACCGGCCAGCAGGAGATCGATGTCGGCACCGAGTCGGTGATCGGCGCCTCCCGGCTCCTCCACCACCTGCCCCTCTACTGGGCCGATCCAAACCACGGCGACACTTACGGACCGATCGCCTACCTGGCCTACGTGCCGTTCCAGCTGCTATTCCCCTGGACGGGCCCTTTCAGCAACCTCCACGCCGCTGACGCTGCAGCGATCGTCTTCGACCTCGCGACGGTTGGAGGCCTGATCGCCCTCGGGCGCCAGCTACGCGCGGGGCCGGAGGGCAAGCGTCTCGGGCTCGTGCTCGCGTGGGCATGGGCCTGCTGCCCGTTCACCATCATCGGTCTGATCGTCCACACCAACGACGGCCTGATCTCGATGCTGACCGTGCTCGCGCTTCTCGTGCTCTCCTCACCGGCGGTGAGCGGTGCCGTGCTCGGTCTGGCCGCGGCGGCCAAGTTCTCACCCGCGGGACTGCTCCCGCTCCTGGCGGCACCACGCCAGCGCGGGATCAAAGGCGCGGCGGTGTGCGTCGGCGTGTTTACCGCGGTGGTCGCGACCGCCGTCGTTTCATGGCTGCCGTCCGGCGGGCTGAGCTACTTCTGGCAGCGGACGATCGGCTTTCAGATGAACAGGGTCGACGTGTTCTCGCCGTGGGCGCTGCATGCGAGCTTACATCCGATCCAGATCGCGATCGAGGTACTGGCGGTGGTGCTCGTGGCAGCGGTGGCGTTCGTGCCCCGCGAGCGCTCGCTCATGCAGGTATGCGCACTCGCCGGCGCTGTCACCATCGCGGTCCAGCTCCCCGCCACCCACTGGTATTACTACTACATCATGTGGTTCCTTCCCTTCGTGCTGGTCGCTTTCCTTGGGTCGCCGCCTCCGGCCCCCGAGCCCGCGACCGAGCAAGCCGACTCCGGTGAGCTTGTGACAGGGTCCGACCGGCGCGAGCTCGTGCTCGGCGGTGTCTGATGCCCGTCGTCTTCACAGCCCTGATCGGTGCCATGATCGGCTCCTTCCTCAATGTGGTCGCCTATCGGCTTCCGCGCCAGGAGTCACTCGTGAGTCCCGGGTCGCATTGTCCGAGCTGTGACACCCCGATCAAGCCCTACGACAACGTGCCCGTTCTCGGCTGGCTGTTGCTCTCGGGCCGCTGTCGCTCGTGCCGCGCGGGTATCTCCGAGCGTTACCCGCACGTCGAGGCGATCACGGCGGCGCTCGCCGTCGCGGTGGTGCTCCTCAAGCACTCACCCCACAACATTGCCTTGGGGCTCGTGCTTGTCGTCGTTCTCGTCCCCGTGGCCCTGATCGACTTCGACCATCGCATCATTCCCAACAAGATCATGCTCCCCGCCGCCGTGGCGGCCGTGGCCATCGGGCTCGTGACCGATCCCGCCGCCGTGCCCGAGCAACTGATAGCGGGCGTCGCCGCGGGTGGCTTCTTCCTCATCTTCGTGCTTGTGTATCCGCAGGGGATGGGCATGGGCGACGTGAAGCTCGCCGCCGTGATGGGCCTGTTTCTCGGGCGCTATGTTGCCGTGGCCCTGTTCGCCGGTGTCATCGTCGGAACCGTGGTGGGGACGCTGATCATGGCCCGGCTGGGCGTCGCGCGCGGGCGCAAGACGGCGGTGCCGTTCGGCCCCTTCCTCGCCTTCGGGGGCGTGGTCGGCCTGCTCGCCGGACCGGTGCTCACGCACTGGTACCTGCACACGCTCGTCTGAGCTTCCCAGCTCCCCCGGCGCTGGATCTCTGATCGTCGAGAATCCAGCCAATTGGTCCTCGGAGTTGTCCAGATGACGCTGGACGCCCTAAACCTCGACGCCGGTTCCGCCGATCACTGTGTCAGAGCATGGGACTTCTCGGCGCGAAATCCATCATCGGGCTCGACATCGAACCCGGCTACGTAGCCGCGGTGCAGACGAGCTCCGGCGGCGTGGCCGTCGAGCGGGCCGCGGTCGCGCAGCTCGCCCCGGGCGTGGTGCGCGACGGCGACGTCGTCGACGTCCTGACCCTCGCCGAGGTACTGCGCGACCTCTTCGCCGAGCATAAGCTCGGGCGCCGCGTCAGGCTTGGGGTGGCCAGCCAGCGGATCGTCATGCGCACCATCGACCTGCCGCCGCTCGGCGACGCCAAGGAGATCGCCTCCGCGGTGCGCTTCCAGGCCCAGGAACACGTCCCCATGCCGCTCGACGAGGCCGTGCTCGAGCATCAGTCGCTAGGCGTCGTCGAGACACCCGACGGACAGCGGACGCGCGTCGTCATCGTCGCCGCCCGCCGCGACATGATCGACGGCCTGCTCGCCGCCACCCGCAGCGCTGGGCTGCGCCCGGAGGGCATCGATCTGAGCGCCTTCGCGATGATCCGTGCGCTCTACCGGCCCGACCGGGACGACGCCACGCTCTACATCAGCGTCGGGGGCATGACGAACCTGGCCGTGGCCGTCGGCACCACCTGCGTGTTCACACGTGTGGTCGCGCACGGCACCGAAGCGATGGCCGGGGAGCTCGCCGAGCGTCGGGGGCTGACCATCGAGCATGCCCGTGGATGGCTGTCCCATGTCGGCGTGTCGATGCCCATCGACGACATCGAGGGCGACGGGGAGATCGTCGCCGAGGCGCGCGCGGTGATCAGCGAGGGCATCCGCCGCATCTCCGACGACGTACGCAATTCGCTCGACTTCCACCGCGTCCAGCCCGGCACCGTCGAGGTCAAGCGCGCCATCCTCACCGGGCCCGCGGTGACGATTCCCGGATTCGCGGATCAGCTCGGTGACGAGATCCAGCTGCCGCTCGAGCCCGGCGTCGTGACCGAGGCTCGGCCCGGCGCCTTCGGGGACCTCGACTCAGGCAGTCTCGCCGTCGCCGCCGGTCTCGCGGTCCAAGAGCTCGCGCCATGAGGGCCGTAAACCTCATTCCCAACGAGGCGCGACGCGGGTCGGGATCGAGCTCGCGTTCCGGCGGCGCCGTGTACGTGCTCCTCGGCGTTCTCGCCGTCGCCGTCGTCCTCGTCACCGTCTACGTTCTCGCCTCCAACCGGATCTCCGATCAGAAGGCGCAGATCGGGGCGTTGCAGGCGCAGGCCTCCCAGGCCCAGGGCGCGGCGGCGCGGCTTGCGCCGTACGTCGAGTTCGCCAAGCTGGCGCAGGCGCGGGCGGCCACCATCCGCCAGATCGCTACGAGCCGGTTCGACTGGCAGGCCGCCCTCGGAGGCCTATCCCGCGTGGTCCCCGCCAACACCTCACTCCAGTCCCTAGCCGGAGCGGTGGCCGGCGCGACTCCCGGCGGGTCCGCCACGAGCGCGGCGGCCAGCGCCCTCGCCGGCAACTCCGCGGGCCCGTCCATCGCGCTCACGGGATGCTCTGACACCCACGACGACGTTGCCCGGCTGATGTCGCGGTTGCGGCTCGTCAACGGTGTCACCGAGGTGACGCTCCAGAGCTCCACGAAGGGCGGAGGCGCCCAATCCGGGGCGTCGGTCAGCTCCGCCGGCGGGGGCGGGGGGTGCCCCGCGGGGTCACCGTCGTTCGCCCTGAACATCGCCTTCGCGGCGCCCGCCACCGGCGTCACCGCCGCCGCCGCGAGCCCGCAAGCGGCCAGCTCGACGCCGGGCACCACCGCTCCGACCACCACCACCACCGGAGGGACAAAGTGACCGGTCGGGATCGCCTCGTGGCAATCATCGTCGCGGCGCTCGTCGCGACCGTCGCCGCATGGATTCTCGTCGTCGGGCCGAAGCGCAACGAAGCCGCCAAGCTCGGCGGCCAGGTGACGGCCGCGCAGAAGCAGCTCGACTCGGCCAAGGGACAGATCGCAGCCGCCGAGCTCGATCGCAGCACCTACGCCCGCAACTACCAGGTCGTCGCCGAGCTGGGCAAGGCCGTGCCGCAGGATGCCGAGACTCCGTCGCTCATCTATCAGCTTCAGAACGCGGCGACGCAGGCCAGAGTGGACTTTCGCTCGGTGGTCCTCGCCCAGTCCTCGTCGAGCTCGGCCGCGTCGGCCACGCCCGGCGCGACGGCCGGCAGCACCTCCACGGCCCAGCCGATCACGATCAGCTTCCAGGGCAACTTCTTCCACCTTGCCAACTTCCTGGGTCGCATCGAGCGGTTCGTCGTCGCCACCAACAACAAGGTCTCGGTCAGCGGCCGGCTCATGACCCTCAACGGGATCAACTTCGCGGCGGCCTCGAGCGGATTCCCGCACATCACCGCGACGATCACCGCCACCACCTACCTGCTCCCCGCCACCGAGAGCCTCACCACCGGCGCGCCCTCCACTCCTTCAGCCGGCACCTCGACCGTGTCGGGCTCCGGTTCCACCACCTCACCGGCTCCTGCCGCCGCCATCACGCCATGAACATCGTCCACGGTCTCATCTCCGACCTGCGCGAGAAGCGCCTATGGCCGATCGCGGTGGCTCTCGTCGTGGCGCTCGTCGCCGTGCCCGTGCTCGTCTCGAGCGGTGGCAAGAGCAGCGTGCCCGTGGCCCAGGCCTCGCCGCCCGCACCCGCGGGCGCGGTCCCGGCCTTGCCCGCGGTGAGCGTGACCACCACTCCGAGCAACGCGCCCATCACCGGCAAGAAGCGCGATCCGTTCACCCAGCAGGTGAAGGGCAAGAGCACCGGCGCCCAGACCAGCTCGGTGAGCACGAGCAAGACGAAGGCCTCGCCGGGCGCGACCAAGCCGTCGACGGGGTCGACCAAGACGACGAGCACGACGTCGCAGGGCGCCGTGGGCGGCTCCACCACCACGGTGACGTCCACTCCGGTGACCACGACCCCGCCCGCCAAGTCCGCGCCCGCCGGGCTCACCGACAAGCAGGCCTACCACGTCACCGTTGCCTTGAGCAGCGGGTCGGGGAACGTCAACACGGTCGACCCGGTCGATCGCCTCAGCTTGTTCCCAAGCGATCAGCAGCCGCTCCTGCTCGAGCTCGGTGTCTTGAACGGCGGCCACCGCGTCCTCTTCGCCGTCCAGCCCGGCACCGTGGTGCACGGCCCCGGCCAGTGCACGCCGGGACCGGTCGACTGCGAGATCGTCTCTCTCGCCCCCAACGAGATCGAGTGGGTGGGGCAGTCAGGGACGAGCGGCGTCACCGCGGTCGCGCTCATCGCCGTGACCGGCATCAACGCGGCCAATTACCCGTCGGCCGCCGCCGCGGACAAGGCCCGCCGGGTCAGCTCCGCCGCCGGCCGCCGGCTCCTGAATCAGTCGAAGCTGCGCGCGCTCTCGCTCTTCGAGTACCGGCCGAGCCTCGGAGCTCTCGTCAACTTGAGCAACGTCACGGTGGGAGGTAGCTGATGCGCCGTCTCGTGATCATCGCGCTCACCGTCGTCGCCTCCCTGGTGACGGCGAGCGGCGCGCAGGCGGTCGTCGTCGACATGAACGCCCTCGGGCAGGCGACGGTTCCCTACAACGCCGCCGATCAGAGCGGCTACTACGGCGTCACCCTTGCCTCCGGAACCAGTCTTCCGAGCACCGTCCCGGCCGTCATCTCGAGCGCTTCGTGCTCTGATCCGTGGCTGTCCTCCGACCTGGGCGGCCCGGTCCTGCCGAGCAACGGCCTGTGCTGGCACGGCGGCGTCGTGATGCACAGCAACGAGACCTTCGACCT
>DASZMD010000050.1:0-35036 GCA_035551955.1 Solirubrobacteraceae bacterium | reverse complement strand
GGCGGCCCGCCGCCTTGTAGATCGGGATCAGGTTGCTGGGGGGAAGCGCTCCGTTCCCGATCACCTGTGCGAGCGTCCCGAGCGCGGAGCTCCCGGTCCCGAGGCCGGTGCTCCAGATGTCGGTGGCGCTCGCGGCGGCGGTGGCGCCGGTCGGCGCCGCGGGCACGGCGGCTGACGCCGCGCTCTGGGGTGCCGGGACGCCCGCGCCGCCGCTCGCCGTCGCGGGGCTGGTCTTCGAGTGCTTGCCGGGATGAGGGGACTTGGCGCTCGGGGCGCAGTCCTGCTTGGCCTTGGCCTTGGGCTTGGCATCGGCAGGCTGCTTGGCGGTCGTGGGCTTGGTGGGCCGGCAGGTCGGCGTCGTCGTCTTGGCCGGCGGGGTGGTGGCGGGCGCGGGGACGGGCGGCGCGGTGATCGACGTCGGGGCGGTCCCCGTGAGCGTGGTCGGCGTGGCCCCCGGCGTGCTCGGAGTCGGCGTGGGCGTCGTCGGCGTGGTGGTCGTGCCCGTCGGTGTGGTCGTCGTGCCCCCCGGCGTGGTCGTCGTGCCCCCCGGCGTGGTCGTCGTGCCCCCCGGCGTGGTCGTCGTGCCCCCCGGCGTGGTCGTCGTGCCCGCCGGCGTGGTCGTCGTGCCCCCCGGCGTGGTCGTCGTCGGCGTCGTCGTCGACGCCGTCCCCCCGGTCGGCCCGCCTCCCATGCCCGCCGATCCCTTCCCCGCGCCCGCCGGAGCCGCCACCTGAGCGGCCGCCGACCCCCCGCTTGCCGCCTGGGCGGCGTGCGCCGTCGCGTTGGCGCCGAGCCACGCGTTCAGGGCGGTGGACATGGCCAGGGTGCTCGCGAGCAAGGAGACTCGCGAGCGCCAGCCGGCCTGACTGCCGTTACCTCGGTGGTGCATGTACGGCACTTTGGGGCCACCACCTGAGCCCCGCCCGTGAGGAAGCTGAGACTTCGCTGGGCGTCGCCCGCCCTGCGGCCCCTCACACGGGTATCCGCTTGACGTGCTCGATCTGCTCGGCGTAGACGCCGGCGGCATGCTCCTCCCGATCGAGGGCGGCGACGTAGGCGGCGTATCCCGCTTCGCGCTGGCCTCTGGCGCACCTGTCCCACCGTTGATAGGCGTCCGCCACCGCGTAGCACTCCTCGCGCCAGGAGACGTAGTGCTGGACGAGCACGTCGATCGACTGACGGCGCTGCGCGCTGCTGCTGTTACTCAGGGTTCTCATGAGCTGCTCCCTTCCTGGAGTGGGGTTGATCCGCGGTCGCGGGCGAGGGCATGGAGACGAGCCTGCATCGACACCATCTGCGCCTCGAAGTCGGCGAGGACGGGCCGAATGTGTCGTCGCGGCGAGCCAGAATCGTGCTCGTGCTCGACGGCGAGTTGGCGCAGCGCCGCGACGGCGACGGCGACGCGACCGACTCGATGCTCGAGGCGGTCGCGCTCGAGCATCGCGCCCAGCGAGTGAGTGGACATGGACGGTGCCTGGCTCATCGGTGCGAGTTGCTCCTTCGAATGCGACGTTGGGAATAGAGAGCAGACTCCCAGCGGGCCTCACGCGTATATATACGGACGCGCCCGAGATTTCGGCATGGATTCTGGAAACGACGGGTAGGGGAATCCCTACCCGTAGCCGCGCCGTGGTGGCCGCCAGCCCATATTTCTGGCTTTCCCTACCCACCGGCGCGAACGTGGCGACGATGATTCATTTCATGCCTCCCACCGCCCTTATCGTCGACGACGACCCGGAGTTCCGCGCGCTGGCGCGGCGACTCCTCGCCGCCAGCGGGCTCGCCGTCATCGGAGAGGCCGACAGCGTCGCCGCCGCCCTCGCCGCCGCCGCCGAGCTCAAGCCGGCAGCGATCCTCGTCGATGTGGAGCTGCCCGACGGCGATGGCGTCACCCTCGCCCGTCAGCTCTCTGCCCTTCCGTGGCGCCCGCGCATCGTCATCACCTCGATCGATCGAGACATCACCACCAGCGCCGAAGCTCGCGCGGTGGGCGCCCGTGCCTTCGTCAGCAAGGCCGAGCTCCCGGGTGCCCCCCTCGCACACTTCCTCGGTGAAGATCACGGTACGGTTGACCCATGTCAGAGTCGCTCCGAGTAGTGATCGGCGAGGATGACGTGCTGCTGCGCGAGGGGATCGCGCGACTGCTCACCGACGCCGGGTTCGAGGTCGCGGCTCAGGCCGGTGACGCCCCGGATCTTCTGCGCAAGGGCCTCGCCCACCGTCCCGCGGTCGTGATCGCCGACGTCAACATGCCGCCGGGCCACGGAGACGACGGTCTCCGCGCCGCCATCGAGCTACGACGCCAGCGGCCGGACACCGGCGTGCTCGTGCTCTCGCAGTTCTACGAGGAGCAGTACGCGCTTGACCTGATCGGCGACCGCGCCGAGGGCGTCGGCTACCTGCTCAAGGAGCGCGTCGGGGACGTGGACAGCTTCATCGATGCCGTCACCCGGGTCGCCGGGGGCGGCAGCGCGCTCGACCCCGAGGTGGTGGGAAGGATGCTCGGACGTCGTCAGCGGGACCGGCCCCTCGATCGTCTCAGCGCGCGCGAGCGTGACGTGCTGGGGGCGATGGCGGAGGGCAAGTCCAACCACGGCATCGCGCAGGCGCTGCTCGTGAGCCAGGCCGCGGTCGAGAAGCACGTCACGAGCATCTTTCACAAGCTCGCCCTCGACCCGGGGCAGACCGAGCACCGCAGAGTGCTCGCCGTGCTCACCTACCTGCGCGACTCGCCCTGATCCGGTATCGGCAGCAGCGCGCAGACACGCGTCCCCTCACCCGGGGGGCTGTCGAGCACCAGGCGGCCATCGAGGGCCGAGAGGCGATCTTCGAGACCTCCCAAGCCGGTCTCCTGCCCGCCCCGGGCGCCGCCGACGCCGTCATCGCAAATCTCCACCCGTAGCTCGTCCCCCTCAACCCGAGCGGTCACGGTGGCGGAACTGGCACCGGCATGCTTGACCACGTTCGTGAGTGCCTCGCTGACGACGAAATACGCTGTCGCTTCGACTCCGTGCGCAAGCCGCTCGGACGTCACGTCGACGCTCACGGGCAGCGAGGTGCGGGACACGAGCGCCTCCACCCCGGCCCGCAGCCCGCCCCGGATGAGAGCCGCGGGGAGAATGCCGTGCGCGAGCTCGCGCAGCTCGGCGTTCGCCTCCTCGGCGTGGCGGAGGGCCTCGGCCACGAGCTCCTCGCCCTCCGTATCGTCCCGCGCCAGGGCCCGAAGGGCGAGCTTGAGCACGATCACGGCGTGGACGAGGCGCTGCTGGGCCCCGTCGTGGAGATCGCGCTCGATCCGCCGCCGGCCCTCATCGGCCGCCGCGACGATGCGGGCGCGCGAAGCGGCGAGCGCGCTCCGGCTCTCCGCGTTGGCGATCGCGGTCGCCACCAGCTCGGTGAACGACCCGAGACGCCCCTCGATGCCTCGCGGGAGCCGCTGGTCAAGCGTCGAACCGGCGACCACCACGCCCCACACCTCGCCCTCGACGATGATCGGCGTCGCGGCCGATGAGCGCATCCCCAGCTCCCGGCCCATGACCCCAAGCGACCCAAAGGCGTCGGCATACCCGTCGATGCGCCCCGGGCGGCCGGTCTCGAAGACGATCGTCGCGAGGTTCTTCCCCCCGAGGGTCCACCGGCGACCCGCGGGAAATTGGTCGGCGGTGCTGCCCGAGGCGGCGAGAACGGTGATCGTTCCGTCGGGCTCGTAGCGACCCATGTGCGCGAAATCGACGGGGAGCAGACGCACGACCTCCTCGGCGACCGCCGAGAACAGCTCCTCGGGCGGCACACCCTGCGCGACCAGGGTCGCGACGCGGCGCAACGATGCCTGCTCGGTGGCCAGCCGCGCGAGCCCGGAGCGGCTCTCGGCGTTGGCGATGGCCGTCGCTACGAGCTCGGTGAATGACTCCAAGCGCGCCTCGGTGTCGGCGGGCAGCGCTCGGTCTCGCGTCGAGCCCACCACGATCACCCCCCACAGACGGCGGTCGACGGTGATCGGCGTGGCCACCCCCGAGCGGAAGCCGCTCTCGCGACCGGTGACGCCGATCGGACCCGAGGCATCGAGATACCGGTCGCTCCGAGCCGAGCGACCCGTCTCGAACACGGTCGTGGCGAGGTTCTTGCCTTCGAGCGCCCATCGGCTGCCGACGTGAAAGCGGGCGGCTGCCTCGCCCCAGGTGGCGAGGGAGGTGCCGCTACCGTCGTCCTCGAAGCGCCCGAGAATCGCGAGATCGACCGGAAGCAGCTGGCCCACCTCCTCGGTGACCGCCGCGAACACGCCTTCTGGGGGCACAGCGCGCGCGACCAAGGTCGCCACGCGGCGCAGGGCGGCCTGCTCCTCGGCCAGCCGGGCGAGTCCGGCGCGGCTCTCGGCGTTGGCGATCGCCGTCCCCACCAGTTCGGTGAAGGAGCCGAGGCGATCCTCGGTGTCCGCCGGCAGCGCCTTCTCCTGGGTCGTACCGACGATCATCACGCCCCATAGACCGCGCTCGACGACGATCGGCGCCGCGACTGCCGAGCGGACCCCCTGCTCGCGGCCCGCGGCCCCGACGTCACCGGACGAGCTGTCGGAATAGGCGTCGATGCGGGCCGGGCGACCGGTCTCGAACACCCTCGTGCTCACGTTGTGTCCCCCGAGCGCCTCCCGGTTGCCGATGGGAATGTGGGCTATGGGGGTGCCCGAGGTGGCGAGAACGGTGATCGCGCCGCTGGGGTCGTAGCGGCTCATGATCGCGAAGTCGACGGGAAGGAGCAGCGCCACCTCCTCGGTGACCGCCGCGAACAGCTCCTCCGGCAGCACCCCGTGCGCCACCAGGGTCGCGACCCGGCGCAGAGCGGCCTGCTCCTCGGCCAGCCGCCCGAGCCCTGAGCGGCCTTCGGCATTCGCGATCGCCGTCGCCACCAGCTCGGTGAACGACGCGAGGCGATCCTCGGCATCCGCCGCCAGCAGCCTCTGGGGGGCGGAGTAGACGCTCATCACCCCCCACAGCCGCCCCTGGACGAGGATCGGCGTCCCCACCCCCGAGCCGATCCCGCGGTCGCGGGCTGCACGCCCAAGCGCGCCGGTAGCGTCGCCATAGCCGTCGATCCGAGCGGCGCCGGCGGTCTCGAAGACCATGGTGATGATGTTCTTGCCCCCCAGGCTCGGTCGCGCCCCCCCGGGGAGGACCGGATCCCCGTCTCGGGCCCAGACGGCGACGATCGTCGCGGTACCGTCGGGCTCGTAGCGGTTGAGCCCCGCGTACGCGACGCCCAGCAGCTGCCCCACCTCCTCGGTCACGGCGGCGAACACCTCCTCGGGCGTCGCCTCGCCGGCCACGAGGGTGGCGACCCGCCGCAGGGCGGCCTGCTCCTGGGCCAGCGCGCGCTGGCCCTCACCGAGCACGGTCGGTGCCGATTCGTGTCGCCCGCGCGGCGCGCGCATCAACGCGCAAGCCTACGCCTGCCCTGCCACTACGTGATCCCCGGCTTCGTGGCCGGCCCCGCGGTCCGGGAGCGGGCGAGCAAGACCACCGCCATCAGGGCGATCAGGGGCGCGCTGTTGGGATCGGTGGCCTGGCCGCTGTAGAGCAGTCCGAGGTCTTGGCCCATCACCCAGATGGCGACAGCCAGCACGAGCCCCACCGCGAGCGACAGCGTGCGCCTGCTCCGTGACACTGCCCCCAGGCCCACGAGCAAGAAGCTGGCCGTGACCCCGGACACGGCCAGCGCTCCGTTCCCGCTGATCCACCTCGCCACCGAGGTGTCAAGCGAACCCAGCCAGTGCGGCGCGTCACCCGCCGCGCCGGTCAGCAGACCGGCCAGCTCCGAGCCCGTGTCCTGTCCCGGCAGGAGCTGAAGCCCGGCTCCGGCGATCCACAGCAGCGCCCAGGCGTACACCAGCCAGGAGGCCGGTGCCTGATCGGAGCCCCGGGGGCGGGGCCAGGCGGCGGCCGCGAGGACGCCGTAGAGGAGCGCCGAGCCGGGCGCCCCGGTGATGAGGCTGGCGTGGCCGCTCGCCATCCCCGAGAGCCCCTCGCCGGCATACCAGACCGCGAGCGCCCAGACGATCGACGCCGCGAGGGCGTAGCGGGCGACGCGTCCCACGCCCGCGATCAAGGCAAGGCCGAGGAGAACCTGGATCGCCGCCGAGGCCGCATTCCAGGGGACGGGGTTGGCGGCGAACAGGGTCGAGGCGAGATGCACCGGCCCATACACGAATCCTGGTTGGCCCTGGCCGACGGGAGCGAGGATCTCGCGGGCGAAGCCCCGGGTGAACATGAACGGCTGTGCCTGCAGGGCTCCGTCGAGAAGCCAGAGGATGCCGAGGGCGATCTGCAGGTCGCGTCGGGTCAGGGAACGGCGCCCGACGAGGGCGGCGAACCGATGAGGCCTGGCAAGTGTCGTGGTAGTCGTGCTCATAGTTGTTCTCGCAGTGCAAGCGGTGAGCCCGGACCGGCCGTGAGACAACCGGCCGGCCCGGGCGATGACCGCGTTAGGGAGTCGGGGCGGAGTCCGTGTAGCCACCGCCGGTGACCGTGTTCCAGAGGCGACGGTTCCCCATCTCGGAGACGTAGTCGATATGGGCCTCTTGACCCCACGAGATCTGATTCCAGCTGCCGATCACGTAGGTCATGTTGTAGGGCCCGTCCGCTGGGGTGGTGGTGTAGGTGGGCGCGACCTCCTTGAAGTACGAGTCCAACTGCGGCGGCAGAGAGCCGGAGCTGTTGGTGAACAGGAGCGGGGCGTGGAAGCCCAGGTGCGAGAGCGGCGCCGACGCCACCGCCGCCTGCCAATCATTGATGTTCACGAGCGTGAACCCATGACCGGGGCCGGTGATCTTCCACCCCACCTGGCCGGCGGGATCCCACATCTTCGCGAAGGCGATCGCCGTGTCGACCGGAGTGTCGGTCGGGTTGGCGTTGAACGCGACGATGTCGTTGTTGGTGACACGGATAACCGTGCCGTACTGGGCGAGCTGGTTGGCGACCGCGCCCGAGATCTGCGACGGTCCGCCGAACAGATAGATCCGGGCCTGGCCGTGGCGGCGCTGGAGGGCGTCGATGGTGGCCGACGGGACCGAGTTCTGGTTCACCCACAGCAGCCCGGAGGCCATGTGCGCCACCCAGTGAGTGGCGGGCAGCAGGTACTGGTAGGACTGCATCGACCCGACCATCACGTTGTACATGCCGTTGCTCATGTTGGGCACGCCGGTGTCGGGGTTCTCGATGCTCCCGTAGAGCTTGTCGACCGTGTCGGCGAGCGCGGGGACGTTGGGGGCAGTAACGGTCGAGTAGATCATGCCCAGCTGATGCAGTGCCTTCTCGACGCCCGGGTTCGCGGCCGCGCCGACGAGGAAGGCGTCCACGTTGTGGTAGCGGCTGATGCCGGTGTCGCCGAGACGCTTGATCTCGTCCAAGGTGACCTGGGGGATGCCGTTGTTGGTCACGTAGAGGATCGGCGCATCGTCAGGGAAGTGCAGCAAGGGGACCGCCGTGATCGCCGTAAGCGGGTCATTGGGGGTCACCAGTGTCACCGCCCAGGGCCGGTCCGGATCGTTGTTGTTCTCGTTGGGTGCGTTCTCGGGCAGCGCCGCCGGCCACACGTGCTGGGTGACCGAGACCGCCTCCTGGTAGGGGTTGGCCCCGTACAGCCGGGTGGTCGTCTTGGTGGCAATGGTCGGGATCAGCCCCGGTTCACCTGGAGGCGGCGGGACGGTGTAGTCGGGGGAGGATTTGGGCGCCCCGAACGGGTTCATCTCAGCATTAGCGGTCTCCGCCTTGACCGAGGTGGTGACGACACTCACGTTTCCGAGCGCGCTCGAGCTGCTGAACACGCCGGTGGCGGCGAGGATGATCAATACGATCACCACTCCTGCGACGGCGAGGGCAATCCTGTTGCGTGTGCCCGGCGGGATACGCCGGGACATGGTTCCGGTTGACATTAGGCTCCTCCTGAGAGCGGGATGGTGACTGGCTCGGTATTGAGCCCGTCGCTGGACGTGGAGTCAGGGTCTCAGCGCCCGCAGGATGGGTACATATGGAAGCGCCGGAAACCTTGGCCCCGGTTCCGGAGGGTGCTGGTAGGGGAATCCCTACGGACTTCAGGCGCGGGCCGTACGCTCCTCGGGCCGGCCGGGGGGTGAGGCCGCCTGCGCGACGGGCAGGGTGACACGGAGCACGGCGCCCCCGCCGTCGGCGTTGGCGGCCTGCACCTCGCCGTGATGGGCCTGAACGATCGCCTTGACGATGGCGAGGCCGAGGCCGGACCCGCCGCGCCCCCGGGTACGCCCGCCCTCGGTGCGCCAGAAGCGCTCGAACACCTGGTCGCCGGCCTCGGCGGGGAGGCCGAGGCCGTGGTCGCGGACCTCGAGCACCGCGCGCTCGCCTTCGCGCCCCACCGTGATCTCGATCGCGGTGCCCGCCGGTGTGTGGATGACGGCGTTGCGGGTCAGGTTGGCGAGCAGCTGTCGCAGCTGCTCGGGATCGGCGAGGACGCGCACGGGGCCGTCCGCCGTGAAGCGAACCTCGCGCTCGGGAGCGACGGCCCGAGTGTCGTGCGCCGCCTGCTCGGCCAGCTCTGAGAGGTCGACGGGGACGAGGCGCATCTCGGGGAGCTCGTCGAGCCGAGCGAGCATGAGGAGGTTCTCGACGAGGACTCCCATCCTCGTCGCCTCGGCCTCGATCCTCGCCATCGCCCGCTCGAGCTCCTCGGGGTCGGCCGCGGCGCCGAGACGGAACACCTCGGCGTACCCGCGGATCGAGGCGAGCGGCGTGCGCAGCTCGTGCGAGGCATCAGAGAGAAACCGGCGCAGGCGGTTCTCGCTCTCGCTGCGTGCCTCGAAGGCCTGCTCGATCTGACCGAGCATCTGGTTGAGCGAGGAGCCCAGCCGCCCCACCTCGGTTCGGCTGTCGTCGGGCGCGACGCGACGGGACAGGTCCCCGCCGGCGATCTCGCTCGCCACCCGCCCCATGCGCTCCAGCGGCCGCAGGCCGACGCGGATCACCACCCAGCCGAGGGCGATGAGGGCGATGATGACGCCCGCGCCCACGAGCGCCTCGACTATGACCAGGCGCTGGAGGGTCTGATCGACGTCGCGCAGCGGCACTGCGACGACGAGGACGCGCCCGCCCGACACCGAGAACGCTGCCGCGCGGTAGCGCAGACCGGACCCCGCCTTCGAGTTGACGGTGAAGAGCCGCAAGCGCGTGGCGCGGAACGACGCGACGGGAAGGTTGGCGGGCAGGGCCGGCGGCGACGGCGCCGACTGGTCGTAGTTGAAGGCACGGCTCTCAATCACCTTGCCACTGGCATCGAGGAGCACGCCGTAGATCCCCGACGCCTGGAAGGCGGTGGCGAGCCGCCGCGGTTTCCTCACCCCGGGGTGCACGAGCCCGAGGTTGACCGACACGGGAAGCCGCGAGTTGCCCACCTCCTGATTGGCCCGGGTGAGGAGGAAGGAGCGCTGCTCCTCGTAGGTCACCACGGCGGCGGCGCCGAGCCCGATGACGAAGAGCGCGACGAGGCCGACGAGCAGGCGCGCGCGCAGGGACACGGCTCACCCCTTGGGCAGGCGCAGGGCGTAGCCGACCCCTCGCACGGTATGGAGCAGCGAGGGCCCGCCGGCGTCGATCTTCTTGCGCAGATAGCTGATGTAGGTCTCGAGCACGCGCGCATCGCCGCCGAAGTCGTAGCTCCAGACGTGATCGAGCAGCTGGCCGCGGGTGAGCACTCGCCGCGGGTTGAGCATCAGGTAGCGCAGGAGCCTGAACTCGGTGGCCGTGAGCTCGATCGGCCGGCCGCCGCGGGCGACCTCGAAGGTGTCCTCGTCGAGCTCGAGGTCGGCGAAGGTGAGCCGGCTCGAGGACTCGCCGGGGGCCGCGCCGCTGCGGCGGAGGATGTTGCGCAGGCGGGCGATGAGCTCCTCGAGGCTGAAGGGCTTGGTGACATAGTCATCGCCCCCGGTGGTCAACCCGCGCACCTTGTCGGCGGTCGCGTCGCGCGCGCTGAGGAAGAGGATCGGGACATCGGCGTGCTCGGCCGAGAGCCTCCGCGCCACCTCGAACCCCTCCATGTCGGGAAGCATCACGTCGAGGACCATCACGTGCGGACGCCACCGGCGCACCTGGTCGAGCGCCTCCTTGCCCGTTCCCGCCGCTTCGACGCCGAATCCGTGGTGGCGCAGAGCCATCGAGATCACGTCGACGATGCTCGGCTCGTCGTCCACGACCAGTACTCGTACGCCTGGTGCCTGATCCTCCACGCGCTCGATTATCGACCGCTTGCCTTAGAGAAGCCTGAGAGTTTGCGCAGAGCCCGCTGAACGACTATCCCGCGCCCTCGAGCGCCGGACGCGGCGCCGGACCCGGCGCCGGGGCCTCCGCCCCCGCCGGCTCGATCGCGACGTGCGGCAGCCTGCGGTCGAGCCAACTCGGGAGGGTCCAGGTACGGCGGCCCAGGAGCTGGAGCACGGCGGGAAGGAGGATCATGCGCACGACGATGGCGTCGAGAAGCACGGCGCTCGCGAGGGCCACGCCGAAGAGCTTGAGCACGCGGTCGGGGTTGGTGGCGAAGGAGGCGAAGACGACGACCATGACCGCGGCGGCGGCCGTGATCACCCGCCCGGTGCGCACCACCCCTTCGCGGACGGCCGCCGTGCTGTCGCGCCGCTCGAGCCACTCCTCGTGGATGCGCGAGACGAGGAACACCTCGTAGTCCATCGAGAGCCCGAAGACAATCGCGAACAGGAGCACGGGGATGAAGGCATCGATCGGCCCCGCCTGCACCCCGAAGACGCCGCCGAGCCAGCCGCGCTCGAACACCGCCTGGACGACGCCCAGCGAGGCACCGATCGAGAGCAGGTTCATCACCGCCCCCTGGAGGGGGATCAGGGGCGAGCGGAAGACAATGAGCAGGAGCAGCGCCGAGAGGGCGACGACGATGCCGATGAACAGCGGCAGCTTGCTCGCGAGGACGTGGGAGAAGTCGATCTCCGTGGCCGTGCTGCCGCCGATGTCGACGCTCGCCTGGGTCGCCCGCGCGATCGGCGGGATGACCCGGGTCCGCAGCCGGTTGACGAGGCCCGCCGTCTGCGTGCTCTGCGGCGACGTCGTCGGGTAGACGGAGATCGCCGCCACGTCGCGAGCCGGGTTGAGCTGGGGCGGAGCCACCGCCGCCACCCCGGGGGTGCGGGCGACGGTGGCGCTCAGGCGCGCGAGCGCGCCCGTCGCCCCGGGCGCCGGGAGCCGCACGGCGACGAGGAGCGGGCCGTTGAAGCCCTTCCCGAAGCCCTGGGCGAGGAGGTCATAGGCCTGGCGGGTGGTGTGTCCCGCGGGGTCGTTGCCCGCGTCGCTGCTGCCGAGGCTCAGGCCCAGGGCGGGCGCGGCGAGGGCGAGCATGACGGCGGTTGCCGCCGTCGCGGCGATCGCGGGCCGGCGCTGGATGGCGCCCACCCATCGCGACCAGAAACCCCCGGCGGGTCCTCCGCCCGGTTCGGCGCGCCGTCGCGCCCGGCGGGTCGTGCGCGTCCGGCGGGTCGTGCGCGTCCGGCCCACCCGCCGGCCGGTGAAGGCGAGCATGGCCGGGAGCAGGGTGATCGAGGCGGCGAGGACCGACAGCACCCCGAGCGAGGCGGCGATCGCCATCCCGTTCAGGAAGCCCACGCCGAGCAGGAACATGCCGAGCAGAGCGATCACTACCGTCGTTCCCGCGAAGAGGATGGCCCGGCCCGCCGAGTTCATCGCCACCTCGATCGCGCGCTGGACGTCGCCGCCGTTCTCGTGGTAGGCGTCGCGGAAGCGGGTGACGATGAACAGGGCATAGTCGATGCCGACGCCGAGGCCGATGAGAAGCGCCAGCTCGCTGGCCACGCTGGCGAGACTCACGACCCGGCTCGCCAGGCCGACGAGACCAAGCCCCACGGCGAGCCCGAGGAGGGCGCTGAGGATGGGGAGCCCCATGGCGGCGAAGGATCCGAAGGCGATCAGGAGGATGACGACCGCCGCCAGCAGCCCGACGGCAGTGGCGAAGCCGAGGCTGGTCTGCTGGGCCTGCTCGATCGCCTGCCCTCCGAGCTCGACCTGGAGCCCGGCGGAACGAGCGGCCTCGGCGGTCGTGATCACCCGGTTGATCGCCGCCTTGGGGAGCTGGGAGGCGGGGGCGTCGAAGGACACGGTGGCGAAGGCAATCGTCCCGTCCTTAGAGATGGCGTGGACGGCGGGCGCGTAAGGGCTGACGACGGCGGTGACGTGGGGCAGCCGGGCCACCCGCGTGAGCAGGGGCACGACGGCTCCGCGCACCGCGGGCTGCGTGACGGCGCCCGCCCGTGCATGGAGGACGATCTGGTCCGAATCGCCGGCATGAGCGGGGAAGCGGCTCTTGAGCAGGTCGAGGGCGCGCTGAGACGAGGTCCCGGGGAGCGAGAAATTGTTGCTCGAGCGGGTACCGAGCGCCTGCGAGCCGGCCAGGAGGCCGACCGCGACGGTGATCCAGAGGGCGAGCACGGTCCGACGGTGGGTCACGGTCCAGCGGGTCATTCTCAGCATCAGGGTTGCCTTTCAGCGCGAGCAAACTTGCAGGGCGTGCAGTTATAGCCTGACTGCAGCGCCAAGTCAACACTCTGTGCAGAATTTCTTTTTATGCAACTTTGCTGGTACGCTTACGCACATGGAAGCCGGACCCGGCCTACGCGAGCGCAAGAAGCAGAAGACGCGCGACACGATTATTCGCGTGGCGCTTGAGCTCTTCGCCGAGCGGGGCTATGAGGGGACGACGATCGCCGAGATCGCCGAGGCAGCCGAGGTCTCTCCGCGCACGATCTTCTCCTACTTCCCGAGCAAGGAGGACATCCTCTTCTACGACATGACGGAGACGCAGGATCGGCTCGCCCGGGCCCTGAGCGAGCGTCCCGAGGGCGCGACGACGCTCGATGTCCTGCGCGGGTTCATCATCGGGACGCTCACGCGTGACCACGCTCACCGGATGCGCCACTGCATCATCTCCGACGACGAGGGGCTCCAGCGCAGCAAGCGGGCTCGTTTCGCGCCGCTCGAGCGCCTGGTCGTCGCGTCGATCGCCCAGGACCTGCAGGCGGGACCCGACGACATCCGGCCCCAGATCGTCGCCGCCGCCCTGATGGCCGCCTTCGCCGCCGTCAGCGACGACGACGAGGCGCCGAGTGAGGCCTACTCACAGGAGCACGCCCTCGCGGTGATCGAGGACGTGCTGAGCTTCCTGCGAGGCGGCCTGCAAGCGCTCAGAGAGCGCTGAGGTCTAGTACGCGTCGGGGTCGCGGGCGACGTACTGGTCGCGCCGGTCGACGGCGACGGCGCCGCGACGGCGATCCGCCCACACGGTCATCCAGAAGAAGGAGATCAGAAGCCCGATCCCGCCGACGATCATGAGGATGACGCCAATCGTGTTTATGTTGAGGCCCTGTGCAGTCGTGGTGACCGCGAATTTCAGGATCGCTCCCGCCGCGATCAGGAACAGCGAAGTTCCGATTCCCATGGTTGTTGCCTCCGTTCGTCCGCCCGGAGCCGTCTTGGCTCCAGAAACATGTGTTTCTAGAACCCTTCCCCGAATCGGCGGTCCTCAATCGGCCGTCGCGTTCGGTTGACGCGCGGTCACGACTCCATCCGCTCGATCTCGACGTGGAGGCGCTCGGGCTCGACGCCGAGCCGGTCGAGGGTCTGAGCGGCGCCACCGTTCCGGTCCTTGAGCAGGGCGCGGAGGAGATCGATGGCGGTGAGCGATTCGGAGGCTCGCCGTGAGCGGTCGGCCAGGGCGCGGCTGAGGATCCGCTGGGCCAGGGGGGAGACGACGGCCGAGGTGCCGGAGGGCGCCTGGCCGTCTCCGTCGGCGGCCGCGGCGCGGGCGCGCGCCGCCGCGCTCGGCGAGAGCTCGAGGGTGGGCTGAATGGCCTCGCGGGCGACGGGGAGGGTGACGCCCACCCGGTCGAGGACGGCGATCGTCGCCTCGTCGCCGCACTGCAGGAGCCCGAGGAGCAGGTGCTCGGTTCCGAACGCCTCGGCGCCCGTCGTCGCCGCCTCTCGGCGGGCCTGGCGCACCGCGATGCGCACCGCCTCGGAGACGATCACGCGGCTCCCCCGGTGCTCGGTCTCGGCGGCCCGATCGAGGAGCGCGACCCCGTGGCTGTGGCGCCGGTGCGCGGCCTGCTTGGAGACGCCGAGGGCCTCGCCGATCTCGCGCCAGGTGTGGCCGGCGCGCAGCGCGTCGGCGGCGAGCTCGGTCTCCAGGGAGTCGAGATCGCGCCGGAGCCGGGCCAGTGCCCGGAGTCGCTCCGTGGGCTTGCTCCCGGCGATGCGCGAGAGCAGCGGCCCGACCTGGACGGAGCGCGGCATAGCCGAGAAAGGGTACCGATCGCGCGAGCTGGGACCCTTAAGCAAAGGTTTATCGGCTACCTGTCAATCATCGCTGACAGACCGTTTATCGCGCCGCGATGGCGGCAAGCCAGACCGCGATGACCGTGCAGTACGGGCCAGAGCCGGCCACCGCCCCCAAGACCGATGCGCCGCGCCAGCGGCGCCCGCTCGAGCCACCGCCCCCGCCGGGGCGCGGCGGCGTGGTGGGCGCTGCCCGCGGCTGGGCGCATACCCACGCCGCCAGCCTGCCCATCGTCGGTGCGCTCCTGGCGCTGACGGCGATCCTGGTGGGAACGGGCATCGCCCACTACCCGACCTTCGCCGACGACGAGGGCACCTATGTGGCCGAAGCGTGGGCGGCGCTCGCCCACGGCCAGCTCTCGCACTACACCTACTGGTATGACCACCCGCCCCTGGGCTGGCTCCAGCTCGCCTACCTCACCTCGGTGCTGGGGGGGCTGGTGAAGGGCGCGGGTGCGGTGGCCACCGCGCGCTCGCTCATGCTCCTGCCCGCGCTGGCCACGGCCGCGCTCCTCTACGTGCTCGGCCGGCGCCTGGGACTGGCGCGCCCCTTCGCCGCCCTGGCCGTGGTGCTGCTCGTGTGCAGCCCGCTGGGGCTCACCTCCCTGCGCCAGATCTACCTGGAGAACTTTGCCCTCCCCTGGCTGCTCGCCGCTTTCGTCCTCGCCGCCAGTCCCTCGCGCCGGCTGTGGGCCTTCGCCGCCAGCGGCGCCTGCTTCGCCGTGGCCGTACTGAGCAAGGAGACCATGCTCCTGTTCGGACCGGGGCTCGTGCTCGCGATCGTCCACCACGCCGACCGCCGCACCCGCTCCTTCTGCCTCACCGCCTTCTTCTCGGCCTTCGTCCTCATCGGCGTGGGGTACCCCCTGTACGCGCTGCTCAAGGGCGAGCTCCTCCCGGGGCGCGGTCACGTGAGCCTCGCGCAGGCCGCCGTGTGGCAGCTCGCGGGCCGGCAGGCCACGGGGAGCGTGCTCTCGGCCCACTCGGCCGCCCGCACCGTGATCAACGGCTGGACCCAGGTCGACCCGTGGCTGCTCGGCCTCGGCGTCGGCGCCGTGCCCATCGCCCTGTTCGTGCGCCGCCTGCGTCCGGTGGCCGTGGCCATGGCCGTCGCCCTGCTCGTGGCCGCGCACGGCGGTTACCTGCCCGAGCCCTTCGACATCGGCCTGCTGCCCATGTGCGCCCTGCTCGTCGCCGGCCTCCTCGACGCTCTGTGGGGGCACCGGCTGCTGCCCCCGCAGGGCCGGGCGCGGCTGCGCCCGGTCGCGGTGGCCGCGATCATCGCCGCGCTCGCGTTCATCCTCGTCCCCGCCTGGAGCCAGGGCGACAGCTACGCGATGAGCGCCAACGGGACGCGGCCCGAGACGGCGGCCGAGCACTGGATCGAGCGGCACATTCCCCGTCGGGCGCGCCTGCTCATCGACGACACGATGTACGTCGACCTCGTCGACGTAGGGTTCGCGCCCCGCTACGGAGCCGTGTGGTTCTACAAGCTCGGCTTCACCAACAATCTCGATCCCGCCCTCGTCCGCCACCTCCCGAAGGGCTGGCGCGAGTTCGACTACGTGATCTCGACCCCGCCGATCCGCTCGGCGCTCGCCCAGGATCCCGGCGGCTACGGGCAGGTGAGCGACGCGCTGGCGCACAGTCGCACGGTGGTGAGCTTCGGGCCACCCTCGGCGCGGATCGAAGTCCGCCGGATCGTCGGCCCGAGCACGGGCTCGGGCAAGATCCCGCCGGCGAGCTCGGGGACGGCCCCATGAGCCCGGCGCGGCCGATTCCCGTCAGCGCCACCGCCGGCTTCCCGCACGAGCGCCCGCGCCGCGGCGCGCTCGGGTGGCGCCCGATCGCCACCGCGCTGCTCCTCATCGCCGCCGCCACCGTCGCGGCGATTCTCATCGACACCTCGTCGGGGGCCTCGGAGCCCGCGGGCGCCGCCCAGGCGAACGCCGACGCGCGGGGCTTCCTGCGCGCCTATGTGGAGCCCTCGGGACGCGTCGTGCGTCGCGACCAGGGCGCCACCACCGTGAGCGAAGGCCAGGCCTATGGGCTGCTCCTCGCGCAGGCGGCCAATGAGCCCGCCACCTTCCGGCGAATCTGGTCGTGGACCCGGGCCCACCTGCTCGGGCCGAGCGGCGAGCTCTCCTACCTGACCGACGCCACCGGCGCGGTCACCGACGCGACGCCGGCGAGCGACGCCGACGTGCTCACGGCGTGGGCGCTGAGCCGCGTCCGCGGCCCTGGCGCCGCCGCCTACCACGCCCAGGGGCGCCGGACGGCGGCCGCCGTCCTCGCCAACGAGACGGTCACGCGAGGCGGCCGCCTGCTCCTGGCGGCGGGACCGTGGGCCACCGGCTCGCCGGCCTCGCTCGATCCGAGCTACTGGGAGCCGCCCGCCTTCCAGGCCCTGGCGCGGTTCACCGGCGATCGGCGCTGGAGCATGCTCGCCGCCTCGGCCCACGCGCTCACGGCCTCGCTGAGCCGGCAGGGCGCGGTGCTCCCGCCCGACTGGGCGCGCCTCGACGGGTCGGCGGCCAGCGCCACCCCGGCGCCCAACGGCCAGGCCCCGCAGATCCGGTACGGCCTCGATGCGGCGCGCCTGGTGGTGTGGATGGCCAGCAGCTGCTCGCCAGGCGACCGCGGCCTGGCCGCGCGCTGGTGGCGGATCCTCGCCGCCCCGCAGCGCTCGGGCGCGATCGCCCTGACCCCGAGCGGCGGCGTGATCGACGGCCACACGAACTCGCTTCCCTATGTCGCCGCGGCCGCCGCGGCGGGCGCCGCCGGGGACGGCACGGCCCGGGCGCGACTGCTCGCGCGGGCGCGCGAGGTGCAGCACCGGTACCCGACCTACTACGGCGCCGCCTGGCTCGCGCTGGGCGAGACCCTGCTCGGAACCGGCGAGCTGGGCGGCTGCGGAACCCAAGGAGGCAGTGGATGACGACCGTGCTCTCGATCGCCCTTGTGGTGATCTCGATCACCCTCTTCGCGGTCGCGATGGCGACCCTGTGGTGGATGCTCCACGCCTGGCGCGACCCGGAGACGCTGCTGGCGACCGGCTTCCTGGGCGAGGCCGACCCGCCGCAGATGTCCTTCTCGCTCCTCGTCCCCGCGCGCCACGAACAGGCCGTGCTCGAGGCGACCCTCGAGCAGCTCCTGCGCCTCGACCACCCCGACTTCGAGGTGCTGCCCATCGTCGGCCACGACGACCCGGAGACCGCCGCCGTGGCCGAGGCGGTGGCCCGCCGCCACCCCGAGCAGGTGCGAATCGTCGTCGACCGCAGCTGGCCCAAGAACAAGCCCAAGGCGCTCAACGCCGCCCTTGCGCAGTGCCGTGGTGACGTCGTCGGGGTGTTCGACGCCGAGGACGAGGTCGACCGCCGGCTCCTGCGCTCGGTCGACCGCACCTTCCGCACCGCGCGGGCCGATGTCGTCCAGGGTGGCGTCCAACTCGTCAACTTCCGCTCGAGTTGGTACTCGCTACGCAACTGCCTGGAGTACTTCTTCTGGTTCCGCAGCCGCCTGCATCTCCAGTCCGAGCATCGCTTCATCCCCCTCGGGGGCAACACCGTGTTCGCGCGCACCGAACTACTGCGCCAGGTGGGCGGCTGGGACGAGGCGTGCCTGGCCGAGGACTGCGAGCTCGGCGTGCGCCTGTCGGCCATGGGAGCGAAGATCTGCGTCGCCTACGACCCCTACCTGGTGACTCGCGAGGAGACGCCCGACAGCCTGTGGGCGCTGCTCAAGCAGCGCACCCGCTGGAACCAGGGGTTCCTCCAGGTCCTGCGCAAGCGCGAGTGGCGCTCGCTGCCACTGCGCCGGCAGCGGATGCTCGCCCGCTACACCCTCGCCCAGCCGTTCCTGCAGGCCTTCAGCGGCATCGCCATTCCCATCGCCGTGCTGTGCGCGCTCGTGCTCCAGGTACCGGTGGGCGTGGCCCTGCTGAGCTTCGTGCCCGCGGTGCCCACCATCGCCATGCTCGTCTTCGAGGTGGTGGGGCTGCGCGAGTTCTGCCGCGTCTACTACGTGCGCCCGCGCCTGCGCGACTACGCGCGCCTGGTCATCGGCACCCCCTTCTATCAGGTGCTGCTGGCGGTGGCGGCGCTGCGTGCCGTGGCCCGGGAGCTGCGCGGCGAGCGGGGGTGGGAGAAGACGGCGCACAAGGGCGCGCATCGCGAGGCGACCGGTGCCTCCGGTGCCCGCGAGCTCGCCCGCTATGACCGGGCGGCCCCGCAATACGAGACTGCCAACCCCTGACCAGGAGGACCACCCATGACCGACCTAGACACCCGTCATCCTGAATTCACCATTGCCATCCGCGGCTATGACCGCCTCCAGGTGGACGAGTACGTCGAGCGGCTCCAGAAGCTGGTGAGCGAGGCCGAGGACCGGGTGAGAACGGCCGAGTCCGACACCGACTCCCGCTCCCACGCCAGCATCGGGCCGCGCCTGGCCGAGATCTTCGAGCTCGCGGGCGCCGAGGCCCGGGAGCTGCGCGGCAATGCCGAGCAGGAAGCGAAGAAGCGCGTGGCCGACGCCAAGGCCTACGCCAAGGAGATCATCTCCGAGGCTCGCGAGAACGCGAGGGTGACCTCCGAGCAGGCGGCCACCGACTACGAGACCATGCTCACCGAGTTCGAGCACGAGCGCGACCGCATCCGCGGAGAGGTCCACGCCCTCGACCAGCACCGAGCCGCCATCCTGGGCGAGCTCCGGCGCCTCCACGAAGCGCTGGGCGCCGCCGTCGGGCTCGTCTCGGCGCCGCGCGAGGAGCCCGCGCTCCCCGCGCCGGGCAGCGAGCTGACGACGGTGGAGCTGCCCCAGAAGGCCGCCCCGGTGAGGAAGGCATCGTGAAGTGACCGGTGACCGGTGGTCCCTCGCCTCGGCCGCCCGCGGCCGAGTCTTCTTGGTGACACCAACATTTGAAGGTGAGGTGACACGGGCCTAGCGCACACCGGCACGAGACGCGTCAGCAGCGTCTCGTGCGGTGTAGAGGTAGGTAAGGAGCGCAGTGCCCAAGCGAATCCTCGGAGTCAATGCCGTCTTCCACGATCCGGCAGCGGCCCTGGTCCTCGACGGGCGGGTCGTCGCCGCCGCCGAGGAGGAACGCTTCACCCGGCGCAAGCACGGAAAGACGCCGGTCGCCTTCTCCACCTGGGAGCTGCCCGAACACGCGTCACGGTGGTGCCTCGAGGCCGCCGGCCTGTCTCCCGCCGACCTCGACGCCGTCGCCTACTCCTACGACCCGGCGCTGGCCGCGCCCCGCTCCGACGACGTCACCGCTGAGCGCTGGGAGGGGCTGCGGAGCCTGTACGTCGAGCGCGCCCCGCTCTTCCTGCGGACCGCGCTCCCGGGTCTCGACCCCGAGCGCGTTCGCTTCGTGCCCCACCACGTGGCCCACGCGGCGTCCGCCTACCTGGCCGCGCCCTTTCCCGCATGCGCCGTGCTCGTCCTCGACGGCCGCGGCGAGTCCGCCTCTCACCTCGCCGGTCATCTCGTCGACGGGCACCTCGAGGTGCTCGCCGCTCAGCGGCTTCCCCACTCCCTGGGCCTGGTCTACGAGAGCCTGACCGAGCACCTCGGCTTCACCCGCGCCTCGGACGAGTACAAGGTGATGGCCCTCGCCGCCTACGGCCGCCCCGCCTTCCTCGGCGAGCTGCGCGAGACGCTGCGCGCGGGCGGGGACGGCGGCTTTCACGCCGAGCCGCCCGACTGGTCGCGCTTCGCTCCATCCCGGCGGGACCGCGAGGAGTGGCGCCGCGAGCACGCTGACCTCGCCGCAAGCGTCCAGCGCGCTCTCGAGGAGGTTCTGCTCGAGCTCGCGCGCTGGCTGCACGAGCGCACCGGCGAGCGAGCGCTCGCCCTCGCCGGAGGGGTCGCGCTCAATTGCGTGGCGAACTCGCGCCTGTGGCGCGAAGGCCCCTTCGACCAGGTCTGGGTTCAGCCCGCCGCCGGCGACGCCGGGACCGCGCTCGGAGCCGCCCTCCACCTCGCGGCCGAGCTCGGCGACGCCGTCGAGCCGATGGCGAGCGCCGCCCTCGGACGCGCATGGTCGGGCGCGGAGCTCGAGGGATGGCTGACTCGGGCCGGCGTCCCCTTCGAGCGCCCCGGCGACGTCGCCGAGGAGGCGGCCGAGACCCTGGCCGGCAACGGCGTGGTGGCATGGTTCGAGGGGCGCGCCGAGTTCGGGCCGCGGGCCCTCGGGCACCGGAGCCTGCTCGCCGACCCGCGCGACGCGGCCAACCTCGAGCGGCTCAACGACGTCAAGGGCCGCGAGCAGTTCCGCCCGGTGGCCCCCATGGTCCTGCGCGAGCGCGCCGCTGAGATCTTCTCCGATGGGCCCATACCGAGTCCCTACATGCTCTTCACCCACCGCGTGCGCGAGGAGTGGGCGCCCCGCATTCCCGCCGTCGTGCACGTCGACGGAACGGCGCGGATCCAGACCGTCGATCCCGGTGAGGAGCCCCACGTGGCCCGCCTCCTGCGCGCCTTCGAGCGCCGCACCGAGGTCCCAGTGGTCGTCAACACCAGCCTCAACACGACCGGGCGGCCGATCGTCGACGACCCCCGGGATGCGCTCGAGTGCTTCGGCTCCACCCCCATCGACCTGCTCGTCATCGGCCCCCACGTCGTGCGCGCGGGGATGCCGGCGTGAGGGTGGCAATGGTTTCCGAGCACGCGAGTCCGCTCGCGGCGGTCGGTGGCGTCGACGCCGGCGGTCAGAACGTGCACGTCGCCGCCCTGGCGGCGGCGATCGCCCGCCGCGGCGTCGAGGTCGTCGTCTACACCCGCCGCGATCAGGGCGCGCCGCCCCGCCGCGTGGGCCTCGCTCCCGGGGTCGTGGTCGAGCACGTCGACGCCGGCCCCGCGCGCCCGATCTCCAAGGACGAGCTCCTTCCCCACATGGACGAGTTCGCCGACCACCTCGCGAGGGCATGGCGCTCACAGCGCCCGGACGTCGTCCACGCCCACTTCTGGATGTCCGGGTATGCGGCGCTGCGGGCGGCGGCGGCACTCGGCCTCCCCGTCGTCCAGACCTTCCACGCCCTCGGCGCGGTCAAGCGCCGCTACCAGGGCGAGAACGACTCCAGCCCCCCCGGGCGCGCGGAGATCGAGAAGGACATCCTCCGCGCCGTGGACCAGATCATCGCCACCTGCACCGACGAGGTGTTCGAGCTCATCCGACTGGGGGCACCGAGCACGCGCCTGAGCGTGATCCCCTGCGGCGTCGATCTGCGCCTGTTCGGTCCCGAGGGGCCGGCCGAACCTCGAACTCCGGGGCGCCGGCGGCTCGCCTGCGTGGGCCGGCTCGTCGAGCGCAAGGGGATTGGGAACGCCATCTCCGCGCTCCGCATGCTCCCGGGCACTGAGCTCGTGATCGCGGGCGGACCGGACCGCTCCGAACTCGACCGCGACCCCGGCGCCCGGCGCCTGGCGGCGCTGGCCGAGGAGGCTGGCGTCGCCGATCGCGTCGAGATGCGCGGCCGGATCGAGCGCGCCGAGGTGCCGAGGCTGCTGCGTTCCTCCGACGCCCTGGTCAGCGTGCCCTGGTATGAGCCCTTCGGGATCACCCCCCTCGAAGCGATGGCATGCGGCGTCCCCGTGGTGGCATCGGCGGTGGGGGGCTTGATCGACACGGTGGTGGATGGACTCACCGGGGTGCACGTGCCTCCGCGCGACCCCGAGCGCCTGGCCGCCGAGCTCGCTCCCCTGCTCGCCGACGGCGAGCGGCGCGCCGCCTACGGGCGTGCGGGGGTGGAGCGCGCGCGCCGCCTCTACGACTGGAACCGCCTGGCCGCGGCGACCCTGGACGTCTACGCGCGCCTGGCCCGCCGACGCCGGGTGCGGGCGCCCGACCCGTCGGTCGGTCGCTTCGCGCTCCCGCCCACCGCCGCCGAGCACGTGCACGCCCTGGCCGACGCCCTGCTGGGGATCGAGAGCGAGCTCGAGCGCCTCTCCGAGCTCGGTGGGCGCCTGGCCGCCCGCCTGCTGGGCGGCGGTCGCGTGCTCGCGGTCGGCAACGGGGGCAGCGCCGCCCAGGCTCAGCATCTCACCGCCGAGCTGGTGGGGCGCTACCAATGCGAACGCGTCCCCCTGAGCGCCATCTGCCTGCACGGCGACTCCTCGAGCCTGACCGCGATCGCCAACGACTACGGCCCCGAGCAGGCGTTCGCGCGCCAGGTGCTCGCCCACGGCCGCCCCGGGGACGTGCTGGTGGCCCTCTCCACCTCGGGGCGCAGCGCCAACGTGCTGGCGGCGGCCCGCGCGGCGCGCGAGGCGGGCCTCGAGACGTGGGGCTTCACCGGCGCTGCCCCGAACCCGCTGGCCGAGCTGTGCGACGACGTGGTCGCGCTCGGGGCAGGCTCCTCGGCCACCGTGCAGGAGCTCCACATGGTCGCCCTCCATGTGATCTGCGCGGCCGTCGACCGCGAGGTGGCGCTCCGCCACCAGCCCCGCGAGGAAGCGCTGGCATGAGCCCGCTGGTCGTGCTCGGGGACACCCTCCTCGATCGTGACGTCCACGGCAGCGCCGAGCGGCTGAGCCCCGACGCGCCCGTGCCCGTCCTCGCCGAGGCCGGGAGCAGCTCGCGACCGGGCGGGGCGGGACTGGCCGCCGCCCTCGCCGCCACGCACGCGCACGATGTCACGCTCGTCACCGCCCTGGGCGGTGACGGCGCCGCCGAGGAGCTGCGGGCCGGACTCGAGCGCGGCGGCGTCGAGGTGGTCGACCTCGGGCTCCACGGCCCCACGCCCGAGAAGGTGCGCTTCCTGGCCGGGGGGCGCTCGCTGCTGCGCCTCGATCGCGGCGCCGACCCAGCCGCCATCGGTCCCGCCAGCGCCGCCGCTCGGGCGGCGGTGGGATGGGCCGACGCCGTCCTCGTCTCCGACTACGGGCGCGGCATCGCCGCCGAGCCCGGGCTGCGCGAGGCGGTAGCCGAGGTGGCCGGCCGCGTACCCGTGGTCTGGGATCCCCACCCGCGGGGCGCGACGCCGATCGGCGGCGCGGCGGCGGTGACCCCGAATGCCGCTGAGGCCGGCGGCTTCGCTCCGGGCAGCGGTGATGCGACGGCGCAGGCGGAGGCGCTGCGCGAACGGTGGCGGGCGCGGGCCGTGTGCGTGACGCGCGGCCAGGGCGGCGCCCTCCTCGTCTCCGAGGACGCCGCGCCTCTGGTCGTCCCCACCGTGCCGGCACGCGGCGGAGATCCGTGCGGAGCGGGCGACCGCTTCGCCTCGCGCCTGGCGGTCGCGCTGGCGGACGGCTGGACGCTCGCCGACGCCGCCGTCACGGCGGTGAATTCCGCCTCGGCCTTCGTGGCGGCGGGCGGCGCCCGCGCGGCGCTGGCCGGCCCCGAGGGCGGCGACGACGCCGGTGCCCTCGGCGTCGCCGAGCACGTGCGGGGCGCGGGCGGCACCGTGGTGGCCACGGGAGGGTGCTTCGACCTCCTGCACGCCGGGCACATCCGGATGCTCGAGGCGGCCCGGCGCCTGGGCGACTGCCTGATCGTGCTCCTGAACTCCGACGCCTCGGTGCGCTCGCTCAAGGGCCCGGGGCGACCGCTCGTGCCCGAGCGCGACCGCGCCGCCGTCCTCGGCGCCCTCGGCTGCGTCGACGCGGTGATGATCTTCGAGGAGGCCACGCCCGAGCTCGCGCTGCGCGGCCTGCGCCCGCACGTGTGGGCCAAGGGCGGCGACTACCGGCCGGGAACGCTGCCCGAGGAGGCCGCGCTCGCCCAGTGGGGCGCGCGAGCGGTCTTCCTCCCCTACATGGACGGCCATTCCACCACCGGACTGATCGAGAGAGCGGCTGCGCATGCGTGAACCTGGGACTGTGATCGTCACCGGCGGCGCGTCGGGACTCGGCGCCGCCGTGACTGAGCTCGTGGCCGAGCACGGGGGAACCCCGGTGGTACTCGACCTCAACCCGCCTCAGAACGGCTTCGAGTTCAGCCGGGTCGACCTCTCCTCGGCGCGCTCGGCCGAGGCGGCCGTCCGCGACGTGGCCGAGCGCCACGGCGGGATCGACGCGGTGGTCACCGCGGCGGGGATCGACGCCTGCGGCCGTCTCGAAGACGTCGACGGCGAGCAGTGGGACCGCGTGGTGGCGGTGAACCTGATGGGGACGGCAGCGGTGGCCCGCGCCGCCCTGCCCCACCTCGAGCGCTCGTCGGGGCGGATCGTCACCGTCGCCTCGACCCTCGGGCTGCGAGCCCTGAGCGACGCCACCGCGTACTGCGCGAGCAAGTTCGGGGTCATCGGCTTCTCCCGCGCCCTGGCGGCGGAGACCGCCGGCCGGGTGGGGGTGACATGCCTGATTCCCGGGGGCATGCAGACGAGCTTCTTCGACAGTCGCGAGGAGCAGTACAAGCCCCCGCCCGACGCCAAGCTGTCCCCTCCCGACGCGGTCGCGGAGACCGTCCTCTTCGCTCTCAGTCGCCCCGGCGGCGTGGAGATGCGCGAGCTCGTGGTGTGCCCCTCGCTCGAGTCCTCGTGGCCCTAGGCCGTGAGCCGCGCCCGCCCCGGCTGGTGATCCTCCGGGCGCTCGGCATCGGCGACCTCCTCACCGCGGTGCCGGCGCTGCGAGCTCTGGCGCGCGCCTTCCCCGGGCACGAGCGCGTGCTCGCCGCCCCCGCCGCCCTGCGCCCGCTCGTCGAGCTCGTATCGGCGGGCGAGGAGCCGGCGGTCCACTCGATGATCGACGCCCGCGCGCTCGAGCCCCTGCCGCGTTCGGCTCGGGGAGCTGAGATCGCCGTCAACCTGCACGGCCGCGGACCCGAGAGCCACCGCGTGGTCCGGGCCGCGCGGCCGGGGCGGGCGCTGTGGTTCGAGAACCCGGAGGTGGCCGAGAGCCGCGGGGCGCCGCGCTGGCACGCGGGCGAGCACGAGGTCGCGCGCTGGTGCCGCATGCTCTCCGAGAGCGGGGTGCCCTGCCGCCCCCACGAGCTCGAGCTCGAGCTCGTGGACGTCACGCCCTCGGGCGCCACCGTCATCCATCCCGGCGCGGGGAGCGCGGCGCGCCGGTGGCTCCCGTTCCGGTTTGCCGCCGTGGCGCGCGCCGAGGCCGAGCGGGGGCACCCGGTGCTGATCACGGGCGCGAGCGAGGATATCGGGCGCGCGCGCTCGATCGCCCTCCACGCCGGCCTGCCGGAGGCGAGCGTGGTGGCGGGACGGACCGACCTCGGGGCGCTGGCGCGGATCATCGCCGGTGCCGGCCGGGTGGTGTGCGGCGATACCGGGGTGGGGCACCTGGCCACCGCGTTCGGCATCCCCTCGGTGGTCCTCTTCGGGCCCACCTCGCCCGCCGAGTGGGGGCCGCCCGCCGGCCGCCCGCGCCACCGCGTCCTGTGGGCGGGCGAGACCGGCGATCCCCACGGCGGGCGTCCCGACCCGGGCCTGCTGGCGATTCAGGTCGCGGATGTCGTGCGCGCCCTCGCCGAGCTTCCCGCCCGCGAAGCGGACCCGGCGCCCGCGTGAACGTCGGCGCGGTCATCGCCACCCGCAATCGCCGGGACAGCCTGCTGCGCACCCTCGCGCACCTGGCAGCGCTTCCCGAGCGCCCGCCGATCGTCGTCGTCGACAACGGCTCCGAGGACGGCACGGCCGACGCCGTACGCAGCGCCCACCCCGACGTCCGGGTGATCGGCCTCGAGGGCAACGCGGGCGGGGCGGCGCGCACGGAGGGCGTCCGCCTGCTCGCGACCGAGGCCGTCGCCTTCAGCGACGACGACTCGTGGTGGGCCCCGGACGCGCTCGCCCGCGCCGCGCGGATCCTCGACGATCACCCCCGCCTCGCTCTCATCGCCGCGCGGGTCCTCGTCGGCGCGGGGGCCACGCTCGACCCCACGTGCCTCGAGATGGCCGACAGCCCGCTGGCCGGCTCCGGCGAGCTGCCCGGGCCACCCATCCTCGGCTTCCTCGCCTGCGGGGCGATCGTCCGGCGCGAGGCCTATCTCGAGGTCGGCGGCTTCGAGCCGCGCCTCGGGGTGGGCGGTGAGGAGCAGCTCCTCGCCCTCGACCTCGCCGTCGCCGGCTGGGGCCTCGTCTACGTCGAGGACATCGTCGCCCACCATCACCCGCGGCGGGGCGAGCCGGGCCGGGAGAACCGTCGCGGGATCCAGCTCCGCAACGACATGTGGTCGGCGTGGCTGCGGCGCCCGCCCGCCCCCGCTCTGCGGATCACCGGCGCGCTCGCCGCTGCCTGTGTGCGGGAGGGCCTTCCCCGCGTGCTGATCGAGGCGGCCCGGGGCCTGCCCTGGGCGCTACGCGAGCGGCGCCCGCTGCCCCCGGAGGTCGAGCTCGCCGCACGCCGGCTCTCCTCGGGGGGATCGGGGTGAGCGCGCGAGGCGGTTGACGGCCTCGGCCACCGTGCGGGCCGACACCCGCCCCAGGCACGGGTGACCGGGGACCGGGCACTCCCTCGCCCGGCATCCCGCACAGTCGACGGGCGCGTAGAGGAGCTCGTGCGGGACCTGCCAGGGCCGCCAGCGCACGGGTGGAACGGTGGGGGCGAAGAGCGAGGCGACGGGCGTGCCCACGGCCGCGGCGAGATGCGCCGGCCCGGTGTTGCCCGACACCACCGCGCTCGCGCCCGCCACGATCTCGGCCAGGCCCGCCAGGTCGGTGGCGCCCCCGAGGTCGTGGACGCCGCGGCGCGGCGCTCCCGACACCCGGGCGGTGAGCGCGCGCTCGCCGCGTCCACCGGTGACCGCCACCGTCCAGCCTTCCGCGCTCAGGAGCTCCACGAGCTCGGCATGGCGCTCCGGCGCCCACGCCCGCGCCGGCACCGCCGTGCCCGGGTGCACGATGACGTACTCGCCGGCGCCTGCGAGCTCCGGGGGCAGGCGACCGGGGCGCTTGACCCGGAGCCGGGCGTCGTCTTCGGAAGGCAACGGGTAGCCGAGCGCCGAGGCCACGTAGAGCGCGCGGGTCACCTCGTGCACGTCGCCGGGCGGGGTGAGGCGCACGTCGAGAAGCGAACCGGGGTAGTCCTCGCTGATCGCCGCCACCCTCGGGACCCCCGCGAGCTTGACGATCAGCGCCGTGGGGAGGGCGCTCTGGTGAAAGGAGGTGAGGATGAGCGCCTCGTCGAGCTCGCGCCGGGCGATCTCAGCGACCAGGCCGCTGATGGCGGGTTCGGACACGGGCGGGGGCGTGCCGTCGATCCAGGGCAGGAGGCAGACCACGAGGTTCTCGACGCCGGGGAGCAGGGCGGCGGCCGCCGCCCCCTGGGGGCCCGCGAGGAAGGTGATTTCAGCGCCGCTCGCCGCCACGGCACGTACCGCCGGCCCGGCGAGGAGGACGTCGCCCGCGCTGTCGGGGCGGGCGATGAGGACCCTTCTCCTCACGGGCACGGTCCGATGAGCATCGCCACCGCGGCCCGGAGGTCGCCGGCGACCTCGGGGGCGGCGAGGACCTCGGCGCGCAGGGTGCGGGCCGTGGGCACGAGGACGGGGCGGACGCCGGCCGCCAGCGCGGCCTCGACGTCGGCGCCGATGTCGCCGATCATCGCGCACCGGTCGGGGCTCACGCCGAGCTCGGCGAGCGCCCGGACCACGAGCCCGGGCCGGGGCTTGCGGCACTCGCACTGGTCCTCGGGCGCGTGGGCGCAGATCAGCCACGGGCCCACCGGACCGAGGAGCTCCTCGAGGCGGCGGTTGACGGCATCGACCTGTTCGAGGGTGAGCAGACCGCGTCCCACCCCACTCTGGTTGCTCACGAGCGCCAGCCTCACTCCGGCGGCGCGCAGGGCCGCGAGCGCCTCGAGCGCGCCCGGGCGGGGGCGGATGCGTTCGGGGTCACCGTTGTAGGGCACATCCTCGATCAGCGTCCCGTCCCGGTCGAGGAGCACCGCGCTCGGGGCCGGACCACGGGTGTCCTTGGCCACCGCCCCGGCCCAGCGCCGGATCCCCGCCGCTCGGTAGGCGACGGCGGCGAAGGGCAGGGCCACGCTGGTGAGGAGCATCTTCGCCGTCTCCTCCGGCGTCCTCGGTCCGGGCCGGATGCGCGCGGCGGCGAATTCGGCGGTGCCGGCGAGCCATGCCACGGCGGCGATGCCCGCCGGTTTCGGGCGCCGCGCGAGCGAGAGGGCGAGGACGGCCGCGGCGCCGGCCACGATGGCGCCGTGACGGCGCAGGCGGCCGGGGGGGGCCGAGGCCTCGTCTCGCCACCCGATGCCGTGCACGGCGCGCATGAGCGCGTCGTCGGCGTTGCCCCGCTGCAGGCGCACGCTCACGAGGGGATCGGCCGGACCCACCGGGTGGACCACCTCACGCCCGCCCTGCTCGATGCTCCAGCCCGCACGGCGCAGGCGCACAGCGAGGTCGGCGTCCTCGCGATAGGCGCGGCGGAAGCGCTCGTCGAACCCGCCCGAGGCCTCGAGGGCGGTGCGCCGGTAGGCCATGTCGGCCGTCGCGTAGCGCGCCCGCTCGAGGCCGGAGAGGTTGCGCTCCCAGTCGGTGGGTGGGCGGCCCGGGGGTAGGGGGACGTGGATCCGCCCCTCGACGCCCGCCACCGTTGCCGGCCGGCCGGCGAGGTCGGTGGCGAGTTGCTCGGACCACTCGCTCCCGGGGAGGACGTCGTCGTCGAGGAACACCGCCCACGGCGCGCGCGCCGCCCCCCAGCCGACATTGCGGGCGGCGGCGGGGCCGCGCGCCGCGCCGGGGAGGATGGTCACCCGGTCCTCGCTGCCGTCCGTGATCGCGAGCGGGGTCGACGGCCGGCGGCGATCATCGACCACGAACACGCGGCCGGAGAGCGGCACGCGCTGACGCGCGAGCGCCTCGAGCAGGTCCACGAGCGTCGGGCGCCCGATCGTCGGCACAATCACGTCGTAGTCGACCGCCACGGGGCTTCCCAGCCTTAGCTAGACCGTTGGGCGCTGACCGCCAAGGTTGCCTTGGGGCGCGGTCCGGTCTAAGGCCTTCCCCCTGGTGAGCTTGGCACTGCGCAGGCGCCGGAAGGCCAGGTTGGGGCACGTCCTGCGCGTCCTCGGGCCGGGCCTCGTGTCGGGCGCGTCGGACAACGATCCCACCACGGTGGCGACGGTCGCCGTCGTCGGCTCGACGACGGTCTATGCCCTGGGATGGGTGGCGCTGCTCATCTTCCCCATGCTCGCCGTCGTGCAGATCATCGCGGCACGCGTGGGGCGCGCCACCGGGCGCCATCTCGGTGAGCTGGTGCTCACGCGCTACGGGAGCCGGGCGTGCACGGTGCTGGTCGTGTCGGTCGTCGCCGTCACCGTGATCACCCTGGGCGCCGACCTCGAGGCGGGGGCGGCCGCGCTCGGGCTCCTCCTCGGCGTCGATCTGCGCCTGCTCGTCCTCCCCCTCGCGACGGTGATCCTGGCCATGCTCGCCTTTGGGTCCTACGAGCGGATCAGCCGGCTGCTCGAGATCATCGCCCTCGCCTTCCTCGCCTACGTGATCTCGGCCTTCGCCGCCCATCCCCACTGGGGCGCCGTGCTCCACGGCAGCTTCGTCCCCTCGTGGCGGTGGAACAGCAACTACACGAGCGGGGCCCTCGCCCTCCTCGGCACCACCCTGACGAGCTACGTCTATGTGTGGGAGACGATCGAGCTCTCCGAGGAGGAGGGACGCCGGACGGTCCCCGAGGCCCAGCTCGACGCGGGCGTTGGCGCCTTCGTCGTCGTCGCCGTGTTCTGGTTCATCCTCGTCGCCACCGGCGCCACCCTCGGCGTCCACCACCACCAGGTCCAGACCGCGCAGGACGCCGCCCGCGCCCTGCGCCCGATCGCCGGGCCGGCCGCCACCGCGATCTTCGGGATCGGCCTGCTCGGCTCCGCCCTGCTCGCCATCCCCGTCCTCATGGCCACCACCGGCTACCTGGTCGGGGGCCGCCGCCGGTGGCCGTCGGGGCTCTCCCATCCTCCGCGCCAGGCGGGGGCGTTCTACGCGACCATGACCCTCGCCCTGGCCATCGCCGTGGGCATCTCCTACCTCGGCGTCTCCCCCATCCACCTCCTCTTCGCGGCCAGCATCGCCGGCGGCATCGGCACCCCCGTGAGCCTGGTGTTCCTGCTCAGGATCTCGCGCGATCGCGCGACGATGGGGCGGTGGCGGACACCGCAGGCGCTGAGCGCGGCGGGGTGGGTGGTGGCGGTGGTGGTCACGGCGTTCGGGCTGGCGGCGCTGTTCGTGGGGTGAGGGTGATCAGGGCAGCCCCAACTTAAGGCCCAAGACAGGGCACACAGCCGCGCCGCCTCGACGACCGGAGGGCCGAAGTACTCGCCCTCGCTGCGGCTTGCATCCCCGGTGGCGATCCCCACGCGGATGGCGAACCTCTCACCCGCCCGGCGGTTGCGGAGCTCGCGCGCTGCTGGACGTCCGCCGCGCATTCGACCGCTCCAGCGGCACTGGCGAAGACGACCATCAGCCCATCGCCGAGATTCTTCACCTCGCGCCCCCGAGGCGGCCACCGCCTCGCGGAGGAGGGCGAAGTGCTCGCCGCGGAGCCCGTCGGCACGCTCGGGACCGACGCGCGAGGCCAGCTCGGTGGATCCGACCAGGTCGGTGAAGAGGACGGCTACCGCCTCGACCGGGATCATGAGCCTCGCAGCACCCGGGAGTCGTCGGGCCTGCGGCGGGTCACGCGGGCGGCGTCGAGATGCTCGAGCAGGGCCTGGGCGTACTTGCGCGAGGTGCCGAGCTCGTCGCGCAGGCGTGCGAGGGTGACCTGCCCCTCGGCGCGGGCGATGTCCTCCACGACCCCCCGAACGGCGGCGATCGCCTCGGGATGAGCGTGCATCGAGCGCCCGATGCGCACCGCCCGTCCCGCGGCCTGAAGCGTGCGCAGGCTCGCGGCCTCTTCCCCGAGCTCGGCCTCGGTGGGCGGCTCGTGGCCGGCCTCGCGCAGCCGCTGCTCGAGGGCGAGGGCGGCGGCGTCGAGGGGTGGTGGGGCGGGGGGCGGGGGCGGCGCAGCGGGCGCCGGCTCGGGGTCGCCGACGGCGCGCCCGCCGGCCGCGGCGTGCACGATCACGCCGCCGCCCAGGGTGTCGGGCGGGGCGATGCGGCGTATCACGACACGGTCCCCGTCGGCGGCGACGAGCGGCCGCTCGGTGCGGAGCTGCCACACGTCCCCGTCGAGCCTGACCGCCCGGGCCGGCGTCGCCCGTGTGCCGTGATGGACCTGCACGCGCTCGCGCTCGCCCATGCTCTGCTCGAGCACGAGCCGGGCCTCGAGCCGATGCGTGAGCGATACCGGTGCTCCCGGGCCGACGAGGACGTCGCCCCGGGCGACGGCGCGACGCTCGAGGCCGGCGAGGTTGACGGCCACCCGCTGTCCCGCCGCCGCCTCCTCGACCGCCTGATCGTGGACCTGGACGCCCCGCACCCGCGCCGTGCGCTCCCCGGGCAGGATGCGGAGCCGCTCGCCACGGCGGATGACGCCCGACCACAGCGTCCCCGTCACCACCGTCCCGGCCCCGCGGATGGTGAACACCCGGTCGATATGGAGGACGGCGGGGCGCGGGTCGGCGGCCCGGCTCGCGGTGTGCGCGGCGGTGCGCTCGAGCGCTGCCGCGAGCTCGGGCAGGCCGGCTCGAGTCCTCGCCGAGCAGGCGACGATCGCGGTGGCGTCGGGGACGAGCTCGGCCACTTCGGCCATCGCGGGCTCGGGATCGGCGAGGTCGGACTTGGTGACCGCGACCACGCCGCGGCGGACGTCGAGCGCCTCGAGCACCCGCAGGTGCTCGAGCGTCTGCGGCATCACCCCGTCATCGGCGGCGACGACGAGGAGGAAGAGGTCGATCCCGCTCGCCCCCGACACCATCACCCGCAGCAGCCGCTCGTGCCCGGGCACGTCCACGAGCGAGAGGACGCGGCCGCCCGGAAGGGTCAGCGGCGCGAAGCCGAGGGCGATGGTGATCCCTCGCTCCTGCTCCTCGGGGAGCCGATCGGTGTTGACGCCGGTGAGCGCCTCCACGAGCGCCGTCTTGCCGTGATCGATGTGCCCCGCCGTGCCGACGGTGAGGGGCGCCTCGGGGCTGCTCATGCCCGGGCGGCGTTGACGGCCGCGGCGGCTTGGGCCGCCTCCTCGTCGGTCAGGGTGCGGGGATCGAGGAGGAGGCGATCGTGGTGGATGCGCCCGATCACGGGCGGGTCGCCGGCGCGCAGGGCGGCGGCCAGCGCCTCGGCGCCGGCCTCGCCGCCGTCGAGGGCCACCGCGGGACCATCGAGCTCGAGCAGGGGCAGAGCCCCGCCCCCGACCCGCGCCGTGCTGGCGACGATCTCCCCGCCCGTGGCCTCGGCGAGGGCACGCGCGCGGCGCTCGAGCTCGGCCTCCGAGGCGGTGAGCATGGCGAGCACGGGGATCTCGCGGCGGGCGAGCTCGGGATCGCGATAGAGGGCGAGGGTGGCTTCCAGGGCGGCGAGCGAGAGCTTGTCGATGCGGACCGCCCGGGCCAGAGGATGGGAGCGCGCGGCGGCGATCGCCTCGCGGCGGCCGACGAGGACGCCTGCCTGAGGTCCGCCGAGGAGCTTGTCGCCGGAGAAGCACACGAGGGCGGCGCCGGCGCGTACCGAGCGGCGAACGGGAGGCTCGTCGGCGAGGACCTCGAGCTCGTCGGCCAGGACCCCCGACCCCACGTCGTCGATCACCGCCGTGCCCAGCGAGCAGAGCTCCTCGATCTCGACCTGCTCGACGAAGCCCACCGTCCGGAAGTTCGAGGCGTGCGCGCGCAGGAGCGCGCCCGTGGCCGGGCCGATCGCGGCTTGGTAGTCCGCGAGCCGGGTGCGATTGGTCGTTCCCACCTCCTTGAGCCGCGCGCCGGCCTGGACCACCACCTCCGGAATCCGAAACCCGCCCCCGATCTCGATCAGCTGCCCGCGCGAGACGACGAGCTCGCGCCCGCCCCCCGCCAGGGCCGCGGCGGCGAGGAGAACGGCGGCGGCGCAGTTGTTGACCGTGATCGCCGCCTCGGCACCGGTGAGCTCGCATAGCAGGCGCTCGACGTGATCGTGTCGCGAGCCGCGCCCGCCGCCGGCCAGGTCAAACTCGAGATTCGAGTAGCCGTGGGCGGCCCGGCTCACCGCCGCGCGCGCGGCATCGGCCAGGGGGGCGCGGCCGAGGTTGGTGTGCACGACGACGCCGGTGGCGTTGAGAACACGGCGCAGCGAGGGGAACAGGCGGCCGCTCGCCCGGGCGACGAGATCGACGTCGTCCTCGCCGCCCGCGCCCGCGAGGAGCTCAGCCCGGCGCTCGGCCAGCGTCGCCCGGGCCACCGAGACGGCCAGCCGGTCGACCGACGGCAGGCGCCGGAGGGCGTCGTTGTCGTTGCCGCTCATCCTCTCGTCACGGAGCGGCGAAGGAGTCGAACCTTCCCACCGTGGGGCTGCCACGGCTTCCCGGCTTTGAAGGCCGGTTGGGGCACCAGCCCCGGCCGCTCCATGGCGCGACTATACGACCGAGATGGCACCCGGCTCACCGTCGAGCATGCGCCCGATCACCGCGCCCTCGAGCTCGCCGGCCCGCGCCGGGGGCAGCGCCACGAGCAGGCCGCCTGAGGTCGCGGGGTCGCACAGCAGGCGCCGATGAGGCTCCGAGACGCCATCGGCGAAGGTCGTGAAAGGCTCGGCGTAGGCACGGTTGTTGCGTCCGCCCCCGGAGACGCCCGTGCCCTCGTCGAGGAGGGCGAGCACCCCCGCGAGCGCGGGTACGTCCTCGGCGCGGACCTCGGCCGCCAGCCCGCTCTCGCGGCCGAGGCCATGCAGGTGCCCGAGGAGGCCGAAGCCGGTGACGTCGGTGGCCGCGTGGGCCCCGGCGGCGACGGCCTGGTGGCTCGCCTCGGCGTTGAGGGCCACCATCGTGGTCACTGCCTGGGCGAGCTGGTCGGCGTGCGCGGCGCCTCGCTTGTGGGCGGTGGTGACCGCCCCCACGCCCAGGGGCTTGGTGAGGACGAGCGCGTCGCCGGCGCGTGCCCCGGCGTTGGTGAGCATGACGGCGGGGTCGACGGTGCCCGTGACCGCGAGCCCGTACTTGGGCTCGGGGTCGTCGATCGAGTGCCCGCCGACGATCACGCACCCGGCCGCTGCGGTCACCGCCAGGCCGCCTTCGAGGATCCGGTGCAGGACCTCACCGCCCAGGCGCTCGAGCGGGAAGGCGACGAGGTTCAGCGCGGTGAGCGGCGACCCCCCCATTGCGTAGACGTCTGACAGGGCGTTGGCGGCGGCGATCCGCCCGAAGTCGTAGGGATCGTCGACGATCGGGGTGAAGAAGTCGACAGTCTGCACGAGCGCGAGATCGGGACGGAGCTGGAACACGGCGGCGTCGTCGCCACTCGCCGAGCCCACCAGCAGCCGCGGATCGTGCGCGACCGGGAGGCCGCGCACGATCGGGAGCAGGTCGGCGGCCGGGAGCTTGCATCCGCACCCGGCGCCGTGAGACAGAGATGTCAGTGCGATGGTTTCCAGGGCATCGCCAAGGCTATAGCCTCACCGCTGCGCGGTTACGGGGCGAAGCTCTCGTGGACGGGGAACTCCTTGATGTCCGGAGGTCCCTGCATCTCGAGCCCGGAGGCGGCGACCGCCTTCTGGATCCGGTCCTCCTGGAAGGTGTCGAAGTGCGCGCGCGACTCCCAGAAGTCGATCACGCCCCACCCTCCCTCGACGGGACCGGAGGCGTGGAAGATGATTCCCGCCGGCGG
>DASZMD010000049.1:0-13552 GCA_035551955.1 Solirubrobacteraceae bacterium | reverse complement strand
TCGAGCTCGCCGGTGGCCCGGCCCTCGAGCAGGTAGGGGCGGACGACGCGCGTGACGCGGAGGTCGAAGGCGAGCGAGTAGGGGAGAAGGCTGCGCCAGGTGAAACGGTCGAGCTCGCCGATTCCCAGCTCGTCACCGTGTTCGAGGATCTCGACGCTCTGCACGCCCTTCCACCAGCGCGGGTACGCGGTGGCATCGTTGAGGATCTCGAAGACGTCGTCGATCGGTGCGTCCACGCACCAGGTGGTGAGAAACTCGTAGCTCGCCAAGGGATCCCTCTACGCCTGGGGCACCTCGAGCGTCCACGTCCCGGCGAGGACGACGACGTGGCGATCGGGCAGCTTGGTGATGCGCAGGGCGAGGTCGCCGCACACCGGACAGCGCACGACCGCACCCGCGCTCCGGTACACGCGGTGAGCGCCCAGGCGGTTGACGGCGCCGCAGGACTGACAGCCGCGTGCGGTGTTGGTGAGCTCCGCCCCGAACGCCTCGGCGAGCAGCCCCGCGATCGCGTTGCCGTCGAGCCAGAGAGCTTCCTCGCTCATCTCATTCGCCGGTCGGCCCGAAGCGCTCGGCCCGGATCGCGCCCGGCGGATGACCGAGCCCGACGAGGCGGTCGGCCACCGACTCGACGAAGGCGGTCGGGCCGCACACGAAGACGTGGGGGTGCTCGCCGGCGTTTGGCCCCACGGCGGTGAGCATCTCGCCGTCCACCCGCCGCTCGAACCCGGTCCAGCCGGGGGGCTGCTCACGGGTCAGGGTGTAGCTCACTGCGACGCCGTCGCGCCCGCCCAGTCCCGCCAGCTCGTCGCGGTAGAGGACGTCGTCGAGACTGCGCGCGGAGACGAGCATCGACACCGGCACCGTGCTCGCCTGGGCGGCGTGGTGGCGGAGCATGGCCATGAGGGGGACGAGGCCCGAGCCCCCGGCGATGAGGAGGAGGGGACCGCCGTCCTCGACCCGCCAGGTGAAGTAGCCGCCGACCGGTCCCCGAACTTCGAACTGGTCCCCGACGCGGAGCTCCTCGACCAGGTAGGGCGACACCTCGCCGTCGTCGAACACGACCACGGTGAGGGCGAGCCCGGGGCTCTCGGGCGGCGAGGCGATCGAGTAGGAGCGCTCGGCCTGGTAGCCGTCCTCGGCGGTCAGCCGCAGGTCGACGTGCTGTCCGGCGAGGTGTCCGGGCCAGCCGGGCACGTCGAGCACGAGCGTGTTCGCCTGGGCGGTCTCGGGCACGATCTCGCGCACCGTCGCCGTGCGCCAGACGATCGGCGCCCGCCTCCCGGTCAGTCGTTCCAGTAACGCTGCTCTTTCCATGGATCGCCCCGGTTGTGGTAGCCGGCGGCCTCCCAGAACCCCGGCTCGTCGGCGGACGTGAGCGTCAGGCCACGGACCCATTTCGCGCTCTTCCAGAAGTAGAGATGGGGCACGAGCAGACGCGCCGGGCCGCCGTGCTCGGGGTGCAGCGGCGCCCCGTCGAACCGGTAGGCGACCCACGCCCGCCCGCCCGTCAGGTCGGCGAGCGGAAGGTTCGTGGTGTAGCCGCCGTCGCACCACGCCGTCACGTATTGCGACTCGGTGTCGACGCTCTCGAGGAGGGTGTCGACCGAGACGCCGGTCCAACCCGTGTCGAGCTTCGACCACTTGGTGACGCAGTGGATGTCAACGGTGATGGTCTCGGCTGGAAGGGCCAGGAGCTCGTCCCACGGCCAGGACTTCGGTGCATCCACCTCGCCGCCGATGGTGAACGTCCACTGCTCGAGCGGCGTGCGCGGAGTCGGCCCCGCCGAGAGCACCGGGAAGTCGTCGACCACGTACTGCCCGGGCGGAATCCGCGCCGGATCGATGTCGCGGCGCCGGCGTCCGTGAAAGCCTCGGGAGATCGGCGACATTGCACCAGTATGAGGGGTGCGGGGCGTGGGGACCGGCGGCCCGAGCGTCCGCCGCCGCCCAATAGACTCAAACGCCATGTTCGTCTTCAAGGCCGCTGTGGTCGGCGCGGGCACGATGGGCGGGGAGATCGCGCACACGATCGCCGCCGCGGACATCCCCGTCGTCCTCAAGGACGTCGAGGAGAAGTTCGTCGAGCAGGGACTCGAGAAGGCCCGTTCGCTGTGGCAGAGCCGGGTCGACGCGGGTAAGCTCGCGCCCGGCGAGCTCGACCGGCAGATGGCGCTGATCACCGGCACCACCGACTACGGGCCCTTCCGCGACGTCGACTTCGTGATCGAGGCGGTCCCCGAGCGGATGGCGATCAAGCAGGCGGTGTTCTCCGAGCTCGACGAGGCGACGCCCGGTCACGCCATCCTCGCCTCCAACACGTCCTCGCTGTCGGTGACCGAGATCGGGGAGGCGACGAGCCGCCCCGACCTCGTGGTGGGCTTTCACTTCTTCTATCCGGCCTCGGTGATGCGGCTCGTCGAGGTCATCGAGGGCGAGGAGACGTCGTCGGAGACCATCCAGGCGGCGGCGAATTTCGCCACTCAGATCCGCAAGTCGCCGATCCGCTGCGGCGAGTCCCCCGGGTTCGTGGTCAATCGGATCCTCAATTCGGCGGTCTCCGAGCTGTGGCGCGTCCAGGAGGAGACGGGGACGCCGATCGCCGAGCTCGACAAGATCGTCGAGGCGAGCAAGGCGGCGCCGATGGGGCCGTTCTTCCTCGCCGATCTCCTCGGCCTCGACACCGTCCTCCATGTCGCCGGGTACCTGCACGAGGCCTACGGCGACCGCTTCTTCGTGCACGAGCAGATGCGCGAGCTCGTGGCCGCCGGAAACCTCGGCGCCAAGACGGGAAAGGGCTTCTATGAGCACGGCCACTGAGCTCGACGCCGACAAGCTCGTCGAGCGCTTCACCCTGAAGGCGCTGGTCGAGAGCTGCCTCGTCCTCGAGGAGGGCGTCGCCTCCGTGAAGGACATCGATCTCGGGATGATGGCCGGGGCCGGGATCGTCCCCCCGCCCTTCGCGCGCGCCGACCAGCTCGGCCTCGACGAGGTACTCACGAGGCTCGAGCGTGCCGCCCAGGAGTGGGGCGAGAACTTCGAGCCGCCGGCGATCCTGCGCCGGCTCGTGGCCCAGGGCCGCCTCGGCGTCAAGTCCGGCCAAGGGTTCTTCCCCTACCCCGGCCCCGACGCGGGCTGGGAGGACAGCCCGGTCAAGCTCGAGTCGCGCGACGATTACGCGATCGCGTGGCTCGACCGCCCGCCCGCCAACTCGATCTCCCCCGAGGTCGTCGAGGCGCTCGAGCGGGTGTGGGAGGCGGTCACCGGCTCACCGGCACGAGCCCTCATCATCGCCTCGGCCAACCCGATGCTGTTCTGCGCGGGAGCCGACATCAAGGCCTTCACGAAGATGGACGCCGCGGGCGGCCGGCAGCTCCTGGACCGGATGCACGGACTGCTGCGGAGGATGGAGACCTCGCGGGTGGCCACCGTCGCCGCCGTCAACGCGCCGGCCTTCGGCGGGGGCTGCGAGCTGGCGATGGCGTGCGACATCCGGATCGCCGCCGACTCCGCCACCTTCGGGCAGCCCGAGATCAACCTCGGGATCATCCCCGGCTTCGGCGGGACCCAACGACTCCCGCGCCTGGTCGGCGAGGGCAAGGCGCTCGAGATGAACCTGACCGGCGACGCCATCTCCTCGGGCGAGGCTTACGAGCTCGGGCTCGCCCATCGTGTCGTGCCGGACCACGAGCTCCTCGACACGGCGGTCGGCTGGGCGCGCAAGCTCGCCGGTCAGCCGCCGCTCGCCGTCGAGCAGATCAAGCGGGTCTCGGCCAACGGCGACCTCGAGGCCGGGATCGAGGCCGAGAAGCAGGGCTTCCTCGAGGTGTTCACCTCCGAGGATGCGCGCGAGGGGATCTCGGCCTTCGTCGAGAAGCGCTCGGCGCGCTTCCAGGGCAAGTGACGGCAGCGGCGCACCAGCTCGCGGCGCTCATACGCGGCGCCCGCTCGGTGGTTGCGCTGACCGGGGCGGGGATCTCCGTCCCCTCGGGCATCCCCGACTTCCGCTCTCCGGGCACCGGGCTGTGGGAGAACGTCAACCCCATGGAGGTCGCCCACATCGACGTCTTCCGCCGCGAGCCCGAGCGTTTCTGGCACTTCTATGGGGAGCGCTTCCAGACCCTCGAGGAGAAGCGCCCCAACCGCGCCCATGCGGCCCTGGCCGCGCTCGAGCGCGCTGGACTCGTCGATGCCGTCGTGACCCAGAACATCGATCAGCTCCACTCCCGCGCGGGCACCCGGGAGCTGATCGAGATCCACGGCACGATCGCCCACTCCTCGTGCCTTGCCTGCGGCGCCCGCTACCCGCTGGCCGACGTGCGCGCGCGCCAGCTCGCCGACGAGCGCCGGATCCCGCGCTGCGAGTGCGGCGAGCCGCTGAAGCCCGACGTCGTCCTCTTCGGTGAGTACCTGCCCGTCGACGCGCTCGCCCGGGCCGAGGAGCTGGCGGCGGGCGCCGACCTGATGCTGTGTATCGGCTCCTCGCTCGAGGTCTATCCCGTCGCCCAACTCCCGCTCGTGACCCTCGCGGCGGGCGGGAAGATCGCCATCCTCACCCAGGGCCCGACGCCGATCGACGCCCGAGCCACCGTGCGCATGGACGGCGACATCGTGCGCGAGCTCGACGCGCTCCTCGAGACGCTCGGGGTCACCCCGGCGGCCATCACCCACTGACCGCGGCCCGCGCCCGCAGCGCCGCCTCGAGGCGGGCGAGGGTATCGAGCACGGCGGCGCGCCCGGCCTCGTCGAGCGGCCCGGCAAGCGCCGCCTGGGCGGCGGCGACCACCGCCTCGCGCCGGCCGCGAAGCTCGGCGAGCCGGTCGGCGAGCGCGTCGGCGTGGGGGTCGAGGGGGAGCTCGGCGAGGGCGGCGTCGAGGGCGACGAGGAGCTGGAGCGCGGCCTCGCGGTCGCGGCCGTGGTCGGCATCGGCGCGAGCCCGGAGCGTCAGCTCCTGGCAGGCCAGGATCGGCTGCCTGCCGCCCAGCGCAGCGGCCAGGCGAGCCTGGGGCTGGAGGATCGCCGAGCGGCGCCGGTGGTCCTGCGCGGGGGCCAGCTCGCGGGCGTCGCTCCACCGGCCGTGGGCGACCTCATCACCCTCGCCGTACCCGACGCGCGCCACGAGGGCCTGCCCACGCGAGACTTCGTGCAGATAGGGATCGGTGGTCACGATCCGGAAGGCGTGGAGCGCCCGGTTGACGACGGCGAGCGCGGCGGCGAGGTCCTCCTCGCCGGCCTCGTCGAGCCAGGCGCGGGCTGCGCCCTCGTCGGCCAGCTCGTCGCTGACGTCGATCACGGTCACGCGTCCGGTCGTCACGGGCGTGGGCTCAGGCTCAGGGGGAGCCTGAGCTCGCGTCCTTTGCAGCCTCCGCCGCCGTTCCGGGGCCCCCAGGGTGGCGAGCACGAGCACGTGCGCCGGGGGCGCGTCGGGCGGATCGCCGGGAGGACGCAGGAGGTAGCGCCCGTCCGCCGGTCCGAGCGCCCACGGAAGCTCGAGCTGGGCGAAGCGGAAGAGCGTCGCCGTCGGCCGTCAGTGGCCGCTGGTACTGACGGTGGTGGTGGGGACCGTGGGCTGCGGGATCTGGCTGATCGTGTTGATGAGCTTGATCCACTGAGCAGGTTTGAGGATGCTGTCGACCTGCTTGGAGAGCTTCTTGTTCTGCCCGAACAGAGGCGTGAAGGCGACCTGAATGCGGTCGGCGTGGTCGGGGAGGGCCAGCGTGTTGGTCTGGCCCGGGTAGCTCATCAGGCTGATGATCTGGTTCGGTCGCATCGAGCTCTGCAGGGTCAGCAGCCGGCGGATCGTCAAGTCGGTGATCGAGCCCGGGCCCTGGTGACCCTGGATCGGGATGCCATTGATCTTGGCGATCTCCACGCTGTCACCGGTGGCCACCGAATTGGCGCCCGGGGTGCTCTTGGTGACGGCGCTCTGCCCGCACTGCAGGCCCGAGACGGTGGGATCCAGGCCCGACTGGGAGAGGAACTCCAGCGTTCCGAGGATGCGCCGGTCGACCAGCCCGGCGGTCACGTCACGCCGGCCGCACGAGTAGATCTGCACGTGCGGGTCGGCGAGGACGACCTGCTGGAGCTGGGCCTTGCTCATGAGCAGGACCTGCCCGATCGTCGGGTTCTTGGCGTCCGGGCCGATGAACGGGTTGATGTTGGCGGCGCGGTAGATCGAGCTCGCCTGCAGGAGCTCCCAGCCGTCGAGGATCACCTTGGGGTCGATCAGCGGGGCATCCCGCCCAGCGGGGCGGATCATGAAGACCAGGTGCGAGGCGTTCAGCCGGTTGCCGGCCCCGATCCGCGCGAGGATGGTGCCCGCGACGACGGTCGAGCCGACCTTCAGGGGCTGCAGCGTGTACTGGTTACGCGCCAGGTGCAGGGTGTCGGAGAAGTAGTTCTGGAAGCTCTGGATGGCGCCCGAGGCATTGTTGATCTGGGTCTGGCCGCCCGAGGCGAAGGAAGCGGGACGCGAGGGGTTGGCGAATAGCCGCACCTTGGGGGATCCCGAGGGCTGTGGCGTGGCCACGCTCGTGCTCGGCGCCGCCTTGGGGGCGACCGACGCCTTGATCTGCGAGGTCTTGGCCGCCGCCGCGTGGATCGTGTTCGCCTTGACCGAGGCGACCTGCGTCCCGGCCGTGGCCGGTCCCGTCGGCCGTGGGGCGGGCTTGCTCGAGAGCTCGCGGGCGATCTCCTTGGCGGTGACCTTGACCGGCTTGGGCACCGCATAGGTCTTCGAGATCGAGCCCAGGTGGGCGTAGGTGTAGGTGTTGCCGTTCGTGTCCTGGAGCTGCAGGTAGCGGCCCTGAGACCGGCTTTTGCCCATCGCGACGATCTTCCCGTCGTTGACCGCGATCAGAGGCGAGCCCGCCTTAGCGAAGATCGAGATCGAGCGCGCGCTCGAGGAGTCGATGGGCAGGGCGGCGTTGGCCGCGTGGATCCGGCGGGTGGCCAGCTTCTCGACGGCGTCGTCAGCGTAGGTGGCGGGCGCGGCGACCGGGAAGTGCCCCTCGACGAGGCCCGAGAGGGCGCCGATCAGACCGGCGGGAATGCCCTCGATGAGCTTCGCGCGCAGAAGCACCGACTGGACGTACCAGTTCGCGTGGTTGTAGGCGAAGATCGCCTTGGCCAGGTTCTTCGAGGCGCCGGCGGCGTTCAGGTACCGCGCGGCGGCGAAGATGGCGTCGACCGGGTTGTACGGATCGGCGCTGCCGCCGCCGGTCACGTCCATGCCGTAGCGCTTCCACGTCGAGGGGATGAACTGCATCCAGCCCTCGGCGCCGGCGGAGCTGATCGACAGGTTGCGTCCGTAATCGGTCTCGATGTCGTTGATGGCCGCGAGGACGGCCCACGGCACGTTGTACTGAATGCCCGCGGCCTGGTAGATGGGAAGCAGACCCGGTGGGATCTGGAAGCTGTCGATGAAGAAGTTCGGGACGCCGATCGGCGCCGGCGTCGGCAGCGCGAAGGAGAAGGTCGGGTTCTGGGCGGTGGGGGCGCCGCTGGCCGTCCGCAGGGGTGCCTGTCCGTTCTTGACCGCGGCGGCCGATGTCGGCCCTGCCGCGTTCTTGATCAGCGCGTTGCCCTGGACCGACCCGGAGAGCGCATTCTTGCTGCCCTTGGCCGACTTGGATCCCTGGGACTTGGGCGCCGAGGAGGTGCTCTGGGTCGTCGGGGTCGACGTCGTCGAAGGCGCCGCCGTGGTCGGCGTGCCCGCGGCCGGGGGCGCGGCCGTGGCCGTCGGCGCCGGGGTCGTCTGCGGGCAAGACTCCGATTCAGAGAGAATCGGCAGCTTGAGGCCCGGAAGCGACAGGCTGCTCAGCGGCGTGCCCGGAGGCACGTCGATCGTGAACGGCAGCTGTATGCCGCCGAGGAGCGTCACGGTGACGACGCACTGCTCCGCGGACGCGGATGGAACGGCAGCAATAGCTATTCCGGCGGACATGGCCCCTGCCGCGGCCAATGCGCCCATAACCCTCCGACTCCTCAACACTGTTGCCAATCTCCTCCCACGCCAATTCGGCCGCCTGCGCAAGTCGTCGGCGCCACGTTTCAGGCGACGCGGCGTGCACGCTACACATTGGCGCTGAGGTTTGCAACGAAGAAGCATCGAGGTGCAGTTCTCACGCGCGAACGCAGACGGCCCTGGGCGGGCTGTCGAGCGTGTGCGCGTGGGGCCACATAACCGTGTTCCGGCCTGTGCGCCCTTTCATCGGCGCCGAGCCGCGAACACTGTAATCAGGCCCGCGATGCGTCCAGATCCGGCGAGATCGTCCCTCCCTTCTAAGGCTCAAGCGGAGCCTTACGGGTGCGGGAGGCGTGGCGGCGCAGGCGGCGGCGTTCGCTACAGTGACGCCTGAGATCGGAGCCCTGGAGAAATTGTCCGAAGACAGCAAGGGCCTGCGCGACCGAGTGACGCGTCAAGGCGAGGAGGCGATCGGCAAGCTCGCCCAGGAATTGCTCGAACACCCGATCGTCACCGGGGCGCTGACGGCGGCGTTCGAAACCCGCGAGCGCGCGGTGCGCGCCCAAGAGGTGGCGATGGGCGCCCTCAATCTGCCCTCGGCCAGCGACCTCGAGCGCCTGACCCGGCGCCTGCGGGGCGTGTCCCAGCGCCTCGAGGGCATCGAGGACGCGCTTGACCGACTCGAGGAGCGGGTGGGGTCGAGCAGCGTTGTCGAAGCGCGGTTGGCGGCGATCGAGGCGGCTCTCACCCGCCTCGAGGAACCGCCGGAGGCGTCGTCGCCCGATCGGGAACCGCCGGAGTCGTAGTCGCCCGATCGCCGAGGAGGGCGGCGGCGGCGTATTCCCCGGCCTGTCGCTCCACCGCCGTCAGCGCGTTGGCGTCGAGCCGGGAGCCATCCTTGTCGGTGACGATCAGCAGCGATGCCGCCTGCAAGTTCTTGTTCGCGGCGATGGTGAAGAGGGTGGCCGTCTCCATCTCGATGGCCAGGGCGGCGCCCGGCCACGCCGATTCGCCGCCGTAGAACAGGTCGGTGCTGACTACCGGGCCCTGGTGGAGTCCGGGGCCGGCGGCTCGGGCGATGGCGTCGGTGAGCTCGCCGTCCGGCGCGACGCGGCCCTTCGCCCCGAGGGCCCGGCTCGTGCCGTCGCCAGATATAGCCTCGCGCGCGAGTATGAGAGCACCGAGCTCGAGGGCGGGGGCGAGTGCTGCGCAGGTGCCGACGCGGATCAGGCGTCGGGCGCCGAGGGCGACGAGCTCGGTGACGACGATGGCGGCGCTGGGGCCGCCCATGCCCGTGCTCTGAATGGTCAGCGGCCGGTCGTCGGCGGCGGTGCCCGTGTAGCCCCACAGGCCCCGATGGTGATTGAACATCCTCGGCTCGTGGAGCAGGGCCTGGGCGAGGCGCAGCGCGCGGCCGGGATCGCCGGGCAGGAGCACGCGCTCGGCCAGGGGGGCGGTGGGCTGGAGGCGGATCGGATCGGCCGTCACGACCCTGAACGCTATTGCCAACGCGCGCGGGGCCGCGGGTAGACTCCGCCGCGATGCCCGGCGGCACGGCGCAGCTCCACGCGGTTCGGGCGGGACCAGACATGAGCGAGTTCAAGTCCGAGACCGAGTTCCGGGAGGTCATGGATCGCGCCTTCGCGCTGATGAGCGAGGATCCGGAGATCGGGCCGAGGCTGCGCGACGCGGATACCCCGCAGCGGTTCGAGTTCACCGACGTCGACCTCGTGGTCAACATCCGCGCCGGAGGCCCGGCGGAGCCCAACCTGTCGTGGGTGTGGTCCGACGACATCGACTGGGAGCCCCAGGTCCGGATGGCGATGAGCTCGGACACGGCGAACCGCTACTTCCAGGGCAAGGAGAACATCGCCATCGCCATCGCCCGCCGGCGGATCAAGGCCGCGGGAGACGTCAAGGCGGCGCTCGCCATCCTCCCCGTGACCAAGCGCCTGTTCCCCCGCTACCGGGCGATGATCGCGGCCGACTACCCCCACCTCGAGGATTAGGCGGACATCCTGGCATTGACAGGCGCGGATGAAGCGAGTAGACCTAATGCTCCGAACCAGGCAACAGGCCGGAGCGTGAGCGCACCGCCGGCAAAGCGCGCGCAAGCGCGCCCCGGAGTTGCGTCCGCGAGGCGCCGCCACCACTGCGACGAGCGCCTACGGCCAACGAAGCGGGCCGCTTCGCCCGCGGGCGGCGGGGTCTTGACCGGATCCCGCCGCCGACTACTGTGCTGAGCACCCGTGAGGTGGCGGATCGGGCGGGCGTGACCACCGCCACCTTGAGGCGCTGGGTGAGCCGGGGCTTGATCCCCCAGCACGACGGGACGTGGACGCCGGAGGCGGCGGCGCACGCGCGTGTGGTCGCCCGCATGCGCGCCCGCGGTCACTCGCTCGACCAGATCCGCGAGGCGACGGCCGAGGGCCGGCTCGCGTTCGCCTACGTCGAGGAGCTGTTCCCCACCACCGACTCGGCCTACACGCTCGCGGCGGCGGCACAGGAGACGGGACTCGAGCCCGCGCTGATCGAGCGCATCTCGATGGCGCTCGCGCTCCGGCCGGCGGAAAGCGAACGGTTCTCCGAGGCCGACGTGCAACTCCTGCGCTACATCTCGGCGGCGCTCGCCTCCGGCTTTCCCCTCGTCGCCATGCTCCAGCTCGTGCGCGTCTACGGGCAGGCGCTGGCCCAGATCGCCGACGCCGAGGTCCGGCTCTTCCACCTCTACGTCCACGAGCCGATGATGCGCGACGGCGTCTCGGGCCTCGAGATGGCCGAGGCGATGGAGACGCTGGCACGCGCGATCCTGCCCCTCTCCTCGCCGGTCATGGACCACGTCCATCAGCACTTCCTCCAGCACTTCGTCGAGCAGGACGTGGTCGGCCACATGGAGGCCGAGCTCGACGGCGCCGTTCCGGGCGAGCAGCCGGGGCTCGGGCGGATGCGGGTGGCCATCGCCTTCGCCGATCTCGCCGGCTATACCCGGCTGACCGAGGAGGAGGGCGAGCAGCAGGCCGTCGACGCCGTCGAGCGCTTCGTCGAGGCGGTCGAGATCACCTTGCCCGACGAAGCCCGCATCATCAAGACGATCGGCGACGAGGTGATGGTCGTCGGCTCTGACGCCGCCAACCTCACCGACTGGGCGGTGGGCTTTCAGAGGATGCAGACCGAGCGCCCGCTCCCGCGGATCGGAATCCACTACGGCTACGCCATCTACCGCGACGGCGACTACTACGGCCGCGACGTCAACATCGCCGCCCGGGTGGCCGCGCGCTCGGCGGGCGGGGAGGTTCTCGTGACCAAGCCGGTGGTCGACAACGCGGGGTCCCACCTCGAGTTCGAGCGGATCGCCGAGGTCCGCCTCAAGGGGTTCACCGAACCTACCGAGATCTTCCTGGCGCGCATCCCGGAGCCCGAGCGATGAGCGCACATGAGACCTTCGAGCGCGTCCGGGCCGGCGGCCTCCTGGCCCCCGGCCGCGCCGTGGTCGTCCTCGTGTCCGGAGGCCGTGACTCGGTCTGCCTGCTCGACCTTGCCCTGCGCATCTCCGGGGCCGGTGCCGTCCAGGCGCTCCACGTCAACTACCGTCTGCGCGAGGAGGCCGACGGGGACGAGCGCCACTGCGCGGCCCTGTGCCGCGACCTCGACGTGCCCCTCGCGGTGGAGCGTCCCGGTGCGCCGCCGCCCGGCAACGTCCAGGCCTGGGCGCGCGAGGTTCGCTATGGCGCGGCGGCGCGGATCGCGGAGCCGCTCGGCGCCGAGGTGGCGGCCGGGCATACCGCGAGCGACCAGGTCGAAGGCGTGCTCTACCGCCTGGCGTCGGCGCCGAGCCGGCGCGCCCTGCTCGGGATGCGGGAGCGCACCGGGATCGTCGTGCGGCCCCTGCTCGGACTGACCCGGGCGCAGACCGGCGACTACTGCCGCGAGCGCGGCCTCGTCTGGCGGGATGACGCGACGAACGCGGAGCCCCGCTACGCGCGCGGGCGCGTGCGAGGCGAGCTCGTCCCGGCGCTGCGCGCCGTCCACCCGGCAGCCGAGGCCAACGTCCTCGCGCTGGTCGAGATCCTCGGCGCTGAGGCGGCCGTCCTCGACGCGCTCCTCGACGAGACGCTCGCGGGCCGTCCCGAGATCGAGCTCGCGCGACTGCGCGGGCTGCCGGCGGCGCTGCGACGGCTCGTCGTCCAGCGCCTGGCCGAGCAGGCGGCCGGTCGCCCGCTCCCCGGTGTCGCCGCCCGCGCCGGCGAGGTGGCCGGGCTGCGCGAGAAGGGCACGGCCTCGCTCGACCTCGCGGGCGGGGTCCGGGCGGTGGCCGAATACGGCGTCCTGCGCTTCGAGCTCGCTAGTTCGTCGCCGGCCGTCCCGGCGCAGGCGCACCTGGCCGTTCCCGGCGCGCTGGGCTTCGGTCGCTACGAGGTCCGCTGCGAGATCGGGCCGCCCGAGCGGCGTCCCGGCAGCCTCGACCGCGCCACCGTGGGCGCGCAGCTGCTGGTGCGGACGTGGCGGCCCGGCGACCGGATGGCGCCGCTCGGACTCGCGGGCACCAAGAGCCTCCAGGACCTGTTCACGGCGCGGCGCGTCGCGCGGGCGCGGCGGGCCACCCTCCCCGTGGTCGAGTCGGGAGGAGAGATCGTGTGGGTCGCGGGCGTCGCCACCTCCGACCGATTCAAGGTCACCGACAGCACTCGCGAGGCCGTCTTCCTCAGCGCTGTCGAGGGGGCGTCCGCTCCCGGCCAGGACACCACATAAACTCCCCCAAGGTGGACGACGACGCCATCGGGGACATCCTCGTGAAACCCGAGGAGCTGCAGAACCGGGTTCGCGAGCTAGCGGCCGAGATCTCGCGCGACTACGTGGACCGCGACCTCGTCCTCATCGGCGTGCTCAAGGGGGCCGTGTTCTTCCTCTCCGACCTCATGCGCGAGCTCGAGGTCCCCTGCGAGGTCGACTTCATGGCCGTGGCCTCGTACGGGTCGGCGACCAAGTCCTCGGGCGTGGTGCGGATACTCAAGGACCTCGACGCGGCGATCGAGGGCCGCGACGTGCTCATCGTCGAGGACATCGTCGACTCCGGGCTCACTCTGCAATATCTCCTGCGCAACCTCGGCGCGCGCAACCCGCGCACGCTCGAGGTGTGCGCGCTCCTGACCAAGCCCGAACGCCGCAAGGTCGACCTCCCCACCCGCTACGTGGGTTTCGAGATACCGGATCGCTTCGTGGTCGGCTACGGGCTCGATCACGCCGAGCGCTACCGCAACTTGCCGTTCGTGGCGGCGTTGAAGGAATGACCGGGGACGCCCGCCTCCAGCGGGGGCACGAAATTCAAGTGCTACGCTAGGCCATTCCCCGCGGAGACCACCCGGATTGATGCGCGGAAACTCGACCATGAGTAGGTTCTTCAAGAGCGCAGCCTTCCCGATCCTCATCGTGGTCGTGCTCGCCTTTTTCGCCCAGAAGCTGATTGGCGGCACGAGCCACACGCCGAAGCCCAGCTTCGGTCAGCTCGTGGGTTATCTGCAGCAGAACGAGGTCAAGCAGATCTCGCTCGACCAGAAGAACCTGAGCGCCAACGTCACGCTCACCCAG
>DASZMD010000048.1:0-8830 GCA_035551955.1 Solirubrobacteraceae bacterium | reverse complement strand
TTCTCCAGCGCGCCGGATTTGATCCCGAGCTGGCCGAGAAGATGAAGGAGGGACGGATGCCGCCCAACCTCATCCCCTGGGAGCGCATCGGCGAGATGGACGCACGGGGACGCCTCGTGCTCAGGCTCTGACCCCCGCGGTTCCCCGGCGCATCTGGCGGGTACATCGACGTCATGAAGCTTCCTGTCCTCGACCTCGAGCTCAACCGGCCCACCCGCAGCAGTCTCGCGTGGTACGCAGGGATGGGTGCCATGACCGCCGCGGGCCTGCTCGAGTGGCCTCTGGCGGCCATCGTCGTCACTGGCCACTTGATCTCCGAGAACTCGAGGTCCTCGGCGGTGTCCGGCGCGGCCTCGGGCGTCGAATCCGCGGCGGGATGAGAAACGGTCGTTTGTCGCTTCCGGCTCCGGGTAGCAATGCGAAATCCCCCGTCCCGTCTCGCCGCTCGGGCGCAGACCAGAAACGAAAAGGAGGCCACGCGTGGGACTCGATGATCTGATGAGCACAGAGTCGGCCGTCGTCGCGGCCGCGACGGCAGCGGTCTTTTCTCCGCGCACCCGCGAGACCCTTCGCCGTGGCGCGGTTCTCGGCGTGGCGGGAGCGCTGAAGGTAGGCGACGTGGTCGCCGGAGCGGCGCGCGGCGCGGCGCGCGGTCTGCGCGACGACGACGCCGCTTCCTCGAACGGCGGCGAGCGCGCCCCGGCGACACGGAGCCGGACGGGGACGGCGGCGCGCAGCAAGGCCGCGAACTCGGGCAAAGCATGACCACCACCGGCGAACCCTCGCCGCGCGAGGGGGACACGGAGCAGCGCGCCGAGGAACTGATGGAGCAATTTACCTCGCACGCCGCTCGTTTCCTCTCGCGCGCCTTCGGGCGCGCCCGCGAGGAGTTCGAAGACATCGTGGCCGAGGCCCGCAGTATCAACGAGCGCTAGCCGCCGCCGGAACCGGATGAGCTCCGTCGCCGCACCGGCGTCGCCGCACGTGATCCGGGACCTTCCCGGTCGGCTGCGCTTACATGTCGGTGACCTGAGCCACGAGCAGCTTGCCCACCTCGAGCGGGTGGTAGCCGGCGATCCCGGGGTGCTCGAGGTCAGCGGACGCCCCGCCACGGGGAACGTTCGCATTCGGTATGACCCGGCCCTTACCGGGGCAGCCACGCTCCTCGACGCGTGTAAGCAGGCCCTCGGGTCGACCGAGATGCCCGGGGCGACCGCGCCCGCGGCGACCCCCCGGACCCGGGATGAACCGCGCCGCCGCAGCTCCGTCGAGGTCGTCACGGGCATGCTCCGCGAGCACGCCGGTCGCTTCGGACGCGCCCGGATCGCTGTCCGCGGCATCGACCACGATCCCCACCTCGCCCGTCGCGTCGTGGAGGCGCTCGAGCGCCGGCCCGACGTGCGCCGCGCCGTCGCCAGCGCCACCACGGGGCGCGTCCTCGTGGAATTCTCAGAACGCGTGACCTCACTCCAGGACCTGCTCGCCGAGCTCTCGCGCCTCGAGCTCCCCGACACGTCAGGAGAGGACCGGCCCGCGCACCCGCTCGACCCGGGCCCGGTGTTCCAGAGCGGCGCGCGCGTGGTCGGTTCGGTGCTCGGCCTCGCGACCGTGGGGTTGGCGAGGATGACAGGCGGCGCCGGGAGCCCCGCCTCACTTCCGGTGCGGGCCGCCGCCACGGCCGCCGGCGTCTTCGGCCTTGTCGACGGGGCCCCGCCGGTACGCGACGGGCTTCGCCGCGCCCTCGGGCGCGACCGCGCGCAGCTGCTCCTGAGCGGGGGCGCGATCATTTCCCTGACCTTCTCGGGGTCGCCCCTCGGCCTGCTTGTGACCGGAGCCGGGGCTTTGCGGCTCTTCACCGAGGCACGCGCGCGCCGGACGGCGTGGGAGGAGTACGAGCAGCGCGTGGAGAGCGCCCCGCACGCCCAGCCCGGCGCGGTGATCCGGCTCGAGGCGGGGACGCGCGTGCCCCTCGAGGCTTTGGTCCTCGAAGGGGTGGGGACAGTGGTCGGGGCCGATGGACTCTCCGACGGCGTGACGCCGGGCGCCCAGCTCCCCGGCGGCGCGCGGGTGCTGCGCGGCCCCCTGCTCGTCGAGGTGACCGACGGCCGCCCATTTACCCCGGGGCCGAGGCCGGCCCCTCCCCGACCGGACGCGCTAGCACGCTATCTGGCTCTGCTCGGGCCCGCCTCGCTCGGCTATGCCCTGATCCATGCCTTCCAGCGCCGCTCGCCCGCGGCGCTCTTCACCGGACTGCTTCTCGTCAACCCGCGCGCCGGATTGATCGGCACTGAGGCTGCCGATACCGGGGCATCGGCGCGGGTGCTGAGAGCCGGTGTCACCGTCGTCGGCACGCGTCCCGAGCGCGTTGTCCGCCGCCCCGACGTGCTGCTCATCGATGGACCGCGGGTGCTCACCGACGGCCTCGAGCAATCCCGCGTCGTCCCCGTGGGCGACGTCGACCGGACCGAGGTGGGTGAGATCGTCGCCGCCATGTTCGCCGCCTCCGGTGCGCCCTGGGGGAGGGCGGTCGCGCCCCCCCGACAGGCCGCCGCGGCTGACAGCTCCTTCGACGGCGTGGGGCTGACGGCGACCGTGGCCGGCCGGCGCCTTCGCCTCGCCCCTGGCGAGGACGACGACCCCGTGGTCCGTCGTGCCGCGGACCACGGCGAGCAGGCCCTGGTCCTTTGTCATGCGGAGGGCGGTGAGGTCATCGCCTACGTGAATCTCCGGCCCCGGCTCGCCGGCGGGCTCGAGGAGCTCTGCGCCTGCTGCCGGGCAAGCGGGGTCGAGATCGCCATGCTCGAGCACGAGGACCGCCGTGCCTCGCGGATGGTGGCGCGACGGGCCGAGGTGCCGTTGATCCTCGAGGCCGATCTCGTCGAGCTCGTGCGCGAGCGCCAAGGCGCCGGCGAGCGCGTGGCGGTGCTCTCGGACGCCCCGTCGGCGGCGGAGGCCTTCCACACCTGCGACCTGGCGATCGCGCTGAGCTCGGGACGGAGCTCGCACTTCCAGGCACGCGCGGACCTCCTCGCCCCCGGCCTCGCCGCCGTGGCGGCGATCATCGACGCCGGGGCGCGGCGCGACCGGGCCTCAGATCTGTCCGTCGGCTGCTCGGTGGCCGCCAACCTCGCCGGGGCCGTCGCTGGCCTCCAGGGTGCGCCCGGGGTGCTCCGCGCCTCACGCGCAACCTACATGGGCGCGCTCGCCGCCTTCGGCACCGGATGGGTGCGGCTGCGGGGCGGCCGCCGCGCCCGCTCGGTGATCAGCCGCCTCACCGATCCGCGACCGGAGCGGTGGGGCCGCGTGAGCACGCGCGAGGTCCTCGAGGCGATGCACGCCCGCGAGCGCGGTCTCTCCAAGCGCGAAGCGGCCGAGCGCGCCGAGACCCGCCCCCGTCCCTCCACCCGCAACTCCCTCCTTGCCGCCCTCGGCGAGCAGCTCGAGTCCCCCCTCGTGGCGGTACTGGGCGCCGGTGCCGCACTCTCGCTCGCCGTCGGCGCCACCGCCGACGTGGCGATGATCGGCGCGGTGATCCTCGCCAACGCCGGTGTGGGCGCGTGGCAGGAGCACCAGGCGGGTCAGGCCACCCGTGCGCTACAGCGGATGGGAGCGGTCAACGCCCGCGTGCTACGCGAGGGTGACCTCGTGGAGATTCCCGCCGAGAGCGTGGTTCGCGGCGACATCCTCTTCGTCGGCCCCGGTGACCGGATCGTCGCCGACGCCCGGCTGCTCGCGTCCGAAGCGCTCGAGGTCGACGAGGCGTCCCTGACCGGGGAGTCGCTTCCGGTCAGCAAGTCACCGGACGCGGACTCTCCCGATGCGCGGGTGATCCTCGAGGGCAGCGACGTGACCGTCGGCACGGGCCAGGCCGTCGTCGTCGCCGTCGGTCGCTCCACCCGGCTCGGCGCCACAGCCGCCGCCCTGGCGGTGGAGGAGGCGAGCGAGAGCCCGCTCGGCCAGCGCCTCGACCATCTCTTCCGGCAGGGGATGCCGCTGGTTATCGCCGGCGGCGCCATCGTCACGCTCGCGGGCATCGCCTGGGGCGGCGCGCCGCTCGCCCAGCTGGCCCTGGGCGCGAGCGTGGCGGTGGCGGCGGTTCCCGAGGGCCTGCCGCTCCTCGCCGGCGTGGCCGAGGCGTCGGTGGCCCGGCGCCTGGCCGGACGCTCGGCGCTGGTCCGGCGTCTCTCCTCGGTCGAAGCCCTCGGACGGGTGGACATCGTCTGCTGCGACAAGACCGGGACGCTGACCCAGGGCCGGCTCGCAGTGAGCCTGATCGACGATCTCGACGCCCGGGTCCGCGTGCCCGGCGAGCTCGGTGCCGGCGCCCGCCGCGTACTGCTGGCAGCAGGACTGGCCAGTCCGTCGCCCGGGTCACCGGATGCCGGCGCCCACCCGACCGACGCGGCCATCCTCATGGCCGCGGACGCCGCCGGTCTCGAGGCCGAGCTCCTGAGCGAGCGGGAGGCCGAGGCGCCCTTCGACCCGGTTCGCGCCCTGCACGCCACCGCCACCGCTCACGGCATGGCCGTCAAGGGCGCCGCCGAGGTGCTCCTCGAGCGCTGCAGCCGGATGGCTGTCGCGGGCGGGGGACCCGAGCCGCTGGATCACGGCGGTCGCGCCCGGCTCCTGGCCCGGGCGGAGGAGCTGGGAGGCCGCGGTCTGCGAGTGCTGATGGTGGCGGAGGGACCCGCCGGGAGCCCGGTCGACGATCCGCGCGAGCTCACGGCGATCGGCCTCATCGGGATCGCCGATCCGCTGCGGCCGGGCGTGGCAAGCGCAGTGCGCCGGTGCCGGGAAGCGGGAATCCGCGTCGTCATGCTCACCGGAGACCACCCGGCCACCGCCCGCGCGATCGCAGCCGAGGCGGGTCTGCCGGTCGAGGTGGGTGCGGTCATCACCGGCGAGGAGATCGCCGCGCTCGACAACGGCGCCCTCGACGAACGCCTGGAGGGCGCGTCGGTGATCGCTCGCATCACCCCGATCGACAAGCTCCGCATCGTCGATGCCCTACGCCGCGCCGGCCACACGGTGGCCATGACCGGAGACGGAGTCAACGACGCGCCTGCGCTGCGCCTGGCCGATGTGGGGGTGGCGATCGGGGCCGGCGCCACGGAGGTGGCGCGGCAGGCGGCTGATCTGGTGATCGCCGACGATCGCTTCGAGACCCTCACCGACGCGCTCCTCGAGGGCCGCTCGCTGTGGCGGAACCTCCACCAGGCGCTCGGCCTGCTTCTGGGTGGGAACCTCGGGGAGGTCGGCCTCATGGCCGGGACGGCGGCGGTCGGGTTCGCCCCGGCGCTGGGGGCGCGTCAGGTACTGGCGGTCAACCTCGTCACCGACGTCCTCCCCGCCGTCGCGGTCGCCGTGCAGCCGCCCAGTGAGCGTGAGCTCGAAAACGTCGCGCGCGAGGGCGCCGAGTCCTTCGACCGCCGGCTCGTGCGCGACATCGTCCGCCGCGGCGCGGCGACGGCGTTGCCCGCCCTCGCCGCCGTGCTCGCCGCTCCCCTCGTGGGCGCCGCTCCGCAGACGGTGGGCTTCGCTTCCATCGTCATCACCCAGCTCGCGCAGACGCTGCGGACGAGCCGAGGCGCCGGACGGCCGAGCGCGCCGGTGACGACGGCGGTAGCGGGCTCAGGCCTAGTGCTCGCGCTCTCCCTGGGGGTCGCGCCGCTGCGGCGCTTCCTCGCCCTGCCGGCCCCCACCCCCGCCGCCGTCGGGCTCGCGCTGGCGACCGGCCCCGCCGCGGTGACGCTGGCCGATCGCTGGACTTAGCGCTCGTGCAGCACCTGGGGCGGAGAGTCGCTGGCGTCGTCGATTCCCCAGACCAGGCGCAGCAGCGCCCAAAGCCATCCGTTCATGCCGATAGCGTCGCTGCTCCGGCGGACGGATCTGTGAAGTCTTGGTTACCGCCGCTCCCCGGCGCGCGGGCGTGCCGGTCATCCCACGATCAACGGCGCCGGCAGTGCTTCGGGCTCGGCCTCGGTCCCCTCGGCCTGGGCCGCCTCGGCGTGCCCGCGGCTGTCCTTGGAGGAGATGAGGACGGCGGCGAGGATGGCGCCGGCAATGGCGAACCCGGCGCCGACGAGGAAGGCGCGGTCGAAGCCCTTGGTCAGCGCCTGCGACACGTTGTGCGCGCCCCCGTGGAGCAGGCTCTGGGTGCGGCTGTTGGCGACGGTGGCGAGGATGGCGAGACCGAGCGCGCCGCCGACCTGCTGTGAGGTGTTGATGAGCCCGGAGGCGAGACCGGCCTCGTGGGGCTCGGTGCCCGTCACCGCCGCGATGGTCACGGGGACGAAGGCGAACCCGAGCCCGAAGGCGGCCAGGAGCGAGGGGCCGAGGATGTCGGACAGGTAGGAGCCACCCGGCGCCTGGAGCTGTGCGTACCAGATCAGTCCACCCGCGATCAGGAGCAGGCCGAAGATGAGCACCGGCTTGAACCCGAAGCGCGTCACGAGCACCGAGGCCGCTCCCGCCGAGATGATGATCCCCACCGCCAGGGGCAGGTAGGACACGCCGGTCTTGATGGCCGAGTAGTGGAGGACGTCCTGGAGGTAGAGGGAGATGAAGAAGAACATCGAGAACAGGGCCATGCCGATGAGGAGCCCGACGATGTTCGCTCCCCGCAGCGTGCGCAGGCGGAAGATCGAGAAGGGCATGATCGGGTGACGGCTGCGCAGCTCGATGACGAGGAAGGCGACGAGGAGGACAGCCGCGCCGGCGAGGCGGAGCAGCGTCGAGGTCGCCCCCCAGCCGTCGTTGACGGCCTGGACCACGGCGTAGACGAGCAGCGCCAGCCCGCCGGTGACGGTCACCGCGCCGGGGATGTCGAAGTTCCTGGCCTCCTCCCCGGAGCGACTCTCGACGAGGGTCCGCGGGGCGAGGGCGGCGGCGGCGATGCCGATCGGCACGTTGACGAAGAGGACCCAGCGCCAGCTCAGGCCGCTGGTGAGGATCCCGCCCAGGAGGACCCCGACGGCGCCGCCGGCGCCCGCCACCGCGCCCCAGATCCCGAGCGCCTTGTTGCGCTCGGCGCCCTCGGCGAAGGTGGTGGTGAGGATCGAGAGCGCCGCGGGCGAGACGATCGCGCCGCCCAGGCCCTGGACGGCGCGGGCGGCGATCAGCCAGCCCTCGGACTGGGCGAGGCCGCCGGCGAGCGAGGCGAGCGAGAAGAGGACGAGGCCGAGCATGAACATGCGTCGGCGCCCGAGGAGGTCGGCCATGCGCCCGCCGAGGAGGAGGAAGCCGCCGAAGGTGAGGGTGTAGGCATTCACCACCCACGAGAGGTCGTCGCGCGAGAAATGAAGGTGGCTGCCGATCGAGGGCAGCGCGACGTTGACGATCGAGGCATCGATGACGATCACGAACTGCGTCATCGCCAGGAGGAGAAGAGCCAGATTCTTTGCGCGGGGCGTATCCAGTGATGTCATTGGAAGGTGAACTCCGATTCCGGTTGCGCTCCGCACGATACGGAACTATCATTCCGTTTGTCAAGGGAAGGAACCCAACATTCTCCACATGGACACAACCGCCGAGACCAAGCCCCCGCTCCGCGCCGACGCTCGCCGCAACCGCGAAAAGATCATCGAAGGCGCCCGCAAGGTCTTCGCCCGCAGCGGAGCATCGGCGCAGATGGAGGACGTTGCGCACGTCTCCGGCGTCGGCGTCGGCACCGTGTACCGCCACTTCCCCACCAAGGAGGCGCTGATGACCGAGCTCGTCCGGCGCACCTTCGAGTCCTTCGTCGAGACCGCCCGCGACGCCCTCACGGCGCCGGGCGAGCCCTTCGAAGTCCTGGCGGGGGTCCTGCACGGTAACTGCGAGCTGATCGCCGGCGACGCCGCCGTCCAGCAGGCGCTCATGGGCGCGGGGGCGGAGGTGTGGGAGGGAACCGAGCGCGAGCGCGCCGAGCTCGGTCAGATCGCCCACGAGCTGGTCGAGCGCGCCCAGTGCGCGGGCACGGTACGCCCCGACATCGGCCCCGACGACATCCCCATGCTCATGTGCGGGATCTGCGCCACGATGGGCCACACCGCCAAACCGTTCGACTGGCACCGTCACCTCGAGCTCGGCCTCGACAGCCTGCGCGCACGCTGACCGGTCGCTCGGGCCGTACAACTCCGGCTCCCAATCTTTGGCCAAGTGGCTAACGCGGAACCGCCGACCGTCTTGCCATCATGGGCCCACGAACTAGTTGCGTTAGCACGGAGAAACACGCAATATGAGCTACAGGATTGACCCAGACGGTTACTGCACTATGGATCGGTGCGGCCGCCCCAGATTACCGGGCGAAGAGGTGTGCGCCCTGTGCCTCCCCAAGGTCTACGACCCTGATGCGGGCACCGGAAGCAGCGCTCCGAGCCTGGTCGAACCCGACTTCGAGCCCAAGATCCTCGACCTCCCAGCCGATGAGTCAAAGCTGCCGCGGTGTATTGCCTACCTGTCCAAGGCCGGCGATGTCATCACCCTCGAGCTGACGGGCGAGCCCAAGTTCACCGAGGCCGACGTCGAGCTGGTGGCGACAGCGCTGTCCAAGTTCCGGAAAGCCGCCTGAAACCGGCTACCGCGCCGCGTCCTCCAGGTGCCAGCGGACGATGCGGAATCCGTGACGCACGGCGGCTTCGAGGCGCGCCCGGTCGAGTCGGCCGTCGGGTCCTCTGGGGACGCCGACGAACATCGCCACGCGGGGGTTGGCCTTGGTCATTAGCTCGAGCAGCCGCTCGACCTCGTCGACGTCGCCGATCAGTTCAGGGCGAGCGACGATGTCGCGACCCGCGAGACGGATGCGGACGGGGTGGTCCTCCGCTAGGTTGAGCTTCCAGTTGCCGCCGCC
>DASZMD010000047.1:0-8624 GCA_035551955.1 Solirubrobacteraceae bacterium | reverse complement strand
TCAGGTTGAGCGTCATGACCAGCGACCGGCGACGATCGATGGTGATCGTCTTCTGGTGGGTGAGCGCGAAGTACGACGGCGACCACCGGACCTGGACGTTATGGGCCCGCAGGTAGGCGAAGGCGCCGGCGTTGGCGGGGGCCCCGCTGCCGTAGTAGCCGCCGTCGAGGAGGACCCGGACATCGACCCCGCGACGGGCGGCGGCCGCCAGCGCCCGCTCCGCGGTCGGGTCCTCGAGCTCGTACATCGTCATGTCGATGGTGCGGCGGGCACTGTTCAGCGCCGTATAGATCGGAGCGATCTGTCCCGGCTCGGTGAGCAGGGCAGGGGCGGGGACGGTGTCCGGTGCGGACGGGTTGGTGGCGGCCATCGGGTTGAGGCCGCTGCAGCCCGCCAGCGTGGCGGCGATCAGGGCAGCGAGGGCGGCCCGTGACGCGCGGTGGCGCTGCGTTCTCCCTGAACGGGGGGCGTTCCGCATCACGGCTCGTGAAGGTATCGGCGCGGGAGGGTGATGAGGCGGAATGTTGCAGGGCCGAGGGGGTTTGGGGGCGCGTGGGCGGGCCGCCCCGCACCCCGCCTACCGCCCCCTCCGCTACGATCTCAGGTGGACCGTGCTAGGCGGGGAGTTAGCGGCGCCCTGAATCCGCAATCCGCTCTAGCGGGGCTGAATTCCCCCCCGAGGGGCGCAGGCCCTGGATTCGCGCCACGTCAGGCGGCGATGATGGCCCGGTCCCGTTGCGATGGAGACCCGTGAACCAGGTCAGGTCCGGAAGGAAGCAGCCTTAAGCGGTCACCTCCAGGCGCGGCGGGAGCGCCGGACCGGAGCCAGCTGACGAAGGTCGCGACCCAGGTACCGGCCTCGACGGGGGGTGCACGGTCCACCTATAGCCGGCCTTGTCCGCCTCGCCGGAGGCGTCACTAGACTGGCTATTAGTGTCTGAAGGCCCGTCGCTATACCGCCGCCATCGTCCCCGCACGTTCGCTCACGTGGTGGGGCAGGAGCACGTGGTGCAGACCCTGCGCAACGCTGTTGACCAGGACAAGGTGCACCATGCCTACCTGTTCGTGGGCTCGCGCGGAACGGGCAAGACGAGCATGGCCAAGATCCTCGCCGCGTGCCTGAACTGCGACCGCGGACCGACGAGCGATCCCTGCGGGGTATGCGAGTCGTGCACGGCGATCGCCGGTGCCACGTCGCTCGACGTGATCGAGATGGACGCGGCTTCGAACAACTCGGTCGACGACATCCGCGACCTGCGGGAGAAGGTCGCCTACGCGCCGGTGTCGGGCCGCCACAAGGTCTACATCCTCGACGAGGCCCACATGCTCTCCCCGCAGGCGTGGAACGCCTTCCTGAAGACGCTGGAGGAGCCGCCGCCCCGAACCATCTTCGTGCTTGCGACGACCGAGGCGCAGAAGGTGCTGCCCACCGTGGTCGATCGCTGCCACCGCTTCGATTTCGGCCGCCCCTCGGTCGAGCAGGTCGCGCGAGTGTGCCGGCGCGTGGCCGAGGAGGAGGACATCGAGATCGAGGCCGGGGCGCTGGCGCTCGTCGCTCGGCACGCGACCGGGAGCTTCCGGGACGCCCTGGGCACGCTCGAGCAGCTCGTCACCTACGTGGGCGGGCGGATCGAGTCGGCAGACGTTCTCGCCGTGCTCGGGGTTGCCGACGCCGAGCAGCTGTTCGGCGCCGTCGAGGCGGTCGTGGCCGGTGATCCCGCCGCGGCGCTGCGCGCCGCCGCCCGCCTGTCGGAGTCGGGACGCGATCCCGGACAGGTCCTTCGCGATCTCGAGGTCCATGGGCGCGAGCTCCTCACCGTCCAGATCCTCGGCGAGGTTCCGCCCGAGCTCCAGGTCACCCCCGAGCGTGATCACCGCCTCGCCGAGCAGGCCAAGCTCCTTTCCAGCGCCGATGCCGTGCGCCTCCTCGACCTCGTCTCGGCCGCTCTCGAAGCGACTTCGAACGGGGCGCAGGCTCGCATCCAGCTCGAGCTGGTCCTGATCAAGGCGGCCGCTCCCGAACTGGATCCCTCGACCAAGGCGCTGCTCGCGCGCATCGAGCGCCTCGAGGCCGGGCCCCGGACCGGCGGTCTCAGGGCGGTCGCTGCCCCGGAGCGCACGCCGGCCGGGCCCACGCCCGAGCCGCGAACGGCGGCTCCCGAGGGTCGCCCCGCACGCGCCAACGGCGCTTCCACCGACGCGAGTACGGCCGCCACGAGTGCCGCCGCCGCGGGCGCCACGAGCGCCGCCGCCGCGGGCGCCGCTGCCTCGGCGGGCGCCGCGGTTTCGGGGACTGCCTCGCCTCCGGCGGCCGCGGCCCGAGTCGCGCCCGCACTCGAGCCCGATGGGCTCGATGACGTCGCCGAGCTCCCGCCCCTCGATCTGACGGCGGCCGTCGAGCTCTGGGCGGCCGTGGTCGAGCAGGTCCGAGATCAGAACAAGATGCTGGCCGCGCTGCTCAAGGACGCCCGGCCGGTCCGGGTCAGCGACCGCGAGCTCGAGCTCGCCTTCCCGCCCGGCGCGGCCTTCCTCAAGCGCAAGGCCGAGCAGGAGGACCATCGCCGCGCGGCCGCGGAGGCACTGCACGCGGTGAGCGGATACACGCTCGCACTGCGTTATGAGCTCGGGGGGGAGGAGCTCGTCCAGGTCGACGACGACGCCGTGCTCTCCGGCGAGGAGCTGGTGCAACGCTTCCTGGCGGAGTTCGACGCCGTGGAGTTTGCCGACGCAAACTCCAGTGGAAGTTCGGCTGGCGCCGAACCTCCCGGAAAAGACGATCACGAAGGCGAGGCCACCTAGATGCCCCCCCAGCCGAACATGCAGCAGTTGCTCAAGCAGGCCCAGAAGATGCAAGAGGAGATGATGGCCGCCCAGGAGTCGCTCAAGGACGAGGTGGTGGAGGCCTCCGCGGGAGGCGGGATGGTGACCGTCCAGGTCACCGGCGAGCTGCACGTCAACTCGATCACCATCAATCCCGAGGCCGTCGACACCGAGGACGTGGAGCTGCTCCAGGACATGGTTCTCGCCGCGGTCAACGAGGGTCTTCGTGCGGCGCAGGAGCTGGCCAGCGCCAAGCTCGGCGGAATTGCCGGTGGACTCGGCGGGCTCGGCCTGCCGGGGCTCTAAGCCCCGCGCCGAGCGCGGTCGTGTACGCCCCGCCCGTCCAGCGTCTGATCACCGAGCTTGCCAAGCTGCCGGGTGTGGGCGGCCGGACCGCGCAGCGACTCGCGTTCCATCTCCTGCGCATCTCCGACGAGGACGCCTTCGCCCTCGCTGACGCCATCCGCGAGGTCAAGCAGCGGATCGGCCTGTGCGAGGTCTGCTTCAACCTCGCCGATGGCCCGCGCTGCCGGATCTGCGTCGATGAGCGGCGCGACCCGGAGCTCATCTGCGTCGTCGAGGAGCCCTCCGACGTGATCTCGATCGAGCGCACGCACGAATTCAGGGGCCGATACCACGTCCTCGGCGGGGCGCTGTCGCCGATCGACGGCATCGACCCCGAGGATCTGAAGATCGCCGAGCTCTACGCGCGCGTCGAGGGGGCCACCGTACGCGAGGTGGTGATCGCCACCAACCCCACCACCACCGGTGAGGCCACCGCCCTGCACATCGCCGGGGCGCTGCGCGAGCGCGCTCCCGAGGTGTCGGTCACGCGCCTGGCGAGCGGACTGCCGGTGGGCGCCGATCTCGAGTACGCCGACGAGCTCACGCTCGGCCGGGCCCTCTCGGGCCGCCGGGCGGTGTAACGAGTCAGAGCAGCCCGTACCGCGCCTTCAGGGTGAGCACATGCAGGAGGGCGTCGCGGATCCGCTCGCGCGCGATCTGGCCGGACTGCACGGCGCTCAGCACCGCGTGGTAGGCGCTCAGCTGCTCGGCGGATGAGCCGGTGATGTAGAGGAGGTCATCGCCGGCCCTGAGCGCGCTCACCGCCGCCTGACCGGCGGTGCTCCCGGTGGAGAGCAGCGTCGCGTCGAGGTCGTCGGTCATCACCACGCCTCCGAACCCGTAGCGGTCGCGAAGCAGCTGCACCGCCTCGGCCGCCAGACTCGCGGGCGTCGTTCCGTCGTAGGCGGCGTAGGCGGCGTTCGACATCATGATCACCGGGGCGGTGGGCGCGATCGCGGCGAAGGGACGGAGGTCCCGGTGTTCGAGCGCCGGCAGCGCGCCGCCGACGGTGGCCGACATGGCGTCCGGGTCCGCCGAGGCGGCACCCGCCCCCGGGAAGTGACCTGCCGCCGAGATCATGCCGGCGGTCTGGTAGCCCTGAATCGCGGCGGTGGCGAACTCGCCCACGGCGTGCGGGGAGGTGCTGAAGAGCCGCCCGCTCAGGGCGCCCCCGAGGACGTCGACGTCGGCGAGCGGGGCGAAGGTCATGTTGACGCCGAGGGCGCGCAGCTGCCGGCCCGCGAGCTCGGCCTGCGAGCGCGCGGCGGCGAGGTCGCCCGAGGCGCCGATGACCGCCTCGCCCTGGGGGGGAAGGTCGGGGAAGGCGGTGTCGGGCCCACCCTCCTGCGGTGCGGCGACGAGCGGGGCCACGTGGCCCGCGCTCTTGGCCAGCGTGGTGATGCCGGCCGCCAGGCTCCCGATCTGCGCGTTGCTGACGAAGTTGGTGCGGCTGAGCGCCGCCCCGCCCCAGTTGTAGCTCGAGAAGGCGGCGACGGCCGGCGCGGCCGTCGAGGTGCCATCGACGCCGATCAGGAAGAGCTGGGCCACCTGGCCGGCCAGGGGGAGCCCGGCGGCGACCGGCCGCGCCGCCGGAGCGGGCGTGAAGGGGGCGGCATGCGCCCCCGGCGCGGACAAGCCCCCGGAGGTGTCCTGACCGAGTACCGAGGCGGCTCCGGGCCCGCCGAGCGAGGGCGCGCGCGGCGCGCCCGGACCACGGCCCCCCGAGGTCGCCAGCACGATCGCCACCACCACGAGGGCCACCACGACTATGCCGGCCACGGTGCGCCGCCGGCGGACGGCGCGCGCGCGGTCGCTGCTCCGTGGCGACCTCGGCTCGGCCTGCGGCCTCAGGTACACGTACCCTTCCTGGCCGTGTCAGGGAACGGAACAGTGGTGATGAAGTTCGGAGGGACGTCGGTGGCCGACGCCGAGCGGATCAAGGGTGCGGCCCGGCGCATCGTCGCCCAGCGCGAGGCGGGGAACCGCGTGGTCGCCGTGCTCTCCGCCCGGGGGAAGACGACCGACGAGCTCATCGCCATGGCCGACGAGGTGTCTCCGCACCCCGACCGGCGCGAGATGGACATGCTCCTCTCGACGGGCGAGCGGATCTCGTGCGCGCTGTGCGCGATGGCCATCAACGACCTCGGCCACCGAGCGATTTCGTTGACGGGATCCCAGGCCGGAATCGTCACTGACACCTCCCACACAAAGGCAAGGATCCTCGATGTTCGCGCGGATCGTATTCGTGAGGCGCTCGACGAGGACCGGATCGTCCTCGTCGCGGGCTTCCAGGGCGTGTCGACGAGCCGCGACGTCACGACGCTGGGGCGCGGGGGCTCGGACACCACCGCGGTGGCCGTCGCCGCGGCCATCGGCGCCGACGTATGCGAGATCTACACCGATGTCGCGGGCGTGTTCAGCGCCGACCCGAGAATCGTCCCCGACGCCCGCAAGCTGCCGGTGGTGAGCTTCGAGGAGATGCTCGAGATGGCGGCCTCGGGAGCCAAGGTCCTCCAGCTCAGGTCGGTCGAATACGCACGCAACCACGGCGTTCGCATCCACTGTCGCTCCAGCTTCAGCGACGGTCCGGGTACCGTTGTCCTCGGAGAGAACGAAACCATGGAACGCCCGCTCGTCACCGCCGTCACCCACTCGACCGAAGAGGCCCGGATCACGCTGCTCGGCGTGCCCGACCGGCCGGGAGCGGCCGCGGCCATCTTCCGGGGCCTGGCCGAGGCCAACTGCATCGTCGACACGATCATCCAGAACGAGCCGCTGGGCGCCGGCCGCCTCGCCGAGGTGTCGTTCACCGTTCCCCACGAGGACCTGACGACGGCCGAGGAGGTCCTCAGCCCGATCGCCACCGAGCTCGGCGTCGAACGGGTCGACACCGATCCCGACATCGGCAAGGTGTCGATCGTCGGCGCGGGCATGCGCTCGCACCCCGGCGTCGCCGCCAAGGTCTTCGATACCCTCGCCGGCGAGGGCATCAACATCGAGATGATCTCCACCTCGCCGATCAAGATCTCGTGCGTGATCCGGGCCGATCTCGTTCCCCAGGCGGTGCGCGCCCTGCACGCGGCCTTCGAGCTGGGCGCCGACGGGATCCAGCACGACGAGGGTCCGCGATGAGGCTCGCCGTCGTCGGAGCCACCGGCGCCGTGGGGCGAACGATGCTCGAGGTCCTGCGCGAGCGCGCCTTCCCCGCCGAGGAGATCGTCCCCTTCGCCTCCGAGCGCTCGGCCGGGCAGCAGGTGGGCGACGGGCTCACGGTCCGGGCCCTGAGCGAGGACGAGCTCGAGGGGTTCGCCATCGCCCTGTTCTCGGCCGGCTCCTCGGTCTCGCGCGAGTGGGCGCCGCGCTTCGCCGCCACCGGAGCCGTCGTCGTCGACAACTCGTCGTGCTGGCGCATGCACGATGACGTGCCCCTCGTCGTCTCCGAGGTCAACCCCGAGGCGCTCGACACCCACCGGGGCATCGTCGCCAATCCCAACTGCACGGCCATGCAGGCGCTCGTCGTCCTCGGCCCGATGAGCAGCGCGGTCGGCCTCGAGCGGATCGTCTTCAGCTCCTACCAGTCGACCTCGGGCACGGGCAAGCGGGCGATCGAAGAGCTCGAGACCCAGACGCACGCGATCCTCCACGGCATGGAGCCGCCTGCGCCCGCCGTGTATCCGCACCAGATCGCCTTCAACGTGCTCCCTCAGGTCGAGACCTTCAAGGACGGCGACGAGTACACGACCGAGGAGCGCAAGGTGATCGCCGAGAGCCGGAAGATCCTCGGCCTCCCCGAGCTGCGGATCACCGTGACGTGCGCTCGCGTCCCGGTGCGCAACTGCCATTCCGAGGCCCTCAACGTGGAGACCCGCGAGGACCTCAGTCCCGAGGATTGCCGGGCTCTGCTCGCCGAGTCCCCCGGGGTCGTCGTGGTCGACGACCCGGCGGCGGGCCGCTACCCCCTGGCCTCGGACGTCTCCGGACGCGACGAGGTCTTCGTCGGGCGCATCCGCCGCGACGAATCCAACCCTCGCACCCTCAACATGTGGATCGTCGGAGACAATCTCCGCAAGGGCGCGGCCACCAACGCCGTCCAGGTCGCCGAGCGCCTCGTCGAACGCGAGCTCCTCAGCGGCTCGCGTGCAGCTCCCGCCGCGTTCTGACGCCGAGCTTGCGGTAGATGTGGCGCGCGTGGGTGCGCACCGTCTCGACGCTGACGTGGAGGCTGGCGGCGATCTCGGCGTTCGAGCGCCCGCGCTGGAGCAGGTCCAGGACATCGGCTTCCCGGGGAGTCAGGAGCTCGGGACCGGCGACGCCCTCGCCGACGCCGGATCCGGTCGTGGGCAGCACGTGGAGCCCTCGGGAAGCGAGGTGGATGGCGGTGAGGACGTCGCGCCCCTCGGTCGTCTTGGCCAGGCAGGCGGTGGCGCCGAAGGAGAGCATCTGGCTCGACTCGGCCGGGGTGGGGCGGTTCCCGAGCACCACGAGGTGGGTGCTCGGATGCGCGTGGTGGAGCTCTCGGACCTCGCCGGCGCTGCGCAGGGAGCCGAAATTGAGGATTGCCACGCGGGGCGCGTGGGCGGCCAGCGTGGCCGGGAGCTCGGCCTGGGGGACGTCGACGGCCACCAGCTCGAGGCTCGGGTCCTCGTCGATGAGGACGCGCAGGCCGCGGCTGATCAGGTCTTCGAAGCGCGCTAGCGCGATGGTGATCGGGGAGCGGGTGATCATTTTCTCATCCCTTTGGCGCCCCCCGGGAGCCGGCTTACCCACATGCTATCGGCATTACGCCCGAAAAGGGTTAGACCGACCTCACCCGTACCGCGTCACTTGCTCACCCCAGGTTCACCCCGATCAGGGGAAGCCGACCGCCCCGAAGAACGCCAATATGGTCGAACGAAATTTCCTAGGGGCGGCACAAGGGGTACACCTAGAGCGGGACCAAATCGGTCCCGCTCTTCGTTTAAGCGGCGGCTTTGGCCGCTGCCACCACCGAGGTCGTCCAGTCGATCACCGAGGTGGGACGGACGATGTGCTTGGCCATCCCCAGCTCCTTGGGCTCGAGGCCGAGGGCGAGGCCGACGAGCTGAGGGAGATGGAGCACCGGCATCCCCAGGTCGCGGGCCACGACCTTCGAGGCGGCGGGCTGCTGGAGGTCGAGGTTGAGGTGGCACAGGGGACAGGGGACGACCAGGCAGTCGGCCTCGGCGTCGATGGCGTCGCCGAGATGGCGGCCGGCCATGGTCAGCGAGGCGTGCTTGTTCATGGTCACGATCGGGAATCCGCAGCACTTGTAGACGCCGGCGTAGTCGATCACCGTGCCCCCGAGGGCCTCGATGACCATGTGCAGGTAGCGGTGGCGGGGATGCTCGTCGTCGACGCCGAGGCGATCCGCCGGGCGGACGATGTAGCAGCCGTAGAAGGGGCCGACACGGAGGTTGGTGAGGGGCCGCTTGACCTTCGCC
>DASZMD010000046.1:0-2619 GCA_035551955.1 Solirubrobacteraceae bacterium | reverse complement strand
GTGACGCCGTAGCCGCTGGTGAAGAGGGCCGAGACCGAGGGGAGCTCGCGCAGCGCGAGGTATGCCCCGGCGAGGGCGAGGACCACCACGACGGGCACGGCAAGCCGCGAGAAGCGCAGCAGGCAGGCGCGCGCGACCGCCTCACGATCTGTCCGGGGCAACGGGCGCATGATGCGGACGAGAATGACGAGTCCGACGAGCGCTCCGACCCACAGCGCCGCCGCGAGGAGGTGCAGGTAGTCGGCCGCGAGCGCGAGCGTCCCGCGCGAGGCGGGGTGGCTCGCCCAGCTGATGCCGAAGGCGATCAGCAGGGTCAGCGCCCCGGCGCCCGCGAGCAGGCGCTCGCGCCGGCGCGGCGTGACCCAGGCGCCCACGAGCAGCGCCAGGACCGCGAGCCAGGCGAACGTCATCACCGTCCACGCCTGGCCCAGATGCGTCCCCACCCGGATCGGGACGATCTCGGCCGCCGCGAAATTCACGAACCCGCCGCCTCCGACGATCGGATACGCGCCCACCAGGAAGGCGGCAAAGCCGGCATGGAGCGCGAGCACGGCCCCCGCCACCGCGGTCCTCATCGCCACCGGGGCGTCCCCCGCTCGGGCGTCGCCGAGGACACGCGCGGCGGGCCCCCACACCAGGGCCCGGAAGGCCAGCAGGCCGCCGGCCAGGGCGACGCCGAGGAACTGGAGCCAGGCAAGGACCTCGGGGGCAACGGGAATCCCCACCCCCGCCACCGGCCCCGGTGGGAGCGGCTTCACTGCGACTCCGTAGGTGAAGGCGCCCTCGGTGACGTGGCCGTCGTCGCTGGCCACCACCTGCCAGCGCACCGTGTAGCTGCCCTTCCCGCCCGGCCGCAGGGCGATCAGGGCGACACTTCCCGTCACGCGCGGCGCCGTCGCGAGATCCCGGCCGTGGCCGGTGACGACGGTGATCCGGGCATAGCGGGGGACGATGTCCTCACTGAACACGAGCCTGAGTGCGTGCGGGGGCGCGGCGAGCACCGTTCCCCATCGAGGGGTGCTGGCGTCGAGGGTTGCGTGTGCGCCCGCGGCCGCGGGGAAGCTCAGGAGCACGAGCGCGCACCCGGCGAGCAAAGGGAGCCGGCGCCTCACGACGCCGCTCCCACCGGTATCGCGATGAGGACCAGGGCAAAGGCCGCCAGCGGGAAGATCGCCGGCGACAGCCGCAGGGCCGGACGCAGCCGCACGCGCACGAGCTCGAGGACCCCTGCCGCGATGAGCAGGAGCCCCATCGCCAGATGCCAGTTCTCGCCCAGCGCGGTCGGGTCGATCCGCTCGTGGACGATGAACACCGCTCCGTTGCCGAGAAAGGCCAACGGGAGCACGACGTCGAGCCACGGGCGGTCGTAGACGCCGCGCCGGCGCGCGAGCTCGAGCGAGCCCGCGACGAAGAGAATGTCCCCCCACAGGAAGTGGATGAGCATGTCGTGGACGACGTCGGCGAACACCGTGGTCGTCCAGGCGCCCACCCCGCCGAGGATCAGCGCCCAGGGCACGAGCGTCGAGCGGGATCGTTCCGGGCGGCCGTCGCGCCGCGACCTTGGCAGATACTCCTCGAGAATCAGGGCCAGGAACAGCGCGCCCAGCAGCCAGTGGGCACGTGCGATCTGAAGGTGGCTCAGAAGCACCGGCGACGGCTCCGGTACGCGAACCAGGCGCCCACGAGCACGAGCAGTAACGGCGGCTGGGCGATGTCGTCGTAGAGCCCGGAGGGCGAGAGGCCGTAGAAGGTCAGGCCGCGCGCAATCCCCCACACGAGGCCGCCGGCGATGAGGAGGAGCGCGACGAGCGGGCGAGTCAGAGCCACCGTCGTGTCGATGACCGGGGACGGAGATCGGTCGCGGTCCAGCATCCTCAGGGCGCCGGAAACGCTACCAGCGCCCCCGCGGCGCGGACTCGATTGGCCTTGGCGAAGGGGTTACCCATTGTTAGACTCGCTAATCGATGACTCATATATCAGGCTCTGGGCGTCCGCGGATCGCTCGGGCGGCGCGTCCCGGAGGCGAGCTGCTCGCCGATCGGGCGTACGAGGAGTTGCGAGATCGCATCGTCATGCTCCGCATCCCGCCCGGCGCGCCGATCGATGAGGACATCATCGGGCAGGAGCTCGAGATGGGGCGCACCCCGGTGCGCGAGGCGATTAAGCGCCTCTCGCTCGAGAACCTGGTGACCGTGTTCCCGCGCCGCGGGACGTTCGCCTCGGAGATCAACATCACCGACCTCGCGCACATCTCGGACGTCCGCGGCGTGCTCGAGGGCCATGCCGCCCAGCGCGCGGCGGAGCGGCTCACCGAGGCCCAGCGCGCCGAGCTCGGCGATCTCCTCGAGGAGCTCGGCCGCAGCGAAGGGAGCGATGACCTCGAGGCGCTCATGACACTCGACGCCCGCGTCCACCGCTTCATCTACCGGTGCGCGGCCAACCCCTACCTCGAGGAGACGCTCGGGCGCTACTTCAATCTCTCGATCCGGATCTGGCACCTGGTCATCGACCGGCTGCCGCATCTGTTCGCGCGCGTCCACGAGCACGACGACCTCCTGCAGGCCATCGCCGCCGGAGAGGCCGACCGCGCCCGATTCATCCTCGCCGATCACATCGCCA
>DASZMD010000045.1:0-5399 GCA_035551955.1 Solirubrobacteraceae bacterium | reverse complement strand
GCAAGTTCCCCTCCGCCTTCACCTACTGGACCGACCCGGTGTCGACCACCGACCCGCTCACCAACCTGATCACCGACGGCCAGAAGAACACGCCCGCGCCGTGGGTCTCGTTCACGCGCGCCGGGTGTGACGTGGGCGCCTTCTCGATCGCCGACATGGAGCTCGAGAACATCGGCGTCAGCCCCTCGGGCGACATCACCTCGGTGTTCGGCAGCGGCTCGCCGCAGTTCCAGTTCGCGACCGCGAACCAGTCGGGCGCGGGACGGACCCTCGCCGGCACCGACTTCGAGGGGATCGCCATTCACTGCGCCCAGGCCGACAGCGGCACGAGCACCGGTATGTGCTCGGCCCAGAACGGCGGCGTCGCCGACAAGCTGCCGAGCGAGCCGGGCGGCTACACGGGCTTCAACGGCCTGTTCGGGGGGATCTACGCCAACCAGGTGACCTCCAACCCGGGCTCGTTCACGGCCTCGGGCCAGGACGCCAACGGCGCCGCACACGGGAACGTCGCCGATCTGGCGGCGCCCGTCAAGGACGTCTACAGCTACAGCTCTCCCGGCTGCCAGTTCTGCGCCAACGCCACCAACACGGGCTACAACGGCGCCGTAATCGCCTCGCAAGTGATCGGCGACAGCGCCGGTAACTCCGGATTCGTGTCCGGCTTCAGCCCGACCCCGGCGCAGACGCTGGGCTACGTCGCCTCCATGCAGGAGGCCGGCGTCCCCGTCACCTACGCCTACATCGAGGACGCCCACAACAACTGGAATCCGCCCTTCCAGGCCTTCGGGCCTGGGCAGCCCGGGTACGTCGATCAGCTCAAGCAGGAGAACCAGGCCTACCAGGCCTTCTTCGAGCGCCTCGCGGCCGACGGCATCAACAAGAGCAACACCCTGTTCGTGTTCACCGCCGACGAGGGCGACCACTTCGCCGGCACGGCACCCACCAACCCGGGCTGCGACGGGGTCACGGTGCCCTGTACCTACCCCGCCAACGGCATCGGCGAGCAGGACGCGAACATCAACGATGCCCTGGCGCGCGAGAAGGGGAACACCACCCCGTTCGCCATCCACTTCGACGACAACCCGAACTTCTACGTCGGCGCCCCGGCGGGCTCGACCGCACCTCCGGGTCCCTTCGCTCCGCAGGTGCGCAAGCTCCAGCAGGACCTCGGAGGCCTGACCCTCACCAACCAGGTCACGGGCGCCACCGACCCGGCGACGGGTCACATCGCCACCGCCGAGGAACAGCGGATCCTCCACATGACGACGACCGATCCGTTGCGGACGCCGACCTTCACCGACTTCGGCAACCCCGATTACTTCTTCCAGACCGGTACCTGTCCGACGGGGACCACGCCGGGTTGTCCCGTCGTCGGTCCGGGCTTTGCCTGGAACCACGGCGGCGACGAGCCCGAGGTCACCACCACCTGGCTCGGGATCGTCGGCGCGACCATCCGCCACCTCGGCCAGACGAACGCGATCTGGACCGACCACACCGACATCCGGCCGACCATGCTCGCCAGCCTCGGTCTTTCGAGCGACTACGAGCAGGACGGCGCGGCGGTGACCCAGCTCATGCGCCCCGACACCCTGCCGTGGTCGGTGAGCATCCATGCGCGGGGCTATGAGCGCCTCGCCGCCGTCTACACGCAGCTCAACGCGGCCGTCGGCGAGTTCGGTCACGACAGCGAGATCGTCTCCACCACCGCCGCCGAGAGCAGCTCATCGGGCGACACCGTGGCCAAGGGCTTCGATGCCCAGCTCATCGCCTGCCAGGCGCAGCGCGACAAGGTCGCAGGCGAGATGAAGTCCGTCCTCAACGGCGCCATCTTCGGCCACTCGAGAATCAACAACGGGGAAGGAGACCTGGTCTCTCGCGGCCTCGACCTGATCGACGACATGCACGCGCTGTCGCAGATGACGACGCCGCCCGCGCGGATGGTGTGCGGGGGCCGCTAGCTGGTCGGCTGCGCGAGCATGCTCGTGACGCGCTCGAGTGCCTCGCGCATGTGGCGGTCGCAGCCCGCCTCGGCGCGGAGGCGGTCGCCGGAATCGAGGTCGGCGAAGAGCTCGACGTGCTCGGCGAGGATGCCCGCCAGGGTGCGGTACTGGGTCTTGATCTCGAGGCGCAGGAACACGTTGAGGAGACCGGCCTGCTGAACGAAGGCGCGGTGCAGGCGCTGGTTGCCCGATAGCCGGCACAGCTCGGCGTGGAAGCGGGCGTCGAGCTCGGCGAAGGCCTCGCGGTCATCGGTCCCCGTCGCCGCCTTCATCGCCTCGACGATCACGCCGAGCTCGACGAGCGCCTCGCGGTCATCGCGCTCGATGAGCAGCCGGGCGGCCCGGCTCTCGAGCGCGGCCCGCAGCTCGTAGATCTCGCGGACGTCGTCGAGCGTGAGCTCGGCCACGAACGAGCCGCGGCGCGGGCGCTCGATCACCAGTCCCTCGGCGCGCAGCTGAGCGAGCGCCTCGCGGACCGGACCGCGGCTGATCTGGAGCTGGCGGGCGATCTCGGCCTCGACGAGCTTTTCCCCGGGCTGGAACTGGCCGTCGACGATGCGCTCGCGCAGGAGCCCGGCGATCGACTCGGTGAGCGACGCGGTGGGGAGGGGCAGGAGCGATGCCGAGAGGGTGGCGTGCACGGTCGCCGAGGAGTAGAGCGAACTGTCGACAGTATGACAGTAGACAGTAGGCCAAGGATCTGCGCAGAATCCTGTCCCGGCGGCCATGTCGTCGGCTTGGAGGGGCCGCGACAGTTCGGCCCTGGTTGGCAGGCACCGGCAAAGGAGCGCGACGATGGACGTGAACAGCGCGAAGAGCACCACGCGCTTGGAGGAGCTCGGCTATACCCAGCAGCTCGAGCGCAGGCTGCACGTCTGGCACGTCGTCGGGCTCGCGATGGCCGATGTGTCCCCGACCATGGCCGTCGTCTTCCTCAGTGCCGGAGTGTTCTCGATCGCGGGCACCTTTGCCATCGGCATCGGCTTCATCCAGTCGTTCGTCGTCGTCCTCATCGCCCTGTGCCTGGCCGAGCTCGCGACCATGTTCCCGATCGCGGGCGGCATGTACTCGCTGGTCAGGAACGTGCTCCCGGCGCCGATCGCCTGGATCACCATGTTCAACTACCTGATCCAGGGCGTGGTCATCCCCGCCAGCATCACCCTCGGGATCGCCGCCTTCGTCAAGGACCTGATCCCCGGACTTCATCTCGCAGATAAGCCGCTGGCCCTCATCCTCCTGGTCGCCGCCACCGCCATCGCCCTGTGCACGGTGCGCGTGGGGGCGTGGGTCACCGTGGTCATGGTCTCGGTCGAGCTCATCGTCCTCGGGATCGTCACCGTCGCCGCCCTCGCCCACCCCCACCAGAACCTCGCCCACGTCACCTTCCATCCCACCCTGCTTCACGGGGCCGGGCTCGCGGGGGTGGCCTTCGGGGCGATGCTGGCCTCGATCGTCGCCCAGTTCAACGTCAACAACGGCTACGACGCCGCCCTCGGCTTCTCCGAGGAGCTGATGGGCGACGAGCGCTCCGTGGCCAAGGCGGTGGTGACCTCGGCGGTCCTCGCCGGGGTGCTGATCATGATTCCCCTGATCGCCGCCATCGTCGCCGCCCCGAGCCTCCCCGCCTTCTTCAAGGCGCCCGCGCCCGTCGTCTACTCGGTGCAGCAGGGGCTGGGATCGAGCGCGAGCAAGATCGTCGACTTCGGAGCGTCGATCGCCCTCTTCAACTCGATGCTCGCGCTCCTCATGTACTTCGGGCGCGGCGTCTACACCACCGGCCGGGATGGCATCTGGCCGCCTCCCATCAGCCGGGCCTTCGCCACCCTGAACCGCTTCCGCGCCCCGGCGGCCGGCGTGCTCGTGCTCGCCGTTCCCGCGGCGGTGCTCATCTTCCTCTCCGCGCTCAACTTCCTCATCGTCTTCGCCGGGACGGTGATCGCCGCCGTCTACTTCTGCATCGGTCTCGCCGCGGTGTGGAGCCGGGTCACGCAGAAGGACATCCGGCGCCCGTACAAGATGCCCCTGTGGCCGCTCCCCCCGCTCATCGTGGTCATCTTCACCGGGGTCGCCCTGGTCAAGCAGGAGGGCAAGTACCTCGTCGCCGAGCTCATCCTCATCGGCGTCTCGCTCGCCCTCTGGGCCCTCTCGGGCCTGTGGCGCGCTCAGGCGCTGGAAGCGGTCGCCGAGGTCACCGGCGCCGTCGCCCCCGCGCCCGAGGTGTCCTCCGACGCCGTCGTCCTCCCGTGAAGGGCATCGAGGGCCGGGTCGCACTCGTCACCGGCGGCAGCTCGGGGATCGGGCGGGCCACCGCGCTGGCTCTGGCGGGCGCGGGAGCGGCCGTGCTCCTCTTTGCCCTTCCCGGCGACGAGCTCGAGGCGGCGGTGGAGGCGTGCCGCGCCCAGGGCGCCCCCGCGCTCGGGTCCGCCGGCGACGTCGGGGACCCGCGCGCCGTGGCGGCGGCCTTCGACCTCGCCGAGCGAGAGCTCGGTCCGGTCGAGGCCGTGTTCAACAACGCCGGCATCTCGCTCGTCGCCGCCATCGCCGAGACGAGCGACGAGCAGTGGCAGCGCCTGCTCCATACCAACCTGACGGGCAGCTTCAACGTTGCCCGCGAGGCGGCGCGCCGGATGATCCCCGCCCGCCGCGGTTCGATCGTCAGCACGGCCTCCGAGCTCGCCGTCAGCGGCGAGCCCGGGTACGCCGCCTACTCGGCGACCAAGGGCGCCATCCTGGCGATGACGCGAGCCATGGCGGCCGAGCTGGCGGGGGACGGGATCCGCGTCAACGCGGTGTGCCCGGGAGCCACCGACACGCCGCTGCTGAGGGCCGAGTACGGGGGTACCGCCGATCCCGAGCTCGCCCGCGCCGAGGGCGAGCAGTCGATCGCCCTGGGCCGTCTGGGCCGCGCCGAGGAGATCGCCGCCGTGGTCCTCTTCCTCCTCTCCGACGACGCGAGCTACGTCACCGGCGCCCACTACGTCGTCGACGGCGGCCGCACCACCTGCCTGCCGACGAGCAGCCTGACTCCCGGGGCGCCGGCGGCATGAGCTCGATCATGGTCACGGGCGGCCTCGGCTTCGTCGGGCGCCATCTCGTGCGCCGGCTCGCCGCCGACGGGCACCGCGTCGTCTCCTATAACCGCGATTTCTCAGAGAGCATCGACCCCGCGGTCAGGAGCGTCCAGGGCGAGCTCTTCGACATACCCCGCCTGGTGCGGACGCTCGAGGAGCATGCGGTGGAGAGGATCCTCCACACCGCCGCCATGTCCCACCCCGAGCTCTCGGTCGAGCTGCCGGTGACCACCTTCGCCGCCAACGTGCAGGGCACCCTGTCGGTGTTCGAGAGCGCGCGCATGGCCGGGGTCCGCCGGATCGTCAACTTCTCCTCCGAATGCGCCTA
>DASZMD010000044.1:0-4780 GCA_035551955.1 Solirubrobacteraceae bacterium | reverse complement strand
GATCGAGCGGAACGCCCCGCGGTCGAACACGTCGGTGCACTCGATCCCACGACTCCGCAGGTACTCCACCCACGCGAGCTGCTCGTCGCTCGAGTCGACGGTGAAGGCGAAGTGATGCGTGGATCCGGCGCCCACCACCCCCTCGGGGATCGATGGATACTCGAGGAAGGAGACCAGCGTTCCGGGCGTGCCGCGGGCGTCGCCGAAGTAGAAGTGCCGGGTCAGCGGGTCGTCATCGTTGACCGTTTCGCGGACGAGCGCGAGCCCGAGGACATCCCGATAGAAGGTGGTCGTGCGCTCGAGATCGCGGCAGATCGCGGTCACGTGATGAAGCCCGTCAAGGCGCATGCGCCGGGGGCTAGTGCTCACCGGATACCCCCCGGAGTTCGCCAAGCGACCACGAAGCGCGCGCCCCCGAGTTCGCCGCCAGGCGAACTCGCCAGCGACCACGAAGTGGTCGCCCTCGCCAGCGACCACGAAGTGGTCGCCCTCGCCGTCATAGGCTGATACCGAGGGGCACCGGCGTGGCGCCGGCGAAGAGCAGGAACCAGATTACGAAGGCCACCACCGCGATGCCGGCGCTGACGACGAGGACGCCTTCGAGCACGACGTGTCCTGGGTCCTGGCGGCCGCTGGAGAGGCGGAGGGCACGGTAGGCGTTGCTGAGCCTGACGAGGACGACGGCGAGCAGGAGGATGGCGCACACCACCCCGATCGACATCACCCCCACGGCCGCCCCGAGCGACGACGTGGCCGCCTGGATCTTCGATCCGATCCACAGCATGCCGAGAGGCGTGCCGATCCACAGGCCGAGGCTCCCGAGGAACATGATGAGCACGACCAGCGCCGCGCCCGTACCCATCCGCAGCAGGTCACGCATGCCATATGAGGATATGTGGCAGCGGCTAAAGCCGCTTCCAGCGGGACTTCGGCTGACGGCGAAGCTGCGGCAGCTGGCGCTTGGAGACGGGTCGCGGCACCTCGCCGCGACCCCTGGCTAACGGACAGCCAGAGGAGAGCTTGACCTGCCACCACCCCATGAGCATGCCGATCAAGCCGAGGCGGGGCCGGACGTGCCAGACGCCGCAGCCCTGCTCGCCCAGATCGTGCTGAGAGACGCGGACGAAGCGGTGCTTGCCGGGCTCGAGCAGCATGTGCTCGAGGAGCACGCGCTTGGCCGCCTGCTCGTCCCCTCGCTGGGCGATCGACCGGCGCGCGGCGCGCACGCGGCCGGCGAGATCGTCGCGCACGCGCTCGAGCTCCGCGAGGTCGAGGAGTCGCGGCTCGCCGGGGGTGGCGGCGGGAAGCTCGACGCCGCCCATCGGATAGGCGGTGACGAAGGCATCGGCGAACTCGCGCTCGAGCTTGGCGATCTGGAGGCGCAGGGAGCGGCGGGCGGCGCGCTGACCGAGCTCGACACGAGCGCGTGGATCTTCCTGGACCGGAGTCTGGGCCTCAGCGAAGATGACTCGCTCGGAGAGCTTCATGGCGTTCAGGCGGCAGAACCCTCCGCGATGGCCCGTGCCTGGGCGAAGGTGACCATGCGGCGGGAGTCCTCATCGTAGAGCTTCAGGCGCACCGCGCAAAGCCCCTGCCACAGCGAGATCGTCGGCGCCCGATGCAGGAACTTGTTTTCGTCGTGGGCACGCTGGAGGTTGTAGTTGGGGATGCGCGCGAGCAGGTGGTGGATGTGGTGCAGCCCGATATTCCCGGTGAAGAACTGGAGGACCTTGGGGAGCTTCAGGTAGGAGCTCCCGGCCAGGGCAGCGTCGACGTAGTTCCAGTCTCCCGAGTGCTCCCAGTAGGCGTCTTCGAACTGGTGCTGGACGTAGAACAGCCACACGCCGGCGGCACCCCCCAGGGCGATGGTGGGGACCTGGATGAGCAGGTAGTCGCTCCACCCGATGAGGAGAATGATGCCCCCGACGATGGCCAGGAGGGCGAGGTCGGTGAACACGTGGCTGCGGAGGATGCGCGGCCGGGCCCGGATCGGGACCTTCCGCGGCTCGAGCGCAAGTGCCCAGATCGGCCCGACCGTGAACATCACCAAGGGGCTGCGGAACAGGCGGTACCCGAGTCGACTCAGCCACGGCTTCTGCCGGTACTCGGCCACCGTCCAGGTCTCGACGTCGCCGATCCCCCGGCGGTCGAGATCGCCCGAGGAGGCATGGTGCTGCGCGTGCTCGTGGCGCCAGCTGTGGAAGGGCGAGTAGACGATGAGGCCGACGAGGACACCGACCCAGGTGTTCCCGCGCTTGGTGGGGAGGAACGAGCCGTGTGTGCAGTCGTGGAAGATGATGAACGTCCGCACGAGGAATCCCGCCGCGGGGACGGAGACCAGGAGCACGAGCGCATAGGAGACGGGGAGCAGGAACCACATCACCGCCAGCAGGGCGAAGTAGGGCACCACCGACGTCGCCAGGCACGCCAAGCTGCGGCGAATGTCGGCTTCTGCGTAGGGGGCGAGCGCGTCACGCCAGCGCGCCTCCTGGTGCTCGACCTGTGCTTCCGGAACAGCGTGAGCGACCGAGATCGTCCCCACTTAGCCTCCTGTAGTACGACGGCGCCGACCCGTGCCGGGCGACTGGAACGCCGTCAGGGTACCGATTCCAGCGGTCGACCACCAGCCGGAGACGCGGCTGTGGCCGCTACCCGGCGCTCAATGCCTCCGCGCAGATCCACAGGGCCTCTTCGATGTGAATCTGCGGAACTCCGTCCACCCGCACGGCGAACAGAGCGACCCGCTGCGTGCCCGCACCGGGCGCGTGGCTGGGGGCGACGTCACCGAAGAGGATGGCGTGGACCGCCTCGGCGTCGGCGACGACGAGCCGGCCGGCGGCGACGGGACTGGCGTCCTCGCCGGTGCCGAGCATGTCGCCGTCGACGCTGATGCGGATCCCGAGACCGCCCACGTCGACGAGGTCGCCGTCCACCGCCCACACGCCGATGCCCGTTTCCACCAGCGAGATCAGCAGCGCGTCCTCGAGCAGGCCGCGCGAGGCGAAATGCCCCCGGAGCAGGCGTTCAAGCGCGGCCTGCTCGAGCGGGATGCGGGTGACGTCGGGATCGAGTCCGATCTCGCGGAAGAACACCCGGTAGGCGTGCCCGACGGGCCGCTGGCGAATCGCCACCACCGTGGGGCCGCGGAAGCCGTTGGAGAGCTCCCGCAGGCGCGCCCTGAGGGCGCGCGGGCTCGGCCCGCAGCGTGTCTGCACCGTCACCCATTCGAGCGCCAGCCGCGGGAACTCCGCCGCCAGCCGCGGCTCGAGCCATCCGGAGGCGGCGTCGAGCTCGACCTCCTCGGTCATCGCGGCTGCGGCCCCTCGAGGACGCGGATCCGCTGCGCGAGGACGGCCGGCTCGGCCCAGTGGTCGCCGATGAGACGAGCCTGCACGATCCCGCCACGATACGCCAGCTCGACCAGGGGGCACACATCGACGCCGTACTGCAGGCCGACCGCGCCGTCGGCGTCGTAGGCCACCGGAATCGTCCACCCGTGCACGCGGACGAGGCGGGCCGCCGCCGCGTGGCTCGTCTTCACCGCGACGGCCGCGAACTGCACCGAGAGAAAGCGCGGCGCCAGCGCCTGCATCGTGTCGACCTCCCGCGTGCACTGCTGGCCTCCGGTGAAGAAGGCGAGCACGAGCGGGCCGCGCTTGGCGAGCAGGCAGAGGTTCAGCGCGCGGGGATCGTGCCGGGCGAGGGTGCAGGTCGGGTGCGCGACATTGGCGTCGCCGTTCAGGTTCGAGCTGGCCAGCGGGGCGGCGAAGTCCCGCAGCGCCTGGCGGGCGGGAACGCCCGTAGTCACCACGCCGTGCTGGAGGAACGAGACGAGCGAGACGACGACGACGACCACGAGGCCGAAGACGCCGATCATCCACCGGTAGCGTCGCGTGTCGACCACAGGAGGGGCGGGCCGCGGCGGCCCGCTCTGGCGCACGGTTCGGGCGGCTCGCGCCGCGAGCTCGGGGTCGAGCCCAAGCGGCGGCGCGCCCGGCGCCCCCGGATCGGGCTGCGCGTCCGCGCCCGGCGCCCCCGGATCGGGGCGCGCGTCCGGGCCGTCGCCACCACTCATGAGTCCACCACCCGAGTTCGCCGCCAGGCGAACTCGCAAGTGACGACGAAGTCGTCACCGTCGTCGCCACTCACGGGCTCAGGCCACGCGCGGCCGGCGCCGGGGCCGGCGCACGACCGAGCCCGCTCGCCGGAGCGCTCTGTGCGCGAGCTCGGGCACGTCCTCGCGCTCGGACATCGCCAGCACCGCCGGGAGCACGAACAGGACCCCGCCGAGCGACACGGTGAGGTCGATCAGGGTCACGAGGCCGAAGTCGCGGAGCATGTTGATGTCCGAGACCACGAGCACGCCGAAGCCCGCGATCGCCGTCACGCCGGAGGCGATCACTGCCGCGCCGGTCGAGCGGTACGTGCGCGCGAGCGCGGCTGCCAGCTCATGCCCCGCCGCCCGCTCCTGGCGGAAGCGCTCGGCGAGGAGCACGCTGAACTCGGTCGAGATGGCGATCACCAGCGCTCCCAGGGTGGCCGACATCGGGTTCAGGGAGATCCCGAGCGCGAACAGGAGGAGGGCCGACCATCCGGTGGCGAGCGCGATCGGTATGAGCGGTACGAGGGCCCGCCGGGGGTCGCGGAACACGGCCAGGAGCACGAGCCCGACGGCGACGATGCCGGCGAGCAGGGTCCACAGGCGCCGGGAGGGCGAGGACAGGGCGGCGTTGGCCTGCGCGCCGAGCACGGGCAGCCCGACGAGGCTGGCGCTCACCCC
>DASZMD010000043.1:0-9575 GCA_035551955.1 Solirubrobacteraceae bacterium | reverse complement strand
GGCAGCCAGCCTTCGCTCATGCGCGCCCTGTTCTCCGATCGCGAGCGCCCGTTCTACGGACAGGCGCGGCCGCTCGAGCTCCCGTCCCTGCCCGTCGACGAGGCAGCCTCCGACCTCGAAGCACTGCTCGCCGCCGATGGTCTCGACGCGGGCGCCGCCGTCGACGAGCTCCTCGCTTTCACCGGCGGGCACCCGCAGCGGACGGTGCTCCTGGCCCATCACCTCTACAGCCTCCTCGACCAGCCCGGCCCCCCCGAGGACCTCGCGGCGGCGGCCCTCGACCTCGGCCTCGCCGAGACCCGCGACGCCCATCAGGCGATCTGGGACGGCATCGGACGCGTCGAGCGGATCGTCCTGCTCGCGCTCGCCGACGGCCAGGCGCCCACCGGGAGCCGGGTGGCCGACGAGCATCGGATCGCGCGCTCGACGCTCCAGGACGCCCTCGAGCGCCTCGTCGCCGACGAGCGCAACGTCCGCCGCGACGCCGGAGCGCGACCGGTTCTCCTCGACCCGCTGTTCGCCGAGTGGCTGCGGCGGCGATGAATTCCGAAACTTTCTCGGGAAGGATCGGCACGGGTTCGGCGTCAAGTTAGCCGATGACCCTTGATCCGGCCGTCGGGGCGAGCTGAGGAAGTGCACACCGCGCTTCTCGCTGCTCGCGTGGTGCTCGCCGGAGTGTTCGCGCTCGCCTCGGTCACCAAGCTCGCAGATCTCAGGGGGTCGCGTGCGGCGGTCGTCGGCTTCGGCATCCCCGAGCGGGTCGCGGCCCCGCTCGGAACGGCGTTGCCGTTCGCCGAGCTGGCGATCGCCGCCGCGCTGCTCCCCGCCTCCTCAGCGCGCGTGGGAGCCCTCGGCGCCGGCGCGCTGCTCGCCGTCTTCATCGTCGCCATCGCTCGCAGCATGGCCCGGGGAGAGGCGCCCGATTGCCACTGCTTCGGCCAGCTCCACTCCGCGCCCGCCGGTCGCCGCACCCTCGCCCGCAACCTGGGGCTGGCGGCGCTCGCGGCCTTCGTCGCCGCCGCCGGGTGGGGCGACGCCATGCCGAGCGCGACGGGGTGGATCGGCCGGCTCGACGGCGCCGGCGTGGTAGCCGTGGCCGGCGGGCTGGCGATCGCCGTCCTGGCGGGCGTCACCGCCTGGGCGCTCCTGGCCCTGCTCCGGCAGAACGGGCGGATGCTCCTGCGCATCGAAGCGCTCGAGGCAGAGCTCGACCCGGCCGCCGCCGCGCGACCAGCGCCCCCTCATCAGGGGCTCCCGCTCGGCGAGCCGGCGCCCGCGTTCTCCCTTGCCGGGCTGTACGGCGAGAGCGTGACGCTGGAATCGCTGATCTCGGCCGACACGCCGGTGATGCTCGTGTTCACCGACCCCGCGTGCGGGCCGTGCAGTGCCCTCATGCCCCAGATCGCGACCTGGCAGCGAGAGCTCGCCGGGGAGCTGACGATCGCCGTCCTCACCCGCGGCTCACCCCAGGACAACCGGGCCAAGGCACGCGAGCACGGCATCGCCGGCGTGTGGCTCGACCATGGGCTCACCGTCTACAACGCCTACAGCGCCCAGGGCACCCCGGGCGCGGTGCTGATCGACGGCCACGGGCGGATCGCCAGCGACGTCGTGGCCGGCGTCGAGGCGATCGCGGCCCTCGTCGAAGTCACGACGCGCACGCCCTCGCTGCCGGTGGTCCACGTTCCCGCGCGGCAGACGGCGCTCGCGCTCGGGGCGCCCGCCCCCGCCCTGGAACTCGCCGACCTCACGGGCGCGCCCGTCGAGCTCGCCGTTCCCGATCGCGACACGCTCGTCCTGTTCTGGAACCCGGACTGCGGGTTCTGCGAGCGGATGCTCGATGACGTCCGTGACTTCGAGCGGACCGCGCCGCCCGAGGCACCGCGGCTGCTGCTCGTCTCGACCGGGTCGCAGGCCGACAACGAGCGGCTCGGCCTGCGGGCACCGATCGCCCTCGACCACGCCTTCGCCGCCGGAGCCGCCTTCGGGAGCACGGGCACCCCCTCGGCGGTCCTCATCGACCGGCACGGCCGGGTTGCCTCCGAACTGGCCCTCGGCGCCCCGTCCGTGATGGCACTGGCCGGCACCGCAAGCGAGATTGGAGCCTAGATGCGCTTAGACGACCGCCTGGACACCTTGGCCCGCGGGCTGGCGAGCGGTGGGATGTCGCGCCGCGACGTCCTCCGGGCCGGCGGCGCGGCCGTCATCGGGGCGGCCGCGATGACGCCGGGGGACGCCTGGGCGGCGGTGACCGGTCGCTGTCCCGGGCACCGGGTCAAGTGCAACGGCTCGTGCTGCCCGAAGGGCGAGGTATGCCTCGCGCCCAAGCACAAGTCAGGCAAGCACCGCTGCGGATGCCCCGCCCATAAGACCCGCTGCTCGGGAGCATGCGTATCGCTCACCAGCGACCCGCATCACTGCGGTCACTGCGGCACGCGATGCGCAAGCGGGCAGAGCTGCGTGCACGGCGTGTGCACCTGCCCCGCCGGGCAGACGATGTGCTCGGGAGCATGCGTGTCGCTGACCAGCGACTCCGCCCACTGCGGCGCCTGCGGCACGGCGTGCCCCTCCGGCCAGGCCTGCGTGGCCGGTCACTGCACGACCCAGTGCCCGGCCGGGGAGACGATATGCGCGGGGGCGTGCGTCACCCTGGCCAGCGACCCGCAGCACTGCGGAGCGTGCGGGACGGTGTGCCCGTCCGGGAGCGTGTGCGCCAACGGCACCTGCACCTCGCAGTGCCCGTCGGGGCAGACCAACTGCGGCGGTGCCTGCGTCGACCTCTCGAGCAACCCAGCGCATTGCGGCTCGTGCACCACCGCGTGCCCGAGCGGAGCCACCTGCAGCGGGGGAACGTGCAGCGGCTGCCCGGCGGGCACGACGTTGTGCGGCGGCGTGTGCGCGGACACCTCGACGGACGCGGCCCATTGCGGCTCGGGCTGCGTGAACTGCAACAGCCTGCCCTTCGTGACCCAGGCCCACTGCGCGAGTGGAACCTGCGTGATCGACAGGTGCGCGCCGAACTGGCTCGACTGCAACGGCAATCCGCTCGACGGCTGCGAGTACCTCGGCACCGTGTGCCCGGCGTAGGCTCCGCTGAGTCCGGCCGGTATCCTCGGTGGCGTTGACTTCGATCGCCGCGCGCCTAAGGGAGTGGTCATGAGCGAAGCCGAGAGTGTCTCGATCGATCCGTCAGTGCCTCCGAGCGGCACCGGGTGCGTCGAGTGCTTGGCCACCGAGGGCTGGTGGCTGCACTTGCGGCGCTGCGCCAAATGCGGCCACGTCGGCTGCTGTGACTCGTCGCCCTCCCAGCACGCGAGCAAGCACGCCGCCGCCGACGAGCACCCACTGATCCGCAGCTACGAGCCCGGCGAGGATTGGTTCTGGAGCTACGCCACCGACCAGTTCTACGAAGGTCCACCGCTTGCCCCGCCCGAGCATCACCCGCTCGACCAGCCGGTGCCTGGTCCCGCCGGCCGGGTCCCCGCCGACTGGCAGCGGTACCTGCACTAGTGCGGGCGGCTCAGACCTCGACGCCGCGGTCGGCGAGCCAGTCGGCGACGTAGCTCGGGGGGTCACCGTGCCACTGGGCGCGCGCGGCCAGTCGCATCAGCTCCTCGGGGTCGCGGTCATAGCTGCCGCGTCCCCCTTTGCTGGCCAGATATAGGATCACCGCGGTGACGACGGCCACGGCTGGGTTCTCGACGTCGTAGTCGGCCCCCTCGGCGGCGAGGGCGAGCCGCTCCTCGAGGTTCTGGACCGCGGTGATGGGGGTGTCGTCGTCCTCGAGCTGCTCCTCGAAGTGGCCGAGATCGGCATCGCGATCGTCGGGATCGCACACCTCGACGGCGAGCCGGACGAGGTCGGAGACCGTTGCCGTGCTGGGGTCCACGGCCCGGATCCTACGCCGTTACTCTGACCGGCTCATGGATCCCCAGGCTCTGCGCGAGCAGATCTCGACAATCAACTGGTTTCACGCCATCGAACTCGCGCCCGGTGTCGTCACCCCCGCCCCCGAGCGGACCGCCGATCGGCTCGACATCCTCCGCATCCCGACCGACCTGGCCGGCCGGTCCGTCCTCGACATCGGCGCCTGGGACGGGTTCTTCTCCTTCGAGACGGAGAGGCGGGGCGCGAGCCGGGTGGTGGCGGCCGACAGCTTCGCCTGGAGCGGTGAGAGCTGGAGCAGCAAGGCGGGGTTCGAGCTCGCCCGCGAGGCGCTCGACTCCCGCGTCGAGGACGTCGACATCGACGTCATGGACCTCGCGCCCGACCGGATTGGGACCTTCGATCTCGTCCTCCTCCTCGGCGTGCTCTACCACATGCGCCATCCCCTCCTCGCCCTCGAGCGGGTGGCGAGCGTGACCGCCCGGCAGCTCATTCTCGAGACCCACGTCGACCTCACCTGGACCCGCCGCCCGGCGATGGCCTTCTACCCCGGCCTCGAGCTCGGCTGGGATCCGACGAACTGGTGGGGACCGAACCCGGAGGCCGTCATGGCCATGCTCAAGGTCGCCGGCTTCAGGCGGGTGGAGATCGTCACTCCCGACTCCAACGCCTACCGCCTCGCTCGCGCGGCCGGCCGCGCCCCGCGCTACCTGCAGCGTCTGGCGCGCCACCGCGTGCGCCCGCCCGAGAACCTGGCCCAGGGCCGCGCCGTCTTTCACGCCTTCAAGTAGCGCTAGGGTCCACGCCGATGGACGGAGACGTCACGCTCATCATCCAGGTGCCGCGGGGCGGCGAGGTCGACGAGTGGCTCAGGGCCAATCCGCCCGCGAGCCTGGCCGGTGGCGAAGTGGTGGTCGAGAGCGGCCCCACCGACGGGCGCGGGCATCTCGAGCCCCCCGCCGCCGGAAAGGTCGTCCTCTCCGTGCCCTCGCCCGCGGCGCTCGAGCGCGAGGCCGATGAGGTCCGCCGCGTCATCAGGCACGCGGGCACCGGCATCGAGCCCCTGGTGGTGATCGTCGAGGCCGCCGAGGAGCTGCACGACGACGAGCTTGCGCCCCTGCTCGAGGCGGCCCGCAAGAGCCCGCGCGACGTCATCCTGCGGGTGATCCGCGACGCCTGAGGCTCAGGCCGGGTCCTGCGAGCTGTAGGGCTCGTCCTCGCCCCGCACCTCGCGGTAGCGGCGGTCGAAGAGCTCGAGCACGGCCGTGACATCGGCCGGCCCGTGGATGCCGTGGCTGACCCCGTAGGAATCGGGCGTGGCGTGCGCCTGCTCGGCGTCGCCGCGCTCGATGAGCTCGTCGTGCTCGGAGCCCAGAAAGGGCAGCTCGGCGGCGGCGCGGTCGCGATAGAGGACCCCCAGCTCCACCTCCTCGTAACGCACCAGGGCGGCGCCATCGGCGCGCCGCTCGATGCTCACGCCGGGCCACAGGTCGAGCTCGTTGGCGATCTCATCGACGAGCGCGGCGGGATCGGGCACCGGCGGATCGTACCGGTCCGCGGGTCAGCCGCCGGCGCCGCGCTGGAGGAGCGCGATGAGAGCCTGCAGGGCGTCGGTGGTGGTGGCGAGGGCCTCGACCTGCTCGTCGGACATCTCCGCCAGGTGGGAGCGCAGAGCGGTGTGAGCCTCGGCGCGGAAGCGCTCGAGCGCGCGCCGGCCCGGCTCGGTCACCGAGACGAGGACGACGCGGCCGTCGCGCACCTCCCGGCCTCTGCGCACCAGACCCTGCTGCTCGAGCTGCTTGACGAGCAGGGTCATGGTGGGCTGCGCCAGCCCCTCGAGCTCGGCGAGCTCGGTGACGCGGCGCGGACCCCCGGCCAGGGTGTTGAGGACCCCGACCTCGGTGCGCGAGAGCTCGCCTTCCAGCTGCTTGGTGAGCAGCCGCGTCAGCAGTGCCGCACGCGAGAGGAGCTGGCTCGAGACGAGCTCGACCTGCTCGCTGCGCTTCGTGTCCGAATCGACGATGGCGGTCATATTGACGTTCTATATTGTTTCACGATAGGGTTAACACGACACAAACCTTTGAAGGAGGAGTGGTGTTCCTCAACATCCTGGTCGCCGTCGACGGCTCCCCGCATGCCGACCAGGCTCTCACCCAGGCGATCGACCTCGCCGAGAGCGAGAACTCTCGCCTGACGCTCATGACCGCGGTCAAGGAGCTGCCCGCGACCACCTATCTCACCGCCGCCGGAGTGGCCGGGGCCTTGATCGAAGAGACTCGCTCCGAGGCCGAGGCGATCCTCCGTCGCGCGCGCGACCGTGTGCCCGCCGATCTTCCCGTGACCACCCTGCTCACCCAGGATTCGATCCGGCTCGCGCTCGTCCGCCAGATCAAGGAGGGCCGGCACGACCTGGTGGTGATGGGCTCGCGGGGCCGCGGCGCCCTGTGCTCGGCCCTGCTCGGCAGCGTCAGCCATTACGTGCTGCATCACAGCCCGGTTCCGGTGCTCATCGTCCACGCGGACGGTTCCGCGCCCGCCCTCGCCCCCGCCGCGGCACCGGATGCGCCCGAGCGGCGCTACGCGAAGCCGGCGCTGTCGCCCACGCCCCGCCCCGCCGGCTGAGTCGGCGATCGCCCCGCTCCGCGCCGGCGGCTGAGTCGGCTGTCGCCCCACGCCTCCGCGCCGCTCGCCCCCCCGGGGCCATTTTCCGTTGCCTTGACAGGTGACCATATGGTCACATATCATCCTCGCCATGGACGATGTGTTCAAGGCCCTCGCCGATCCCACCCGCCGCATCCTGCTCGACGAGCTGTTCGAGGAGGATGGGCAGACCCTGGGGGCGCTCGAGGCGCGGCTCCCGATGACGCGCTTCGGAGTGATGAAGCACCTGCGTGTGCTCGAGGACGCCGGTCTCGTCGTGACCCGGCGGCGCGGGCGCGAGAAGCTGCACTTCCTGAACCCCGTCCCGATTCGGCTCGTCCACGACCGGTGGGTGAGCAAGTACGCGGCGCCCTGGGCAGCGACCCTGAGCGGGCTCAAGCACAAACTGGAGGAAAAGACGATGGAGAAGGTGTTCGAGATCTACATCAAGACGACTCCCGAGCGGCTGTGGGAGGCGATCACCGACAGCGACCTGAGGGCTAAGTACACCTTCGGGGTCGGGATCGAATCCGACTGGACGCCCGGCTCGCGCTACGCGGCGGGGCAACCGGGGATGCCCATCAGCGAGGGCGAGAACCTCGAGGTCGATCCCCCGCGGCGCCTCGTGCAGAGCTTCGACGCCCTGTGGAGTGACGACGTCAAGAGCGAGGGAACCTCGCGGGTGACGTGGGAGATCGAGCAGGTCGCGGATTCCTGCCGGCTGACGGTCATCCACGACCAGCTGCGCGAGGGCGCCCACGGCGAGCTCTACGGCGGTTGGCCGATGATTCTCTCCGGTCTGAAGACGCTGCTCGAGACGGGCGAGACCCTGACCACCCCCGGCTCGCTGCGGTACGCGCAGCCCGCCGCCTGAGAGCACTTCGGGGCGGGCGCGCGTGGCTCACGCCCGCCCCGGCACCAGGCGCAGGCGCGCGGGCAGGAACGGGAGCACCGCGCGTTTGACGTACTCGGCGCCGCCGGCGACCAGCACCTTGCGCACGATCGACGGCGGCAGGGGCGAGAAGCCGTACTGGCGGCGGATCTGGTCGGGAAGAAGCGCGATCGTGACGAAGTTGACCGTCTCGAGCAGCGGTCGCGCCCGGCGCGGGAGCGGCGGGTCGAGGACGATCCGCTTGGCCTGCTCGCGGGCCCAGTCGGTGACGAAGAGCTCCTCGCCCTCGAGCATCCGCAGCCGGTAGGCGTCGAGGTCGCCGATCGTCTCCGGCAGGTCGCGCTTGCGGAGGCCGAAGAGCCGGCCGATGAGCTTGTAGTCCTCCCAGTACGCCTCCACCTCGGTGCGCGACAGCGAGCGGACGTACTTCTGGTAGACGACGAGGGCGGAGTCGACGAGCGTGAACAGGACCCAGAGCAGGAGCTGCGGGTCATCGGCGCGATACGGCGTGCCGGCGGGATAGGGTCCGACCGCCTCGGTGAGCTCACCGTGCACGCGCCGGTGCATGGCCCGCACGCGCCGCGTGGCCGCGTCGGCCTCGGCCCGCGAGCCGAAGCCGATGGTGCCGAGCGTGCGCGCCGTGCGCGCGAGGCGCTCGTAGGGATCGTCGAGCGAGCTGGTGTGAGCGAGCAGCCCGGAGACGGCGAGCGGATGGGCGGCCTGCATGAGCAGCGCGCGCGGGCCCGACAGCGCCAGCGCCCGCTCCCGATGAACCCTGCGGAGGATCGAGCTGTCGTCGAAATAACCCTCCATGGCGCCCCGCCTACGGTAGCTGGGCGCGCTACTCGGCGAGCCGGGCCACTTCGGGCTCGGCGCTCTCAACGCGTTCGCGGCGAGCGACCTCCTCGCGCACGAGCGGTGCCACCTGCGTCCCGAAGAGCTCCATCGAGCGCAGCACATCGCGGTGGGCGACGGCCCCGACGCTCATCTGGGCGACGTAGCGCTGATGGCCGAAGAGCTCGTGCTCGTAGAGGAGCTTCTCGGCGACCTGCTCGGGGGAGCCGACGGCCAGCGCCCCGCGGGGCGAGCGCAGCGCCTCGTAGGCCTCGCGGCCCGAGGGCGGCCACCCGCGCTCGCGCCCGATGCGGTTCATCATCGCCAGATAGGGCGCGGCGAAGGCGCTGTCGGCCTGCTCGGAGGTCTCGGCGAGGAAGGCGTGGGTGTTGATGGCGATGGGAAGATCGGCGGGATTGTGTCCGGAGCGCCGCGCGGCCTCGCGGTAAAGCTCGACGAGCGGCTGGAAGCGCGCCGGCTCGCCCCCGATGATGGCGATGGTGAGCGGGAGCCCGAGCGTCGCGGCGCGGACCACCGACTGCGGCGTGCCGCCGACGGCAACCCAGATCGGCAGCCGATCCTGCACCGGCCGCGGCCAGATCACGGCGTCCTTGAGCGGCGCCCGGTGGCGGCCCGACCACGTCACGCGCTCGTGGTCGCGGATCTTCAGCAGGAGCTCGAGCTTCTCCGCGTAGAGCTCGTCGTAGTCGTCGAGGTCATAGCCGAAGAGCGGGAAGGACTCGATGAACGAGCCGCGGCCGGCCATGATCTCCGCCCGGCCCCCGGACAGGAGGTCGACCTCGGCGAACTGCTGAAAGATGCGGACCGGGTCGTCGGAGCTGAGGACGGTGACCGCGCTCGAGAGGCGGATCCGTTCCGTGCGTACCGCCGCCGCACCGAGCACCACGGCCGGGGAGGAGACGAGGAAGTCGGGGCGGTGATGCTCGCCGATGGCGAACACGTCGAGACCGAGCTGGTCGGCGAGCTCGACCTCCTCGAGCAGGTCGCGCATCCGCTGCTCGGGCGAGACCGACCCCGAGAGATCCGCGAAGGTCGCAAGTCCAAGTTCCATGCGGGTCATCGTAGCAGACAGTTGAGGGCGCAAGCAGTTGGGGCGCTGGGCGGAGCGGAGGGGTGGCGGGCGCGCGCGGCCGGGGACAGGCGGACGGGCGGGCCCCGTTGAGCCCGCCCGCGCCTGCCCGGACCTGGGTCACCGCTGACTACATACGTCCCAGGGTTTCGTGTCTGCCTGGGTGGCGTGACACTCCCGGCCACCGGGACTGGCCGCCGGCTACACGAGCCGGCGCGTGGCCCGGCTGGGCAC
>DASZMD010000042.1:0-31993 GCA_035551955.1 Solirubrobacteraceae bacterium | reverse complement strand
TGGAGAGCTTCGCCGACGGCGGTATCGACCGCGTCCTGTTCTTCTTGGCCTCCGAGTCGGCCGAGGCGACGCTGAGCAAGCTCGAGAAGCTGGAGCTGTTGGCCGCCCCGTTTGGTAGTTAGCGGAGGGTTGTCAGGCGGGATTGGAGGCGCTGGGAAGGCGTTGCAGAGCTACTCGGCCACGCGTAAGGCGGGCCGTACGGTTGGTTCGCGCGGTTTCGCGCGAAGGGCCGCCCGCATGAGGCGGTCATCTTTCAGCGTCCGCGTGTGGCCGATTAGTCGCCGTGTTGTGCTTGACGGGCGGCCGGGTCAATACGGCTGCTCAGTCCAGGTCGACCAGCACCTTGCCGACCGCGCTTGCTTCGACGGCGTCGTGAGCCTCGCGGATGCGCTCGAGGGGGAAGCGGTGCAGCGGCAGGGTGGTGAGGGCGCCCGCCGTCACGGCGGCGTTCACTCCGTCGATCGCCGTCCGTAGCTGCTCAGGGGTAACGGTATAGATCAGGACGAAGCGCAGGACAGCATTGGCGAAGGCCATCCGGAGGATGGGGACGTTCGCCTGTGCTCCGCCGTCGTCAGCGTAGGCGCTGATCACGGCATGGGGAGCAGCCGACTCGAGGTCGAGCTCTAGGTTGCGGGCGAGCGAGACCTCCACGAAGCGGTCTATCCCCTCGGGCGCGAGCGCCTTGATCTGCTGGTTGGCGTCGGCATCGCGATAGTTGACAACCGCGCTGGCTCCGGCTTCTTCGGCGAGCCGGGCCTTCTCGGCACTGCTGACGGTGGCGATGACCCGTGCCCCCTCATAGCGCGCCAGCTCGATCGCGGCGTGCCCCACCGCCCCCGCCCCTCCGGCCACCAGGACAGTCTTGCCCTCGATCGGCCCGTCGGCGCACAGGCAGTGCCAGGCGGTGAGCGCCGGAATGCCCAGCGAGGCGCCGAGCTCATAGGGCGCATTGTCGGGCAACGCCGCCGCGTGGTCGGAGGGAACGACGGAATACTGAGCCGCGGTGCCCCAGCGACGCTGCCAGGCGGCAAACAGGACCCACACACGCTGACCGACCCGCGCCAGGTCGACCCCCTCGCCGACGGCCTCGATCACTCCCGCGCCGTCCTGATTGGGAATCAGGAAGCCGTTCGTCAGGCCTCGACCGCGGCGGACCGCCTTCCAATCGGTCGGATTGACTCCGGAGACGGCGATCCGCACGCGCACCTCTCCCGCGCCAGGCTCCGGGACGTCGATCTCACCGACCCGGAGCACCTCTGAGCTTCCAGAGGTCTCGTAGTAGGCAGCGAGCATCAGCTACCAGACCGTCTCGAGGAGCTCGTAGATGACCTTCTCGTCCACCTTGCGGGGCGATTCCCGCACAACGATGTCGCCGAGCGCTGCGCTCGCGACGCCCGCCATCTTGTCCGCAGGGATCCCGTAGTCGCTGACTCGGCGTGGCACGCCGAGCTCGTCGATCAGGCGCTCTATCCGATCGGCGGCGCTGGCATCCTCGCCGTCGCCTTGGACCTCGGCGAGCACCGCCGCCATCGAGGCCTGCTGCTCCTGAGTCACGGGCTCGAGGAAGCGCATGACGTGAGGGAGCATGATGCACGAGGTGACGCCATGGGGAATGCCGAGCGCGCCGAGCTGGTGCCCGATGGCATGGGAGAGTCCGAGCGACACGTTGTGGACCCCCGTGATCGACATCCACGCGGCGATCTGGCATTGGAGCGCGGCGTCGTAATTCTCCGGGTCGGAAGCCGACGCAGGGAGGTTGCGGGCCAGGATCGACAGCGCCCCGTTGGCCAGCCAGGTGGTGTACGGATGGGCGTTCTTGGCGTAGGCGATCTCGACGGCGTGATCGATCGCCCGCACGCCGGTCTGGGCCCACAGGTCGCGAGGCGTGTGGGAGGCGAGCTCGGGGTCGAGGATGACCGTGACCGGCGTGAGCTCGGCGTAAGCGGTGACCAGCTTGAGATCTCGCTCATGGTCGACAGAGCCGGCGAAGCCGTCCCACTCCGCAGCCGAGAGCGTGGTTGGAATCGCGACGGTCGGCATCGGCCTGGCGGTCAGCGAGCGGATGCGGACGATGTCCGGATACTCGAAGTGGACCGCGAAGTCCGCCAGCTCCTCCGCCGAGGACACGTTCTCGGCCACGCCGAGGGCGGCGAGCTTGGCGGCGTCGATCGGGGACCCACCGCCAATCCCGATGAGCACGTCAGCCTTTGAGGCACCAACGCGCGCGATGAGATCCATCAACACGGCGATCGGGTTGTGCGCCTTGACCCCGGAGAAGACCGAGACCACGCGGTCGCCCAGGTTCTCCATGAGCGCCGCGAAGGCCGGCGACGAGCTGACCGAATGACCAGTCACAACGAGCGCGCGTGACAGCCCTCGTTGATCAAGCTCGGCAGCAAGCCGGCCCACCGCTCCCGGACCCTGGACAACGCGCTCCGTGCGCGGCATCTCGAACGTAATCAGCTCCGTAATCGTGTCCGCCCCCTATCGATCCTGCCTCGGCGCCAACGTACCATAGTTCCCGCCGCCAATGGCTCGCACGCTATTCTCCAAAACAAACCTCGAAACTCTCAATTAGCTGGCACATTTGGGAATTTCGCAAGTGTCGCGTAGAATGCATCGTCCCGTTGCGGAACTTGTTCTGTTTGCACGCACGGGTGTCAATCCCCCTCTCCCCCCCTTAATAAATGCCGATTGCTATCAAAGAATGGGCCGTCACCGTACGGGCTCTCGCCGAAGGCGAACAGCTCCTCACCCTTCGCAAGGGCGGTATCCGCGAGCCCGAGAAGCACTTCAAACTTGAATACGACCGATTCTTCCTCTATCCGACGTTTGACCATCAGCGGTCAGACCTGGTGCGGGAGTCTCATCAGCCGGAGTTGACCCGGGCACTCGAAGAAGGTGTCTGGAGCGACGGCGAGCCGCCGCCGCATGCGCTCCATCGTGACGGCGACATCCCCCAGCCCGACCGAGTGCGGATCCGCGCTTGGGCCGAGGTCGCCGCTCACTACACGATCACCGACCGCCGCGCCGTCGACGCCCTGTCGCCGTTCTATGTGTGGACGACGGATTACGCGGAGAAGCGCTTGGCGTGGAAGCGTCGCCACCCGCTGCACGTGGTGCTCCTGCGCACCTATCGCATCCCGCGCCCGGTCACCGTCAAGGTCCGCGAGGACTACGGCGGATGCCGGTCGTGGCTGGAGCTCACGCGCGAGCTGCCCTTCGAAGGCACGCCGGTCCTGTCCGACGACGAGTTCGAGCGCGCCTCGGAAGCGATCGCGGCGATCGCGTCCGACCGCCAGCCGGTCCTCGTCTGAGCGTCCGCTGCTCCGCGCCGCCACCCCGGCGGCGCGGGCGCGTTCCCTCGAGATGGCCTGGGTCGAGTCGGTCTCGCCGTCCTTCCGGGCCCGCCACGAGTCCCGGGACGCCGACGACGCCGACCGCGTCCTCCACTCGCTCGAGCTGACGCGAGACCGCCTCGAGCGGGTGTTCCCGCGCACGGTGGGCGAGATCACCGTCGTCCTCCATACCTCGACGGTCGGGGTCTCGCTCACCAACCCACTGCTCCCTCTCGGCTGGGTCGCCACCGATCCCGCGGCCCGGCGGTACGTCGCCGGGTGGGCGGGCGCCCATGAGATCCACGTGCTGGCGCCGTCCGCGCTCGCCGGCCGCGCCTCGAACGTCCCCGGCTCGCGCGAGATGCTCGACCGGGCCCCGGCAGCGCTGTACACGCGGCGCGTCATCCAGGAGAACAACCACGATCTCCCGCGCCGCCTCACCCCCCGGCGCATCGGCCTCGAGCTCCGCTGGGCATGGCTCCTCGAAGGAGCGGCCCGCTGGTTCTCGGGGCAGACCGAGCACGCCCGCCCCGCCATCGCGCGTCGGCTCCATGACGGCGGACGGCCCTCCTTTCCCCCCGGCCTGCGCGACGCGGCGCTCCTCGGCGGCACGGTGATCGACCTCCTGGTGCGCGAAGAGGGCGAGCGGCGCGCCGTCCAGCTCGCGTGCCGCCTGCATCCTCAGGGCTCGCGCGCCGCGCTCAGCAAGGCCTTCGGCGGCCGGGCGCTCGTGCACACCGAGGGAGCGTGGCGCTCGCACCTGGCCCGCCTGGCGGGCGGGCGCTGAGCCCCTCAGGCGGCGCGGCCCGTCCCGAGCGCGAAGTCGTCCTCCCGGGGCGGACGGGCGGCCCGGCGCGGGCGGGGACGCGCGGCCTTGCTGATGAGCACGTGGACATCCTGGATGCGGCGCTCCGCGAAACCGGCCTCGCTGTAGCACAGGTACATCCGCCACAGGCGCCGGAAGCGGTGGTCGTAGCCGAGCTCCTCGAGCCGCGCCGTCGCGGCCTCGAAGCGCTCGCGCCAGCAGCGCAGGGTGCGCACGTAGTGGGGGGTTATGTCCTCGACCTCGACCGTGCGCAGCGCCCCCGTGCGGGTGACGCAGCGCCGGATGACCTCGAGCGAGGGCAGGCAGCCCCCGGGGAAGATCAGGTCCTTCATGAAGCTGCGCCCGTCCTTCTCGACCTCGTAGGCGCTGTGGTCGATGGTGATCGCCTGCAGGAGCATCGCCCCGTCCGCCTTGAGCAGCTGCGCGCAGCGGCGGAAGTAGGTGTCGAAGTAGCGCCACCCCACCGCCTCGATCATCTCGATCGAGACAAGCTTGTCGTAGGAGCCCGTGAGGTTGCGGTAGTCCTCGAGCAGGACGGTGACGAGATCCTCGAGCCCGGCCTCGCGCACGCGCTCGACCGCGAGGTCGTACTGCTCACGGGAGATCGTCGTGGTGGTCACGCGGCAGCCGTAGCGGCCCGCGGCATGGACGGCGAGCCCGCCCCATCCGGTCCCGATCTCGAGCAGGTGGTCCTCGGGCGCGAGCTCGAGCTTGTGGCACACGCGGTCGAGCTTGGCCCGCGAGGCCTCGAGCAGGGTCGCCTCGGGGGTCGGGAAGTAGGCCGCGGAGTACATCATCGTCTCATCCAGGAAGGTGGCGAAGAGGTCATTGCCGAGGTCGTAGTGGGCGGCGATCTGCCGGCGGCTGCGGCGGATGGTGGGGGCGTGGACGCGCCGGGTGAGGCGCTGAACGGGGAGGCGGACGGGGGCCAGGCGGGCGCGCAACCGGTCGAGCGCGGCGACGTTGCGCGCGGCGATCCTGGTGAGCACGACGAGGTCGTCGCACTCCCACATCCCGTCCGCGTAGGAGGCCGCCATCCCGTAACTCCCACGCAGCCATGCCCGCCACGTCCGCGGGTCGCGGACGACGACGGTGGTGGCAAGCGAGGAGGGCTCGCCGAACCGGAAGGTCTGCCCGTCGGGCGCCACCACCGTGAGCTGGCCGCCCCGCAGCCGGCGGAGCAGGCGGACGACGACCGCCCGGGCCACTCTGGCGCTCATCGCACCGCCTCCCGGGGATGGGGCTGGACGGGAAGGCCCTTGAGCCGCAGCCGCAGGGCCTGCGCGTAGATCGCCGCACTCACCTTCATCGACATCGGCAGCCCGCCGAGCAGCAGTCCGGCGAGCGCGCGCGCGGTCACCGGCCGGCGCTCGAGGGCGAGCGTGGCATGGAACTCGCGCCGGCCCTCGCGCTCGGCTCCGATCGAGACCTCGAGGCGCTCGCCCGGGGGGCTCAGGCGCAGCTCGTACTCGTAATCGAGGGTGTAGAAAGGGGACACGTGCAGGAGCTTGGCGTGCCGGCTCGTGAGCTCCCGGGACAGGTAGGCGTGGCGCTCGCCCCAGGGCGTGTTGGTGACCTCGGCGATCACCGCCTCCACCTGGGCACCGGCTGGATCGAAGCAGTAGTAGAAGCTCACGGGGTTGAAGGCGTGGCCGAAGCACCGCGCGGTAGTGAGCACGCGAACCGGCCCGGCGGGGCGGTAGTCGGTGCGTTCCTCGACCAGGCGGCGGACCGCCTCGTCCAGGGGGACGCCCGGGTCCCCGAGGTAGTCCGAGCGCCGGAACCAGCCGAGCGCCGGGCGCCGGGCCGACCACAGCGGATGCGCGTCGAAGAGCTCGGGCAGTTCGCCGAGGTCGAGGTAGAGCATCGCCACCCGGTAGGAGAAGGCGTGCTCGCGCGGCTGCGAGCGCCGATGGGCGACGACGCCCTCGTAGATCGCGCTCGCGCCGCTCACAGCCGTCCCCCGAGCGCGGTGCACGTCTGCAGTGCGCTCACCACCCCGTCCTCGTGGAAGCCCCAGCCCCAATAGGCGCCACAGTAGTGGATGCCGTCAACCCCGTCGATCTCCACCCGGCGACGCTGCGCCCGCATGCCCGCCGAGGTGTAAACCGGATGCTCGTAGTTCCAGCTCCCGAGCACACGCGAGGGATCGATCCGGTCGCTCAGGTTCAGGGTCACGCACAGCTCCTCCGGGGCGCTGAGGCGCTGGAGGCGATTCATGTGGTAGGTGACGCTCGAGGCGGCGCTGCCGGTGTCGAGGTGGTAATTCCAGCTCGCCCAGGCGCGCCGGCGGCGCGGCAGGAGCCGGCGGTCGGTGTGGAGCACCACCTCGTTGCGCTGGTAGGGGATGGCCCCGAGGATCTCGCGCTCGCGGTCGCTCGGATCGGTGAGCATGGCGAGTGCCTGATCGGAGTGGGTGGCGATGATCACGCGGTCAAAGCGCCGCGGCTCCTCCCCGCGGGGCGTCACCTCGACGTGATCGCCGCCGCGCGAGATCGCCGTCACGGGGCGGGAGAGCAGGATGCGCTCGGTGAAGGGAGCGGTCAGCCGCTCGACATAGCGGTGTGAGCCGCCCGCGATCGTCCGCCACTGGGGGCGGCCGCCGAGACCGAGCATGCCGTGGTTCTCGAAGAACTGGGCGAGGAAACGCGCCGGGAACGTCCACATCTGCCGCGGGTCCGCCGACCACACGGCGGCGGCCTGGGGGACGATCAGGCGCTCCACGAACTCGCGCGAGTAGGCGCGCTGCTCGAGGTAGTCGCGCAGCGAGGGGCCCTCGCCCTCGCCGCTCAGGAGCTCGCGGGCCTCGCGCTGGAAGCGGCGGACGTCGGCGAGCATGCGCAGGAAGCGCGGGGAGGTGAGATGGCGTGGGTTGGCGAAGAGGCCGGCGAGCGAGGCCGAGCTGTACTCGAAGTCGCGCCCGTCGGAGACCGAGAAGCTCATGTTGCTCGGCTGCGTGGGCACCCCGAGCTTGGCGAGGAGGCGCTCGAAGTTGGGGTAATTGCGGTCGTTCATGACGATGAAGCCGGTGTCGACGTCATGGGTTCCCTCGCCCGCCTCGACGCGAACGGTGTGGGTATGGCCGCCGACCCAGTCGCCTGCCTCGAACACCGACACGTCGTGCTCGCGATGCAGGAGATAGGCGGCCACGAGCCCCGATACGCCGGCTCCGACGATGGCGATTCTCATGGCGACTTATACGCAGGCGCGCGGCCGGCGGTTCAATCGCGTGGAGTGTCGACGACCTCGAAGTCCCGGCCCGTCAGCGTGTCGAGGAGGTGCAGCGCGTCGTTGTTCCAGTTCGCGTTCGGCGCTCCCGAGATGTACCAGGGAGAGCCGTTGTCGGCGAGGATCATCCCGTAGGCCTTGAGCGCCTGGGCGACGATGCGAGCTTGGTAGGGCAGGTGGGTGATGTCGACGCCCGCCTTCAGGCGCACCCGCAGGCCCATGGGCGGGAGCGAGGATCCCGAGCACGTCGAGGCCTCGTGGCGCGCCGGATAGATGTAGGCCTTGGCCGTGCACGGCGCCGTGAAGCGCAGGGCGTGGTCGATCACCCCGCGGGCCACCTCGTCGTAGCGGGCCAGGCCCGGGAGAATCGGCAGCCCGGCGGCGTCGGCCGAGGTCCAGCCCGCGGGGCGGAGGTGGTCGGAGCGGAGATTGAAGATCGCACCCGAGCCCGCGTGCCAGCAGCTGGTTGACTCGTGCGCCGCGCGATCAAGCGAGGCCGGCTGGCGAGCGCGCGGCTGGCACGAGCTGCCCGCGAGCGGGTGGGCGGCGTAGAGCTCGTAGTCGCGGCACGAGTCGCGGTCGACGACGATTACGTGCCGGTCGCCGGTCGACCGCGGGCCTCCCTCGATGGGCACGCGCGGCGGCAGCGGATACAAGTGGCCGTCGGACTCGCTGGCGTACTCGAAGCTCACGGGCACGCGGCGGATGCGCTGCGAGACGACGGCGAAGGGGATGCCGATCGGCTCGCCGTGGTAGAGACCCGAGCCGAAGTCGGGGTGGACGGGCGCGCCCGCCCCGATACTGGCGATCAGCGCCGCCGAGTCCGTGGCCACCGGTAGCTGGTCGACGCGCTGGTTCCAGGGGTTGTCGGGCGGGAAGATCTCGCACGCGGGGGCGCCCGGGAGCGGATGGGCAAGGACGACCGCGGGAACGGCGCACAGCGCCAAGGCCCCGAGGATCAGCGCGATCCGTCGCACGCGGCGATCATAGGCCCATCCGCGGCCTTCGCGTCCGGGACAGTCGTGACACTACGCCCATGAGCAGCATCGGTCGGGACCGCGACCGCGACCGCGACCGTCACCGTGAGCGCGGAGGGGCGCGAGGGGGCCGGCGTCGCGGCGGTCCGGTTTTCCTGCGCGTGGCCGCGCTCGCTTTGGTCACCGCGGGCGCGGTCTTCCTCATCGGTGGAGGCAGCGCCTTCTGGCTCTGCCTTCCCTGCGTCCTCCTCGCCTGCGGGGCGTCCCGGACGCGGACCGGAGCCGCCCTCGGCGCCGGCACCGTCCTCGCCGCCGCCGCCCTGCCCTCGGTGGCGTGGATGCGCCTGCACCCGTTGCCCTCCCCCCTGCTCGCCGTGCTCGTTCCCGCCGTGAGCGCGGGGGTCCTGGTGGGCCTGCGCGAGCGGCTCGCCCGCGAGCGCGACGCGATGCGCGACTTCGCCCTCAGCGACCCCCTGACCGGCATCGCCAACCGCCGCTCGCTCCTATGGCGGGCCCAGTACGAGATCGCGCGCCATACCCGCGCCCGGCGGCCGTTCGCGGTGGTCATGCTCGACCTCGACGGCTTCAAGCTCCTCAACGACCGCTTCGGCCATGGTGCCGGGGACGATCTCCTGCGCGGCGTGGCCGCCGCTCTGGAGCGCTCGATGCGCGCCCAGGACACCGTCGCGCGGATCGGTGGCGACGAGTTCTGCGTCCTCGCCCCCGAGACCGAGGCACGAGGGACGCAGCGGCTGGCCTCGCGCATCACCCATGCGGTCGCCGGGGTCACCGCCGGGATCGAAACCGTCCACGCGAGCATGGGAATCGCCGTCTTCCCCGACGACGGCATCAGCGTGGCGGCGCTGCTCCACGCCGCCGATCAGCAGCTACTGGCCGCCAAGCGCGGCCGCGGTCGGGGCGTCGGGCGACGGCGCGCGGCCTGAGCCCGCCGCGACCGCTACTTCTGGCGCTCGATCCACGAGAGGATCTCGCGCGAGTGGCTGATCACCGTCCCGTCGGGGAGCTTGAGCGTCGGGAGCTTCTCCGTCCCCGTCGCCTCCCGGAGCTCGTCGCGCGAGCCCTTGCGCAGGAAGGGGATCGGGCTCCCGTGGGCGGCGACGACCTTCTTGTACTCGATGCCCGCGCCGCGAAGCGCCTCCTGGACGCGGCCGCAGGGATGGAGCTTTGGGGCGCGGTCGTCGCCGTGGCATACGAACAGCGTCGGGGCCTCGGGCATACGCGGAGGGTACCGACGTGGGCATTCCGGGTAGGGCCGGGTTGTGATGCGGCGCCGAACCGCAAGTCTTGTGCTGGGCGCCCTGGCCGCGGCGCTGTGCGCCGGCTGCGGCGGCGGTGGCTCGAGCTCGACCTCGCAGGGCCTGGGACGCAGCCTGGCCACGATCTTCCAGGACCAGCCGCACATCCTCTCCGACCCCGTCGGCACCCTCGACACCTTCCGCTCGCTCGGAGTTACCGACGTGCGGATCTCGATCGGCTGGACATCGCTCGCGCCCGCTCCCACCTCACGCACGCGGCCACCGGGGTTCAACGCCACCAGCCCCGCCGCCTACGCCGCCGCCCAGTGGGCGCCCTACGACGCCGCCGTCCGGGCCGCTGCGGCCCGCGGGATCAACGTCTCCTTCCTGCTCACCGGCCCCGCCCCCGTGTGGGCCGCCGTCCCCGCGCCGCGCGGCACGGCCACCCACAACCCCGGCGTCTACGAGCCGTCCGCGACCCAGTTCGGCGACTTCGTCACAGCCGTCGGCACCCGGTACGACGGCCACTACACGCCTCCCGGCAGCTCATCGCCGCTGCCCGCGGTCACCTTCTGGTCGATCTGGGACGAGCCCAACTACGGCTACCAGCTCGCGCCCCAGGCCATCGGCACCGTCGAGGTCTCGCCCTACCTGTACCGCGAACTCCTCGACAGCGCCTGGGCCGCCCTCCACGGCACCGGTCACGGCGCCGACACCATCCTCATCGGCGAGACCGCGCCCCGCGGGGCCAACGTGCCCGGGGTCGCCAACGGCATGGTCCCGCTGCGCTTCCTCCGCGCCCTCTACTGCGTGGACTCGAGCTACCGCGAGCTGCGGGGCGCCGCGGCGGCGGCCCGCCGGTGCCCGACCACGGCCGCCGCCTCCGCTCGGTTCCGAGCCCAGAACCCGGGGCTGTTCGCGGCCAGTGGCTTCGCCGTCCACCTCTACACCCCGGGGCAGGTCGGGCGTCCCGACCTCGCCTCCCCCGCCAACGAACCCGACTACGCCGGTCTCGCCGATCTCCCGTCGCTCCAGCGGGCGCTCGATCGCCTGCGCGCGCGGTACGGCGTGGCCGCCCCCCTCCCGGTCTACAACACCGAGTTCGGCTTCCAGACCAATCCCCCGCCCTCGACCTGCGGGTGCGTGTTCCTGTCCCCCACCTCCGCGGCGTACTACCTGAACTGGTCGGAGTACATCGAGTGGCGCGATGGGCGCCTTCGCTCGGACGCCCAGTACCTCCTCTACGACGCGCCCGGCCCTCCCAGCAGCCCGAGCCTGAGCGGCTTCTCGAGCGGCCTGCTGTTCCTCAACGGCACCCCCAAGCCGACCTACGCGGCCTTCCGCCTCCCCCTGTACCTGCCCGTGACCTCGACGCGGCGCGGGCGCGCGCTTGGGGTGTGGGGCTACGTGCGTCCCGCCCGCTACGCCGAGCGCGACACCGGCTCGGTACCGCCGGCGGAGATCCAGTTCCGCCCGGGGTCGCGCGGTGCTTGGCGGACGTTGCGCACGGTCACCGTCACCGGATCGGCGAGCGCCTTCGAGGTTCCGGTGCGGTTCAGCGCGAGCGGCTCGGTCCGGCTGCGCTGGACCTACCCGAAGGGATTCGCCGACCTCCCGGCCAGTGCCGCGCGCGCGGTCACGAGCCGCGTCCAGCGGATCACCGTGCGCTGAGGACCTCGGCCACGGCCCCGGCGAAGGCGTCGACGTCCTCGGCCGTGGTGTCCCACGCGCACATCCAGCGCACCTCGCCCGAGGACTCGTCCCAAACATAGAAGGCGAAGCGTTCCTGAAGGCGCTCGGCCGCCCCGGGCGGGAGGGTGGCGAACACGGCGTTGGCCTGCACGGGCCGGGTGATGGTGACGCCCGGCAGGGACTCGACGGCGGCGGCGAGACGGGCGGCCGCCGCGTTGGCGTGGCTGGCGAGCCGGAGATAGAGCTCGTCGCTCAGCAGCGCGTCGAGCTGGGCGGAGAGGAAGCGCAGCTTCGAGGCGAGCTGGAGCGACTGCTTACGCAGGTAGGGAAAGCCCTCGGCGAGCTCGGGGTTGAGGAAGACCACTGCCTCCGCGCCCAGCAGCCCGTTCTTGGTCCCGCCGAAGGAGACGACGTCGACCCCGGCGTCGGTGGTCAGAGCCCGCAGCGGGAGCTGGAGCGCGGCGGCGGCGTTCGAGAGGCGGGCGCCGTCGACGTGGAGGACGAGACCATGGCTGTGGGCCGCCTCGGCCAGAGCGGCGACCTCGTCGGCGCTGTACACGGTCCCGAGCTCGGTGCTCTGCGAGATCGAGACGACGCGCGCCTGGACCTGATGCTCGTCGCCCCGGCGGGCGCGCGCGGGGCCGGCAATGAGCTCGGGCGTGAGCTTGCCGTCGATGCTCTCGACGGCCAGGAGCTTGACGCCGGCGATCGCTTCCGGGGCGCCGCCCTCGTCGACGTTGAGGTGGGCGCTCTCGGCGCAGATCGCCGCCTCCCACGGGCGGCAGGAGGCGCGCAACGAGAGGACGTTGGCCGCCGTCCCGTTGAACACCGGGAACGCCTGCGCCGCCTCGCCGAAGTGCTCGCGGAAGCGCGTCGCCAGGCGATCGGTCCAGGCATCGTGACCGTAGCTCGCGGCGTGGTCCACGTTGGCGGCCGCGATCGCCTCGAGCACGGCGGGATGGACGCCGGCCTGGTTGTCGGAGGCGAAGCCCCTCATCCGGCCGCGAGCTTGGCCTTGAGCGAGGAGTAGAAGATCGAGAGCGGGAACTCGTCCGCGAGCACGAGGTCGAGGTAGGAACGCGGATCCTCGGCCTCCTCGAGATCGCGCCCCGAGGCGGCCCATCGGGAGCCGGCGGCGGGCGGCACGCTGGCCGCGACGAGGTCGTGTCCGGCGATCCAATGGGCGAGCTTCGAGCGGTCGATGCCCGCACGGTAGAGGTCGAGGACGTCCTGGCGCAGCGCGGCGACGCCGTCGGCGACGGTTCCCCACTCGACGGTGAGCCGGTTATCGGTCCAGTGCACGTGCCCGTGGCGGTGCAGGTGGGCGAACAGGAGCTGTCCACCGAGCCCGTCGTAGTTGCGCATGCGTGGGCCGGTGATCGGGAAGCGCAGGAGGCGGTCGAAGAGGATTGCGTACTGGACATGGCGCGCGAAGGCGAACCCTTCTTCCTCGAGGCGCACCGCCTCGCCGAAGGCGATCAGGTCGCAGCGCAGCTCCTCGAGCGCATACATCCAGTAGGGCGCGCGCTGGCGGATCATGAAGGGATCGAAGGGGAGCTCGCCGTGGCTGTGGTTGCGGTCGTGGACGAGGTCCCAGAGGACGTAGGCGTCGCGCGAGAGCGACGGCGAGGAGAGCAGGCACGCCGCGTCCGGGGGCACGTTCAGCCTCAGGAGCTCGGCCGCCGCCCCCACCACCCGCCGGAAGCGCTCGGCCTCGCGGTCGCAGAAGATCGCCCCGAAGTTGTTCACGGGCCGCTCCTTGACCGACACCATCTCGGGGAACAGCACCGCGCACTCGCTGTCGTAGCCGCGCGTGTAGTCGACGAGCTCGACGGGGACGAACTTGGCGTTCTGATAGCGCGTCCGCTCGAGCTCGGCCGCCCACTGGGGCCACGGCACGCGCACGATCAGCGCCTCGAAGCACGTCGCCCGCGAGGCATTCTGCTTGTACATGGGCATGACCACGAGGTGCTCGGCCCCGTCCTCGCGGTGCTCGTCGGGGCGCAGGTGCGCGAGCGCGCGCGTGAAATCGGGCCGGGGGAAGCCCTGCTCTGACCAGGCGTCGAGATCGGCGAGGACGGCGTCGAGATAGGCGTGCTGGTGGGGGAAGCGGGGCTTCAGGCGGGTGATGGCGGCGGTGATGCCGGCGACGTGGCGTTGGGCGCCGGGCTCGGGCGCGCCGATCGACCCGTCCTCGGACTGCAGGAGCGCGAGGGCATTGCATGCGTCGCGGAGCTCGGCCCACGCCGGATCGGCCTGGGCCGGGGAGCGCTCCGGGCGGACCGGCGAGGCGAAGGCGCGGGCCCCGACCCAGTAGACGATGTTCCGCCACAGCTCGGCGTGATCGAGATCCTCGAGACAGTCGTCGCCGAACAGGTCGGAGTCGGCGAGCACGACCACCCGGCCGGCGCCGTGCTCGACCGCGGCGATCATCGGGGCGCCCGCGCTGGTGGCCGACGCCCGCGCGCGGACGGGCACCTGCGCATGGGCGGGCGCGGTGATGGTGGTGGCGCGGTAGAAGCACACGGCAGCGACCCGCGCGAGGAGATCGCCGCCGCCGCCGCGCTCGCCGCCCACGAGGTCTCCAAGCACCCAGCTCGGCGAGCTGAGATGGTGGTCGGTGTAGTCCTGGACGGTCTCGTTCTCGAGCCGCAGGCCGTAGGGGGCGAGCACGTCGTTGAGATTGTGTCCGTACTTGTCGTTCTCGGTCTCGCCGAGGACGATCAGACCCCCGCCCGCCCGGACGAAGCCCTCGATCGCCTCGAGCTCGGTGGCCGTGAAGCGCGGCGATCCCGTGCCCGTCGTCCGCTCCCACGCCGGGTCGGAGGGATGGGCGACGACGAGCACGTCGACATCCCCGAGCAGCTCTGCGCTCAGCTCCGCCTCGATGTTGGCGGCGACCGCGAAGTCGCCCTCGGCGAGCCTGGCGGCGGCGAGGGCGTAGGAGGAGTCGTGGGGGTGCGAGGGCTGCATGGCCCGCGCCAGCTCGGGCCGAATCGTCCACGCCTCGCTGTGGGCCTCGTCGAAGAGGACCCGCGCCCGCCGAGGCACCGCGGGCGGCGCCCACCCCGGGGAGTCGCGCAGCGCACTCATTGGCTCGATCATATTCCCCAAGAAATTAGCTGTCGATGCCAAATCGAACCGGATCTGTGCAATAAATCCCTGTACGGACGCAATTGACCGACAGATTCTTGCATTGCTCGTCGAGGACGGGCGGCGCACCTACGGCGACATCGGGGGCCACGTCGCCCTCTCCGCCCCCGCCGTCAAGCGGCGCGTCGACCGCCTGCGCGAGACCGGCTCGCTGCGCGGCTTCACGGCCATCGTCGACCACGCCGCCCTCGGCGACCGCACCGAGGCGCTGGTCGAGCTCTTCTTCGCCCCCGGCACGCTCCTCGACCAAGTGGCGAGGATCCTCAAGCGCCATCCCGAGGTCGTCGAGGCGTGGAGCGTCACCGGCGAGGCGGACGCCATCGCCCGCGTCCACACCGAGGACAACGCCGGCCTCGAGCGCCTGATAATGGACCTCCAGCGCGACGGCCGGCTCCAGCGCACCCGCTCCCAGGTCGTCCTCTCCCGGCTCGTGAGCGGCCCTTAAAAAGGTGCGAGGGCCCCGGACTTCCCGTCCGGGGCCCTCTGCAAGGTCAGGGAAGTGGGGGCGCAGTTCCCTGACAGGGCACAGCTAGTTTGCTCCCCCCGGCCGGGTTTGAAACCTACCCTGGGCAAATATTTTCTGAAGGTGCGCGAGGGCCGTCGTCGACCACCGTCAGGATGCCCGCGACACGGTCGGGAAGTGCCTGATTTCGCCGGGAGAGCAACACGACGGCCTGGGGAGCCACAAGCAACGCAACCTGCCCGGCCCACGAGCGCGGATCCTCGGCAGGCCCGCGCCGGCGCCGGATCCAGGATCCCCACGCTACGCTCACGGCCTCGCGAGCCACGGCGCTGCGGATCGTCACCGGCCCACCGGTGCGGGCATCGACACGCCGGAGGTGGAGCAGGCGAAAACCGGGGCTCCGCATGTTCCTGGTCGGCGCCGCGGAGATGAGGGACACGAGCGGTAGCGCGCGTTCCCATCGCGTGGGCACGCCAAATGGCCTGCCGGTCTCAGCCGCGCGCTCAAGCCGCTTCTCGATAAACGATTCGCCATCTCGCCGGCTGAGCTCGATCGCCACTCGGAGGATCCGCCCGGTCGCGGCGATGACCAGCACCGTATCGAGGAGCGGGGCGAGCATCCGCCGCCGCAAGGACGCCACGTTCAGGACCTCCAGTTGCTCACCGCGCATGGATAATCCACTATGGCCTACGACGAAGACCTCGCCAAGCGTATCCGCGAGCTCGTCGCCTCCGAGCCCGGCCTCACCGAGAAAGCGATGTTCGGCGGGCTCGCCTTCCTGGTCGGCGGCAACATGTCGGTCAGCGCCAGTGGCCAGGGCGGCCTCCTCCTGCGCGTCGATCCCGAGGAGATCGATGCCCTACTCGAGCAGCCCCACGCCGAGGCGTTCGTGATGCGCGGCCGCGCCATGCGGGGATGGCTGCGCGTCGACCCCGAGGGCGTGGGCACCCAGGCCGAGCTCGAGCGCTGGGTCGCCCGCGGCGTCGCCTACGCGCGGTCGCTGCCCAGCAAGCGCTGAGCGCGGCGCCGCGCGGCGCCCGAACGGATCCTCGTCGTGACCCATCCGTCGAAGGCACGGGCCGTCTTCCGGTCCCGCTCGGCCTGCTTGGTGAGCTTCGTGGGTATCGGGAGCTTTTTCATGGAGCCAGTACACCGGACCCGGCCGAGGCCCCCCTCACGCGAGGTGAAGAGGGGGCGAAGAAAGGTGTTGTCTGCTCTCAGCGACAATTCCCCCATGAGCGATCTCACCGGCACGCGGGCGCTCGTCACCGGAGCCACGAGCGGGCTCGGGCGGGCGATGGCGGCCGCGCTCGCCGAGGCCGGCGCCGCGGTCGCCGTCACGAGTCGCGACCGGGCGCGGGCCGAGGCCGTCGCCGAGGAGCTCGGCGCGGGCGCGGTCGGGCTCGAGCTCGACGTCCGCGACGAGGGCTCGGTCGACTCCGCGGTCGAGGAGGCCTACGAGCGCCTCGGCGGGGTCGATGTCCTGGTCAACAACGCCGGCATCGGCATGCGCACCGTCAACCCGAGCTTCCTCACCGACCCCCAGCCGTTCTGGAAGGTCTCCCCCGGCGGCTTCCGCGATGTCGTCGAGACCAAGGTCGTGGGGTCGTTTCTCGTCGCCCGCGCCGTGGTTCCGCGCATGCTGGCGGCGGAGGGCGGGCGGGTGGTGACGATCTCGATGAACGAGCAGACCATGGTCCGGCGCGGGTTCGTGCCCTACGGGCCGTCGGGGGCGGGCGTCGAGGCGCTCGCCCGGGTGATGGCCGCCGACCTCGAAGGGAGCCTCGTGACCGCCAACATCCTCCTCCCCGGGGGCGCCACGGCGACGGGGATGATCCCCGACGACCTCGACGCCGAGGCGCGTACCCGCCTCCTCGACCCGGCGATCATGGCCGCGCCGATCGTCTGGCTCGCCTCCCCCGACGCGGCAGGCGTCCACGGCGAGCGCATCGTCGCCACCGAGTTCGAGGAGTGGCTCACCGCTCGGCGGCGCGGGACCGCGTAGCGGCCGCCGAGGCGAGCATGGCCAGGTCGACGGCACGCGACATCGCCCGGTAGCCGGCGGCGCTCGGGTGTAGGTGATCGCCGCTGTCGTAGGCCGGCGCCAGGATGGCGGGGAAGCGCGGATCGGCGAGCGCATAGGCGAAGTCGATCACCCCGTCGAAGGCTCCGCTGGTGCGGATCCACTCGTTGATGGCGTCGCGCTTGGCCTCTCCCCCCGGCGTCCAGTACCTGGCGCCGCCGAAGGGGGTGAGGGTGGCGCCGAAGATCTTCAGCCCTGCGGCGTGCGCCTGGCGGATGATGTCCTCGTAGCCGGCGACGATTTCAGCGGCGGAGACGTCGGCGTGGGGCGCGGTGAGGGCTCCCAGGTGGCGGCTGAAGCCGATGTCGTTGACGCCCTCGAGGAGGATGACCGCCCTGGCGCCCGGCTGGCCGGCCACGTCGGCTCCGAAGCGGGCCATGGCGTCCATCCCGCAGCACGCCGAGGGATTGAGGACCCGGTTCCCCCCGATCCCCTCGTCGATCACTCCGAGGGTTGCGCCGGGAAGCGCGTCGAGACGCCGGGCCAGGTCGTTGGGCCAGCGGGCGTTGGCGTTGGTGGGCGAGTGGACGCCTTCGGTGATCGAGTCCCCGAGCGCGACGACGGTCCCGAGGACGCCGGGGGGACTGAGGACGTCGACCCGGTCGACGAAGTACCACGATCGGGTCTGGACCGCGAAGGCGGCGGCGTGCGGGTCGAGCGCGTGCGCGCCGGTGGCCAGGTAGTTGACCTGCATGGCGCCGACGTGCTGGGTGGCGGGCCCGGTCCGGTAGGGCAGGTAGACGCTCACCGCGAGCTTCTGGAGGGGGAGCACGGCGAGGGGGACGGGGTCACTGACGGCCGCGAACCCCGGCGGGATCACCACCGAGGGCCGGCCCGCGAACGAGAGCGCGAAGGCCGTTCCCGGCGTCAATGCCGCCCCCGAGCGCTCCACCCCGATGCCCGCCGCGCCGATGCGCAGGGGCACGACCCCGAAGGCGTTGGTGATGCGAACCCTGACCATTGACCCGCCCACGCTCGTGTAGACGATGTTGCGAATGGTCTGGCGCTGAAATCCGCGCGCCGCGCGGTCGCCGGGCACCGCGCCCTGCGGGCTCGCGCCCCACGTCGCCACCCAGTGCGTACCGCCCCGCGACTGCCACCGCGCCGCCGCCACCGCGGCGGCCAGGGGCGAGTGGTACCGATGCTGCTTGCGCGCCGCGGCGGCATCCCCGAGCTGCGTGAGACCGCTGGCGCCGAGGAGCACGGCGCCGGCGGCCATGAGCCACAAGCGGCGTCGCGAACGGGCGAGACCGGACAGCTTCACCGCGCGAATGTAGCGGCCCGCGCCGTCGGCCCCGCCGGTTCCGGCGCGGCGAGCTAGCCGATCATCTTGCGCACCGTCCCGAGCACCGAGGGTTCGAGCAGTTCGCTGCAGTAGAGGGTGAAGTGGACGCCGTCGAATCGGCACAGCTGGCCGTTGACCTTGGCCTGGTAGTGGTTGCCGGGCGAAACGGTTTTGTCGATGTCGAGCACCTGCACGTGCTTGGGGTCGCGGCGAGCCGCGGCCTGGAGCAGAGCGTTGATCTGCTGGTGGCGGGCCGGGGAGGCGGCGGGACTCGGCGATCCGTCGGGCTGCGCGGGGGGCGTTGACCACGGGACCGAGAGGAAGAGGATGTGCGTGCCGCCGCGGCCGAGGACCTTCACATACTGATCGATCTGTCGCTGCACGTAGGCGTCGAAGGCGGCCTGACCGAGATGCATCACGTGGCCGTTCACGCGCCAGTTGAATTGGTCGCGGTAGCCGAGCTCGACGATGACGGCCTGGGCATGCAGGGCCTGCTCCTCCTGCGCCCACGTCTGCAGCGCGTTCGGGCAGCCCGCCGACTGCGCCTGCCACACGCCCGAGACGTCGAGCTCTCCCTGGGTGGTGAAGGCGCAGCCGAGGATGCCGGCGTCGGCCAGCTCGACGCCGTAGCGCTGCTCATCGGCCAGCATCCCCAGCCCCAGGGTGAAGGCGAGTGAATCCCCGACCAGGAGGACCTTCCGAGGCGGGCAGGTGTTGAAGGTCTTCACGCTCGACCCGCTCCAGTTCAGGATGTGGTTTCCGAGCGCGGCGTATTCGAAGCCCGCCGCCTTGCTCGCGGGCGGCGGGGAAAGGCCGTACTGCTTCGTGTCGGTGAGCGTCACCTGGCATGCCGGAGCGCTGCCCTGGAGGTTGGCGGCGGGCGTCGCCACCGCGGCCGCCGCGGGGTCGCCGAGCGGGAGCGCGGAAGCGGTCGAGGCCACCAGTAGCGAGGCCACCGCGCCGCCCGCGGCGAGCGGGGTCAGCGACCGGACCATCCAGCCGGGAAGCCTGCGCTCGCGAATCGGCTGCTCGACGACGACGAACGAGACCACGCTGACCGCCAAGGTGACGGTCAGCCGGAGCGCGAGCAGGGCGGCGCCGGTCAGGCCCGTCGAGGCGCCGTCGAGCCACAGGAACAGCGGGTAGTGCCACAGGTACAGGCCATAGGAGATCTTGCCCACGGCGCGCAGCGGGCGCCAGGAGAGGCCGCGGGCGAGCACCGAGGCCGGGCACAGGACGGCGGCCGCGATCACCACCGCCACGCCGACGTCGACCCCCGCGAGACCGAATGGGTAAAGCCATCCCGTGCTCCCGCTCACGGCGGTCATGGACACGAGTACGGCGGCCAGGGCCAGGACCGCGACGGCCGGGAGCCGGCGGGGCTGGCGCGCCGCGCCCTTCCCCTCGCCGTCGCGCCTCCGCAGCGCCAGCCCGATCGCCAGCGCCGCCCCCACCAGCAGCCCCGACGCCCGCGTGTCGGTGCCGTAGTACACCCGGTTCAGCCCCGCGCCCCCGTCGAACAGGAGCGCCGTCTCGACCCACGAGACGACCGCCCCGACGATGCTGACCGCGAGCAAGACCCACAGGGCTCTCCGCCGACGCCCCGCGCCCCCCACCCGCGCCGCCACCCCCACAACCCCGAGAACCAACAGCGGCCACACCACGTAGAACTGCTCCTCGATCGCGAGCGACCATGTGTGGGTGAGCGGCGAGACGGGGCCGGTGGCGGCGAAGTAGCTGCTCCCGGTGGCGATCTGATGCCAGTTTCCGACATACAGCAAGGTGGCGATGCCGTCGCCCTCGAGGCCGGGAACGGCGCCGGTGGTGCCGGTGACGGCGTAGTAGATGCCGATCGCCGCCACCAGGCAGAACAAGGCCGGTAGGAGGCGCCGGGCGCGCCGGGCCCAGAAGGCGCGCAGGGCGATCGTCCCGTTCCCGAGCCACTCGCTCACGAGCAGAGAGGTGATGAGAAAGCCCGAGAGGACGAAGAACATCTCCACGCCGAGAAACCCGCCGCCCGCCCATCCCACCCCACCGTGATAGAGGAGCACGGCGATGACGGCGGCGGCACGCAGGCCGTCCAGGCCCGCGTGATAGCTGGGCTTGCGCATCCATATTGGCTATCCAGCGGGGCGTATGGCGCCCGTAAACGGGCCGGGATTCCTAGGTGACTCTCAGCTTCGCCGCCGGTGGCCGCGCTCGCCCTCGAGCACGTGCTGGATGACCTCCTCGTCCCATCGGTGGGTGCGCAGGAGGCGGTAGCGCTCGGAGGCCACGCGCATGTACGCCTCGGTGTCGGTGCAGCCGCGAATCATGTCGGCGTCGCGCAGCATCGCCACCACGGGCCGGTATTCGGTCTTGAGCCAGAGATCGGCCGTCTCCTCGCGCTCGATGTGCTCGCCGCGCTCCTGGCTGAGACGAAAGCCCCACGCCTCGACCCCCTCGGCCAGCCGGGCGTAATCCCACGGGTCCGAGAGGCGGACCTCCCCCCGGGCATCTCCGGCCAGCGGGACCCGCTCGAAGAACACGCGCTCGTGCCCCTTCATGGGGAGATCGGCGAGGGTGATCGTCTTCTCGGCTCCCACCCGCGTGATCACCTCGGTCACGTTGGCATCGATGTCCGAGTGCCCGAGCGCCCGCGCCACCGACACCCGGTGATGCCCGTCCTCGACGAAGTAGAGCTCGCCGATCTGGTGCAGCGACACCGGCGGCAGGGAGTCACCGCGGCGCATGGCGGCGGCGATCTGCTCCCACCGGCTCCGCACCCGCGCCGATGTGGGCCGGAAGCGGCGGTCGAAGTCGCGCCCGCGGCCGACCGAGCCGATGATCGCGTCCAGCGCGACGACGCGCAGCCCCACCCAGCGCTCGGAAACGAAGCCGAGGGCCTCGAGCACCTCGTCGTAGGGGAGGACGATGCCGACGTCGTCGGGCTCACCGCGCAGGCGGGCCGCCAGGCGGCCGACCATCGCGCGGCGGCGGGCGCGCAGGAAGTCGTGCTGCGCGTCGACGCCCGGCATCCCGGTCGAGCGCGAGCGGGGCATGGGATGAGTCTAAGCCGAGGGAACCGCCGGCCGCTCGGCCCCCGCGAGCGCCCCCCCGCTCCCCGCGCCCAACAGGCTCTGCCCCGACTCGAGATCAAAGAGCTGAACCTTGCTCCCGTCGAACCACAGCTCCGCTTCGGCCCCCTGGCGGACCTGGCTCGCGGCGTCGAGGCGCGCGACCACCTGGTTGCCCTCGCCCGCGCTGGGCAGGTCGCCGGCGCCCGTGTCCTGCGCGAGCTCCTCGAGCTCACGCGCGGAGACGCGCTCGGACTCGACCGTGAAGTACGCGTAATACTCAGCGCCCATCGACTCGAGGACATCGATCCGGGTGCGGAAGGCGACGCCGCGCGAGCGCTTGTCCTCCGCCACCAGGGCGGCGTCCTCGAAGTGCTCGGGCCGCAGGCCCGCGATCACCCCGCGGCGCCCGCCGCCGCCGCCCCCCTCGAGCCGCTGGCGGAGCTCTCCGGTGATCGCGACCTCACCGATGGGCAGGCGCACCGAGTCGCCGGAGAGCTCACCCGGGAGGAAGTTCATCGAAGGCGAGCCGACGAAGCCGGCGACGAAGAGGTTGCTGGGGCGCGAGTAGAGCTCTCCGGGAGCGCCCACCTGCTGCAGCTGGCCGGCGCGCATGACGGCGATCCGGTCGCCTAGGGTCATCGCCTCGGTCTGGTCGTGAGTGACGTAGATCATCGTCGTCTCCAGTCGCTGCTGGATACGGGAGATCTCGGTGCGCATCTGCACGCGCAGCTTGGCGTCGAGGTTCGAGAGCGGCTCGTCCATCAGGAACACGCTGGGATCGCGGACGATCGCTCGGCCCATCGCCACCCGCTGGCGCTGTCCGCCGGAGAGATTGGCGGGCTTGCGGTCGAGGTGCTGCTCGAGGTCGAGGATCTTGGCGGCGTCGCTCACCTTCTTGTTGATCTCCTCCTCGGGAACCTTGGCGAGCTTGAGCGCGAAGCCCATGTTCTCGCGCACCGTCATGTGCGGGTACAGGGCGTAGTTCTGGAAGACCATGGCGATGTCGCGGTCCTTGGGAGCGCGGTCGTTGACCACCGTGCCGCCGATCTTGAGCTCCCCGCCGGTGATGTCCTCGAGTCCGGCGACCATGCGCAGGGCGGTCGACTTGCCGCACCCCGAGGGCCCGACGAGCACCATCAGCTCCCCGTCGGTGATGTCGAGGTTGATGTGCTTGACGGCCTCGTAGCCGTCGGGGTAGCGCTTGGTGATGTCCTTGAATTCGATCTCAGCCATGGCAAATGCTCCTATCCGGTTAGCCCTTCACCGCCCCCGCCGTCAGGCCGGCCACGATCCGGCGCTGGAAGAGCAGCACGAGCACCATCACGGGCACGGTGACGACCACGGCGGCGGCGGCGATGTCGCCGATCGGCTGCGTGAACTGCGAGGCGCCCGGGAACTGGGCGATGGCCGCGGGCACGGTCTCGGCCTTGGTCGTCGAGGTCAGCGAGATGGCGAAGATGAAGTCGTTCCAGCAGATGATGAAGACGATGATGAAGGTGGTGACGATGCCGGGCATGGCGAGGGGGGCGATCACCTTGCGGAAGGCCTGGAAAGGCGTCGCGCCGTCGACCTGGGCCGCCTGCTCGAGCTCCCATGGGATCTCGCGGAAGAACGCCGACAGGGTATAGATCGAGAGCGGCAGCGCGAACGTCATGTAGGGGACGATCAACCCGGGCCAGGTGTCGTAGAGGCCGATCTGGCGCCACAGGTTGTAGAGGGGCCCGACGAGCGAGATCTGGGGGAACATGACGACCGCGAGCGCCACCGCGAGGATGGCCTGCTTGCCGGGGAAGTCGAGCCGGGCGATGGCGTAGGCGGCCATCGCGGCGAGGAGCACGGCGAGGGCGGTCGAGATCAGCCCGATCCCGATCGAGTTGCGCAGCGCGCTCGTGAAGATGCCCTGCTTGAAGATGTCCGAATAGTTGGAGAGCGTCCACTGGTGGGGGATAAACGCTCCGTCGGTCGCCGTCGCCGGCGTCTTCAGCGAGAGCATGACGATCCACACCACGGGCACGAGCGAGAGGACGACGATGAGCACGAAGGCCGAGGACCAGCCGGTGAGCTGTCGGGCGCGCTGACTCATGACACGCTCACGCTCGCTTCCCCGACGGCCCGGCGCCGGCGCCGAAGCCCTTGATGAAGAGGAAGGCGATGATGGCCACAAGCACGAACAGGAGCACCGAGACGGCCGAGCCGAGTCCGAGGTTGAGGCGGTCGAGCAGGGTCGAGTAGTTGAGCATCGAGATCGACTCCGTTCCGTTCGCGCCCTGGTTGAAGATGTAGATCACGTCGAAGATCCGCACCTCGTCGAGGGTGCGGAAGAGGAGCGCGACGAGGATCGCCGGCATCATCAGCGGCAAGGTGATGCGCCGGAAGCGCTGCCACGTGGTCGCCCCGTCCACTCGGGCCGCCTCGTGGAGCTCGTCGGGCACGAGCGCCAGCCCGGCCAGGAGCAACAGCGCCATGAATGGCGTGTTCTTCCAGATCTCGGTCACGATGATCGCCGCGTAGGTCCCGAACTGGTGGCTCAGGGGATCGCTCGTCAGCCCCAGCACCTTGGGGATCCAGCCGCTGGTCAGCGACCACGCGTAGTTCCACGAGTAGGCCGAGACGACGGCGACGATCCCGTAGGGGATGAGCGCAATCGAGCGCAGGAGCCCGCGCGCCACCAGCGTGCGGTGCATGGCCAGCGCCAGCAGCATCCCGAGCACGAACTGGAAGCTCACGGCGATGACGCTGATGATCATCGTGTGGAGCACGTCCTGCCACCACACCGAGGACTTCAGCACGGCGCCGTAGTTGCTCAGCCCCACCCATTTCGACGCGCCCGGGAAGCGCAGGTCGGCGCGTTGGAGCGAGAGGACGATCGTGTCGATAACCGGATAGGCGGTGACGGCCACCATCACGATCGCCGCCGGGCCGACGAGCAGCACCGCCAAGCGCCGCTCGGCGCGCACGCGATCGGAGAGCCGGCGCCGCTGCGGCGCGGGCGCAATGGCCGTCTCACTCCGGGCGGCCACCGCACTCATCGCTCGACCCCCCTCATCGCTCCACCCCACTCATCGCTCCACCCCACGAGTTTGCCGCAGGCAAACTCGCCAGCGACCGCGAAGCGGTCGCCGTTGCCAGTCACAGCAGCGCCTCCGACGACAGGGCGGCCTTGATCTCGGTCCCCAGCGTGCTCACCACCGAGGTCGGGTTGATCGAGGCGGTGGGCGAGAGCGCCTTCTGGATCGCGAGCGTCACATCGGCGTACACGGGAGTCTGCGGACGGATCCCGTAGTGCTCGAGCTGGGCCTTGATCTGGGCGTGGAAGGGATAGGCCTTGGCGAAGGCGGGCTCGCCGTAGATGCTCGCCTGTACCGGGGCGAGGCCGCCCTTGATCGCGTCACGCCGCTGGAACTGCGGCTGGATCATGCACTTGACCGCGTCGAAGGCGAGCTGGGGGTGCTGGGAGAAGGAGGAGACGCCGAGGTTGTAGCCGCCGATCGACACGCGGGGGGCGATCGCCGGGTTGACGCGCGGGAACAGCGCGTAGCCCATCTCCTTGCCGATGCTCGGCGTGTCCTTGTGCGCCGCGGCCCACACGAACGGGTAGTTGATCTGGAACGCCGCCGTGCCGTGCTCGAAGGCGGTCTCCGACTGCGCCTCCTGGGTGACGTTGAGCGACGGGTCGGCGGCGGGCGAGGTCGCCAGGCGGTGCATGATCGAGGCCGCGACCTGGGTCGTGGGACCGACGATGATGGTGTCGTTCTTGGTCAGGATTCCGCCGCCGGCGGAGTCGACCATCGAGTTGAACCACACGGTCAGGCCCTCGTACTGGGAGCCCTGCTCCTCGATGTAGTGGGGCTTGCCCTGTTTGGCCAGGAGGATCGAGTCGTCGATCATCTGGCTCCAGGTGGTGGGCGGCGGGCGATGGATGGCGGCCAGCAGGTCCTTGCGGTACCACAGGAGCTCGGTGTTCGAGTTCAGCGGGGCCGCGTAGAGCCTGCCGTTCCAGGTCGCGGTGGCGACGGGGCCGGGGAGGTCGCCGCGGGTTACCTGGGCGGCCTGCGCGGCGGGCCAGGGAAGGATCCACTTGGCGGCGGCGTATTCGGCCGTCCAGTCGACGTCCATGGCGAGGATATCGATCGACGGGTCGCCGGCCGCGAGCCTGCGCACCTCCGACACCCGCTGCTGGTCGGAGGCCGTCGAAAGCAGATTCATGACGATCCGGTACTTACCGCCCGAGTCGTTGCTGCACGTGCTCGCCGCGTAGGCGAAGGACCCGGAGGGCTCGGGGTAGACGTACCAGTTCAGGGTCACCGGACCCTGTGAGGAAGCTGCGCCGCACCCGGCGGCCGACGCTCCCGCGAGCATCACGGCAAGCGTGAGCATAATGCGGAGCGCGTGAACACGATCGCGCCGGGTGGGCACAACTCTCCTCCTCCAAGTCTCTCTCTCCTGCGGATCCGGTCATACCCGCTCAGCTGGAATGTGAATCGCACCTCTAAGCTGGCGGACGAGAATTCGATGCGTCAAACAGGAGGGCTGATGTCGAGCGAAGGATCCGACCGCAGCGTCGCGGAGCTGATCGTGCAATGCCTCGAGAACGAGGGTGTCACGCACGTCTTCGGCATCCCCGGCGAGGAGAACATCCACCTCGTCGATGCCCTCTCTGACTCGTCGATCCGTTACGTGCTCGTGCGCCACGAGCAGGCGGCGTCGTTCATGGCCGAGGTGTACGGGCGCCTCACGGGACGGGCCGGCGTGTGCTCGGCGACCCTCGGCCCCGGCGCCATCAACCTGCTCCTGGGGGTAGCCGACGCCACCACCAATTCGACCCCGGTGGTCGCCCTGTCGGCCCAGGTGGGCATGAACCGCGCCTACAAGGAGTCCCACCAGGGAGTGGACCTCGTCTCGATGTTCGACCCGGTGACCAAGTGGGCGGAGCTCATCGCCACCCCGGGGGCGGTGCCCGAGATGATCCGCAAGGCCTTCAAGCTCGCCCAGACCGAGCGCCCTGGGGCGGTCTACCTGGCCGTGCCCGAAGACGTCGAGACCGACGTGGCCCCCGCAGGCGCCCGGCCCCTGATCGTCAATACCCCCCGCCCCGACGAGCCCTCCCTCAGCCAGCTGCGCCGGGCGGCCGAGGTCCTGCGCGCGGCGCGCAACCCGATCGTCCTCGCCGGCCACGGCGCCGCCCGCGCCGGCGCGAGCGCCGCCCTGCGCCGCTTCGCCGAGGAGCTCGGCGTCCCCGTGGCCACCACCTTCCACGGCAAGGGGGTACTTCCCGACGACCATCCCCTGGCCCTGGGGGCCGTCGGCTTCATGCGCCATGACTACGTGAACTTCGGCTTCGACCAGGCCGACGCGATCATTGCCGTCGGCTATGAGCTCCAGGAGTTCGACCCCGTCCGCATCAACCCCAACAGCGACAAGAAGATCATCCACATCCACCGCTTTCCCGCCGAGGTCGACCTCCACTACGAGGTCGAGGTCGGGCTTCAGTCGGACATCGGCCGCACCCTGGACGCGCTCGCGGGTGCCGTCGACACCCGCTTCGAGCCCGATATCCCCAAGCAGCGGATCCGCGAGATGATCGACGCGGAGCTCGAGCGCGGCCAGGAGGACGACCGCTTTCCGCTCGCCCCCGCGCGCATCGTCGCCGACACGCGGGCCGCGCTCCGGCGCGAGGACATCGTGCTCGTGGACACCGGGGCGCTGAAGATGTGGATGGCGCGCCTGTATCCGACCTACGCGCCGAACACGTGCCTGATCTCCAACGGCTTGTCGACGATGGCGTGGACGCTCCCCGGGGCGATCGGAGCGAAGATCGCCTGCCCGGGCTCCCGCGTCCTCGTCGCCACCGGCGACGGCGCCTTCATGATGAACTCGCAGGAGATCGAGACGGCGCTGCGCGAGCGGATTCCCTTGGTCGTGCTCATCTGGGTCGACGACGAGTACGGGCTGATCAAGTGGAAGATGGAGCTCGAGCTCGGCCATGAGGTCGACACCGCGTTCGGCAATCCGGACTTCGTTGCCTATGCGGAGAGCTTCGGTGCGCGCGGGTACCGGATCGAGGCGCCCGGCGAGCTCCTCCCCACCCTGCGCCAGGCGCTCTCCGAGAACACCGTTTCGGTGATCGCCTGCCCCGTCGACTACTCCGCGAACCTCCAGCTCACCGACGCGCTCGGCGAGCTCGACGAGTCGCTGTCATAGCGCCTGCCCGCGCCTCGGCGGGGCAGATGCTCGCGGCGCCGCCGAGATGGGGGTAGGCTCCTCCCGGCTCTGCACATTGACCGGAGGAGGAAAGGGCATGCACGGTTTTATGTCCCCGCGAGCGGCGGTAAGGATGGCCCCGGCCTTCGCAATCGCCCTGGCCTCGGCGTTCGCCCTGTGCCTGATCGCCTCGCCGAGCGCGCTCGCGGTGTGCTCCACGGGCCGGGTGACCTTCGTCTCCACCGGGTCAGAGCAGTGCTACACGGTGCCGGCGGGCGTCAGCACCCTTCACGTTGTCGCCAGCGGCGCTGGGGGCGGCGGGAGCCTCGGGGGAAGTGCCGGGGCGGCGGCACAGATAACCTCCGACGTGACGGTGACGGCGGGCGAGACCCTCTATGTGGAGGTCAACGTGGGCGGCGGCACCGCCGGTTTGCAGGCTGGGGCCGGCGGCGGTGCCTCAGACGTCCAGACGTGCTCCTCCACGGTGGGGACGTGCTTACCCACGGGCGTGGGAGGAGACCCGCGCCTGGTCGTCGCGGGCGGGGGGGGCGGCGCCGGCGGCGGCGGGGGCGGGGGTAACGGCGGCAGCGCGGTACCGGCCAGCGGAGTCACCTGCGCAGCGGGCGCGGGCGGCCAGGGCGCATCCACAACCAATCCCGGTGGCGGAGGCGGAGGCGGTACCTGCGTTCTGCCCGGACCGACCGGGGGCAGCGCGGGCACCAACGGGGGCACGCAGGGCGGACCGGGCGTGGCGGGCGGGGGCGGCTCCTCCAGCGGCGGCAACTTCGGCGGCGGCGGGGGCGGGGGCGGCTACATCGGCGGCGCCGCAGGTGGGAGCAGCGGCGTGCCCGGAAGCGGCGGCGGCGCCGGCGCCGGCTCGAGCTTCGGCCCGGCGGGCTCTGTGGTGGCCACGGCCAGCACGGCGGCTTCGGTCACCATGGGCCCGACCCCGCCGACGCTCACGGTCGCTGCCCCGGGCAGCCTCACCTTCCCGGGCACGCAGCCGCTCGAGACTGTGAGCGCGCCTCAGACGATCAGCCTGACCAACATCGGCAGCGTGGCGCTGTCGATCTCCGGCCTCACCTTCATGGGCGCTGACGCCGGCGACTTCTTCGTCGGCTCGGACGGCTGCCTGGGTCCGATCGCGCCCAGCGCGACCTGCTCGCTGACCGTGAATTTCGCGCCCCAGGGGACGGGGCCCCGCACGGCCGCGCTCCAGATCGCCAGCAACGACCCGAACAGCCCGGCGAGCGTCAGCCTCGCGGGCACGGGAGGCCAGCTCCCACAGGGGCCTCCGGGCGCCAACGGGAGCAACGGCGCCACGGGCCCCCGGGGCGCGGCGGGCGAGGTCGAGCTCGTGACCTGCAAGTCGCAGACCAAGACGGTCAAGAAGAAGGTCGGCGGCAAGACCAGGAAGGTCAAGGTGACCAAGCGCGTGTGCACGACGAAGCTCGTCTCGAGCCCGGTCAAGTTCACCACCAGCGCGGCCGGCTATCGCGCGACGCTGTCGCGGAGGGACAAGACGTACGCGACGGGCACCGCCGTGGCGACCGCGCGCGGGCACTGGCAGCTCGCTGTGAGCGAGCTTCGGACCCTGCGCGCCGGGGGCTACACCCTCACGCTCAGCCGCGGGCGGGTCACGCGCCGGCTGGCCGTCACCATCACCTGAGCACCTGCGTCCCCAGCCAGATCACCACGAAGACGAGCGCGACGCCGGCGAGCAGGCCGGCGAGGAGCCGGCCCGGAGCGACGACCCGCCGCTCCAGGGGAGCGGCGGAGATGATCTCCGCCTGCAGGAGGACCTCGCGCGCCACCATCTCACCCGACTGGGGCACGAGGACATCACGCGGTCCGGCGGCCAGGAAGTCGGGGACGTCGAACCCGGCGCTGCGCCGCAGCAGGCTGGGAACACCCTCCTCGAGCAGGAGACCCTGGATGAACTCGCCCTCGGCTTGATTGCGTGCGCCGGCCACGTAGACGAGCTCACCCTCGGCGAACTGCGGCTTGATCTTCCGCGCCAACTCCTGGCGCGGGGTGAGGGGATCGCTCACCGCCGCCTCGCCTCCGTGGACCAGGGGCGTGCCGCAGGTCGGGCAGAACCGCTCCTCGGGGGCGTACTTCGCGGCGCACGTCGGACACTCGAGCGCACCTGAGGCGCCCGAAGCGCGCATCACTGCACGACCAGATCGACCTCCGCGACCTGACCGTCCCTGATCGTGAACGAGCGCACGTCGGGCTCGGCGCCCTTCAGGCCGACGATGATGTACTCCGCGTCGGGGTAGAAGGCCAGGTTGATGTCGGTCTGCGAGGGATAGGGCTCGCTGCGCGGGTGCGAATGGTAAATCGCTCCGAGGTCGAGCTCGGCGTCGTCGATCGCGATCTGGATCCGATAGAGGTCGGCGCTGTCGATCTCATAGGCGTACGGCGGGCTCGCGGCTGCGTTGGTGGCGGGGTAGACCTCCACCGCCTCACCGTCCCGCGAGGCGACCATGCCGCAGCATTCGTTCGGGGCCTCCGCGCGCGCCTGATCGAGGATCTCGTCGTACAGAGCTTGGGGGAGCTTCATCGATGAGCCGAGGCTACCAGCCGCCTCCCGTCGTATCGTTCATCGGGTGCCCCGCGCCGTCACCAACTGCCCCAGCTGTGGTCAGACCGTGACGCCGTTCGCCGCAGGCTGCGCGGTGTGCGGCACCGATCTGGAGGCGGCCCGCGCGGCCCGGAGCGCCAGGCCCCGGATCGCGCTCCCGCGCGCGCGTGTGTACGGGGGCCTCTCGACCGGCGGGCTCGACTGGCTCCACGTCGCGATCGCCGTCCTCGCCGCCCTCGCGCTCGCGCCGGTCGGGCTGTTCCTCGCCCTCTTCTGGGCCTCGCGCTACAACCGCGACGGCAACCGGGTGATGACCATGGCGATGGTCGCCGTGGCCGCGCTGGCGGCCGCGGCGCTCTTTGCACCCGTGTGGTTCTGGAGCCACCTCCTCCACCTGTAAGCAGGTCTCGCGGCTCGCCGTCAGCTGTGGCCGGCGACGAAGCCCGTCGGCACCGCCCGCTTGACGTTCCCCGGGCTCAAGAACTCGCGCAGGACGGTGGCGTGCTGTGCCTCGTTGGCCATGATCTCAGCCGCCGTCCTGAGCTGCTTGGCGGCGCTCAGGCGGGCGATGGCGAAGCGGTAATGGCGGGCGCTGAGCGTCTCCAGGTCGGTGAGGAAGCGGAGGTGCTCGCGCTGGGTGCGCAGCGAGGCGAGGCTGCGCCTGACCCGGAGATGGCGTAGCTCAGACTCGAAGGCCGCCGTCGTCGTGGGCGCCACCGCGACGGTGGCGCCGAGATCGGTCAAGTGGACCGAGAGCGCGTGGAAGTGCGCTCGCTCGTGAGCGAGGAAGGCCGACGCGAGCTTGCTGGCCTGCGGGGCCAAGGTCCCGCTCGCCAGCGCGCGCTCGTAGGCGAGGACGAGAACCTTCTCGACGCGGAGCAGGGACACGAGCACGGCGCCGACGTCACCCATCACGGGGGCGGCGAGCGCTTCCGGGGGATCGCAGGTGGCCGCGAGGGCGACCCCGGCGCTCGCGGCCATTCCCACCACCCCGCCCCGCAGGAGCTCGCGTCTGGTCGTGTCGCGTTCGATCACCGGCGGCTCGCTCATTCGCTGGCGGTCACGAAGGCGCTGGGAACCGGGGGCTGCGCCTGGAGCAGCCTGAGAACCGACACGTGCTGACCCTCGTTGGCGAGGATGCCCGCCGCGACGGCGCGCAGCCAGCCGGGCACGAGCTTGGGGATGGCGGTGAGGTAGCCATCGATGAGCGAGGACTCGGTCGTGCTCAGCGTGTCGAGGACCTGGGCGGCGTCGCGCGGGTTGGTGAGGGCGTAGGTCGAGGGCTGGCGGTTGGGCTTTCCTCCCGCGCCCCTGATCGTGCTCGCGAGCTTCATCGCGTGCGACAGCTCGTGGTCGAGGAACTGGGCGGCGGCGGCGTGTGCGTGCCCGGTGAGAAGGGGTATTCCCGCCGTGTAGGCGGCGATCGCGGTGTACTCGAGGTCGAGCACGCTGTTGAGGATCTCGATATCGGCCTGGCGAACGGCGAGCGGGTCCGACCCGGCGACGAGCTTCGTCTTCGGCCTGGAGCTCCCGCACGCCGAGAGGACGACGGCCGAGGCGCCCGCCAGGCCGATCCCCGTGATGCGCAGGAAGGCGCGGCGCGAGGCGTCAGCGGGGAGGAGCTCGTCGGAGGGCATGGTCGCGGCAGGGCCATAAGGCGTGCCAGATTGGGCACGCGGCCGATGCCACGCTAGCGCGTGACGGGCTGTCGGCCTACCACCAAACGGTGGAGTCGAGATTCGCGATCTCGTCGACCGGCCGGGTGTAGATCCCCGACGACAGGTACTTCCAGCCGTCGTCGGCGACGACGAAGACGACATTGCCCTCGTCGAGCTCGCCGGCGAT
>DASZMD010000041.1:0-2146 GCA_035551955.1 Solirubrobacteraceae bacterium | reverse complement strand
GCGTCCGGCCGCCGACAGCGCCATCATCCATTCCGTCACATGGCCGACAAGGACGAACCCGGTCGCGAATCGCGCTCCCAACGGGATGCCGAAGCCGTCGTGCGCGATGCCGAAGCGGTGCGGCGCGACGCCGACGCGGTCCGCTCGTTCGCCAACCGCAGCAACCCCTTCTGGCCCGCGCAGGCCACCGTCCTCGCCGCCCTCCTCCTCGACCTCGGCCTTCCCGACCAGCTCACCATCGGCCCCCGGTGGCTCCTCCCCGCCGTCGAGGCGCTGCTCGTCGTCGGCCTCCTCATCGCCTCCCCGCGGCCCAAGGTCAGGCATTCGAGTCTGCGCCGCCGGGTGGCGGTGAGCCTGATCGGCGTGGTGAGCGCGGTCAACCTGTACTCGCTCGGGCAGCTCGTCCACTACCTCCTGCGCGGCGGCAACACCAAAGGGCACGCCCTGATCCTCGCGGGGGCGGTGCTGTGGGGGACAAACGTGATCCTCTTCGGCCTGTGGTACTGGGAGCTCGACCGGGGTGGGCCGACGCGGCGCGTGCTCGTGCCCGACGCCCAGCCCGACTTCCTCTTCCCGCAGATGACCCAGCCTCGGATCGCGCCCTCCGGGTGGATCCCGGGCCTGATCGACTACCTCTACGTCTCGTTCACCAATGCGACGGCGTTCAGCCCCACCGACACCATGCCCCTGACCGCCATGGCCAAGGTCCTCATGTCCGTCCAGGCGCTCGCCTCGCTCATCACCGTCGGCCTCGTGGTCGCGCGGGCGGTGAACATCCTCAACACGTGAAATTCGGCAGCGCCGAATCCGATGGCCGGCGCGGTAGGTTCCGGCCGTGAGCGACCCGCTCGAGGCCGAGATCCGCCGCGTGGGCGCCGAGCTCGCCGAGGCCTTTCCCTCGTTGGCGCGCCATCCCGTCAAGGCGCTCGACGCGCGCGCGATGGAGCTCGCCGCCGCCGACCTCGAGGTCCGCGCCGCGCTCTTTCGCTTCGTCGACGTGGTCCCCGCCTGCCGCGGGGTGGACGACCTCGCACGCCATCTCACCGGCTTCCTCGACGAGCTCCCCGGCAGCCCGCCGCCGATCGCCGCCGCCCTCAAGATGGCCGACACCCGCGCGGGGAGGGCCGCGCTCGGCGCCGCGGCCGCCGCCGGCGTCAGGCATATGGCCCATCGCTTCATCGTCGGCGAGACCCCGGACGCGGCGGTCGCCGTCCTGCGCCGCCTGTGGGCACGGGGGATCGCCAGCTCAGTCGACCTCCTGGGCGAGGCCACGGTGACCGAGGCCGAGGCCGACCGATACGCCGAGCGCTGCCTGGACGCGCTGCGCTCGCTGGCGGGGGCGGCGGCCCGCTGGCCCGAGCGCCCGGCGCTCGAGCACGACTCGAGCGGCCCCCTCCCCCGGGCCAACGTCTCGGTCAAGGTGTCGGCGCTCACCCCGCTCCTGCGCCCCGACGCCCCCGAGCTCGGCGAGCGCGACGCCGCCCGGCGCCTGCGGCCGCTGCTCCGCGAGGCCAAGGCGCTCGGGGCCCACGTCCACATCGACATGGAGTCGCTCGACTCCCGCGAGGCGGTGCTCGAGCTCGTGCTCGCGCTCCTCGCCGAGGAGGAGTTCCGCGACGGGCCCTCGACCGGGATCGTGCTTCAGGCCTACATGCGCGATTCCCCCGAGCAGCTCGACCAGATCCTCGCGTGGGCGGGCGCCCAGGAGCGCACGCCGCCGCCGGTCATTCGGCTGGTCAAGGGCGCCTACTGGGACCACGAGATGGCCGAGGCGGGCCAGCACGGCTGGCCCGTGCCCGTGTTCGAGGACAAGGCGGACAGCGACCGCAACTTCGAGGCCCTGACCCGCCGCCTCCTCGACGCCCGCCCCGCCGTCCGCGTCGCGATCGCCTCACACAATCTCCGCTCCATCGCCCACGCCATCGCCGCCAACCACCTCAGCCGCGCAGGCGACGGCGACCTCGAGCTCCAGGTCCTGCGCGGACTCGGCGACGACCTCCAGGACGCGCTCGCCGCGCGCGGCTTCCGCGTGCGCACCTACTGCCCGGTGGGCGACCTGGTGGCGGGGATGGCCTACCTGGTCCGCCGCCTGCTCGAGAACACGAGCAACGACTCCTTCCTCCACGCTCAGGCGAGCGGGGTGCCG